>NZ_CAACVB010000143.1 GCF_900659635.1 Actinomadura roseirufa | reverse complement strand
CCCCGGAGGTCGCCGCGGGGATTCCGGGGGCGGCCGCGCCCCGCGTCCAGGCCGCGATCGCCGTCGCGCCGGCGGGCGGATCCCGGGACGTCCTCCCGGACGAGCACGTCGTCGTCACCGCCGTGCGGGGCACGCTGGAGCGCGTCACGGTCCGCGCGGACGGCGACGCCGCCCCCGTCCCCGGGCGCATGACCGCCGGGCGGCGCGGCTGGCGGACGCGCTGGACCCTCCGCCCCGGCACCGCCTACACCGTCTCCGCCACCGGGACGGACGGGAACGGCGCCCGCACCGCCGCCACGTCCCGGTTCACCACGCTGCGCCCGGCCGGCACCTTCCGGATCGTCGACGTCACGCCGCGGCCCGGCGAGCTCGTCGGCGTCGGCATGCCGGTCATCGTCGACTTCGACCGGCCGATCGGCCGCCGCGCGGCCGTCGAGCGCGCGCTGGAGCTGCGGACGACCCGGCGCGTCACCGGCGCCTGGCACTGGGTCACCCCGCAGCGGGTCGTGTTCCGGCCCCGCCGCTACTGGCCCGCGCACGAGCACGTCGCGCTCACCGCGCACACCGCCGGGGTGCGGGCCGCGCCGGACGTGTACGGCGCGGCCGGTCACGCCGCCTCCTTCGACGTCGGCGCCGCCCGCCTGAGCACGGTCGACACCAGGTCGCACCGCATGAGCGTGCGGATCGGCGGCCGCCTGGTGCGGACCGCCGGGATCAGCGCCGGCAAGGGCGGGCGCCGCGCGTACACCACGACCAGCGGCGTGCACCTCACGATGGGCAAGGGCGACCCGGTCGTGATGACGTCGGCGTGGATGGGCGTGACCGACCACCGGGACCCCCGCTACTACAAGCTGAAGGTGCGGCACGCGGTGCAGATCTCCAGCAGCGGCGAGTACGTCCACTCCGCGCCCTGGTCGGTGGGCGCGCAGGGCCGGGAGAACGTCAGCCACGGCTGCGTCAACGCCCCGCCCGGGTTCGCCCGGTGGTACTACGCGGGTTCCCTGCGCGGCGACGTCGTCACCGTGACCGGCACCGACCGGATCCTGGAGTGGACCAACGGCTGGGGATACTGGCAGCTGCCCTGGACGCGCTGGGTCACCGGCAGCGCCCTCGGCCACCCGGTCAGGACCGTGCCCGCCCACCGGCCGCGCTGACACCGGCCGGCCGGCGGCGGAGCCGGCCGCGTGCCATCGCCGTGAGGTGGGCGAGCTCCGGCACGCCCATCACGCGGCCCACCGCGAAGTAGAGGACGGCGCCGCCGAGCCCGCCCACCAGGACCGCGAGGACGCCGGGAAGCCGCTCCCCCGGCATGCGGCCGAAGCCCCACACGACCGCCGCCGCGAAAGCCAGCGCGGGCAGCGCCGCCACGTGCAGGCGGGTGAGCGTGGCGGCGATGCGGCGCCCGTCCGCGCCGCCGAGCCGCCGGCGCAGCACCAGGAACGCCCCGGCCGCCCCGACGGCGGAGAACAGCCCGGACGCCGCCGGAAGCCAGGTCACGACGTCGGACGGCGGGACGCAGCGCAGCAGCAGCACCGCCGCGACCGCCTGCGCGATCCCGGCCGGGACCGCGATCAGCCCGGCGGAGCGGGTGTCGCCGAGGGCGTGCAGCACGCGCGTCAGCAGCTGGTGGACGGTGAACGGGACGACCATGAGCGCGAACACCGCGAGCACCGCGCCGACCCGGCGCGCCGCGTCCGGCGTCACGCTGCCGTAGGAGAACAGCGCCACCGAGCCGGGGACGGCGAACACCAGCATCCCGAGCGACAGCGGGACGAGCAGCGCGCAGGCCAGCCGCAGGCCGCGCGACAGGTCCGCGCGGACCAGGTCGCGGCGGCCGCCGGCGGCGTGCGCGCTCATCCGGGGCAGCAGCGCCGTGATCAGCGACACGGCGACCACCGCGTGCGGCAGCTGGAAGAGCACGAGGGCGAGCTTGTAGGCGGCGAGGCCGCCGCCCTCCGGATGGCCCGCGGCGGCGGCGCGGGCCCCCGCGCGGGACGCCACGTTCGCGATCACGAGGACGCCCGCCTGCGCCACGGCGACGTAGAGCAGCATCCAGCCCGTGGTCCGGGCGGGCTCGCGGAGCCCGGCGCCGCGCAGGTCCATGCGCGGCCGCCACCGGAACCCGGCCGAGCGCAGCGTCCACACGAGCAGCGCGGTCTGGACGAGCGTGCCGAGCACGGAGCCGACGCCGAGCACCGTCAGCTGCGCGTCGGTGACGGTGGCGGTGGTCCGCCCGCGCCCGGCGACCCACAGGAACGCCCCCGCGGCCGCCGCCGTGATGAGGTTGTTGGCGACCGGCGCCCACACCGCGGCGGCGAACCGCCGCCGCACGGTCAGCATCGTGCCCGCGAGCCCGCTGACGCCGATGAAGAAGACCTGCACGAGCAGCAGCCGGGTGAGCAGGACCGTGACCTCGCGCTGCCGTCCGGTGTAGTCGCCCGCGTACAGGGAGGTCAGCCGGTCCGCGGCGAGCACGGCCAGCACGGTGAGGACGGCCAGCGCGGGCAGCGCCGCGCCGAGCAGCCGCCGCTCGATCGCCTCGCCCCCGTCGGCGTCCCGCATCCGCCGCCGGACCAGGAACGGGACCAGGACGCCCGCGAGCAGCCCGCCGAGCAGCAGCTCGTAGACGGTGTAGGGGATCATCTCGGCGGTCTGGTAGGCGTCGCCGAGCAGGGCGGTACCGAGCGCGGAGCCGACGGCCAGGGTGCGGACGAACCCGGTCAGGCGGGACGCGACCGTCCCGGCCGCCATGACGGCGCCGGCGCGCGCCAGGCCCGGCGGGGCGCCGCCGGGCCCGGGGCGGGGCACGTCCCCGGCCGCCCGGTCACGGTCCGGGCGTCGTTCGTCGTCCCGCGTGTGCTCCTGCATGGGCGCTCCCGTCGTTCTCGACGGGAGTATGACCGGGCGGGAAGGGCGCGGCCCTCGGCCGAAAGGACGGGTTCCGGCCCGCGGGGTCGGCCGAACGGGCGATTCGGGCCGGGCCGCGGGCCGGGACCCGGGTCAGGCGGCGGCGAACCGGATCGCCGACACGGCGATCACGGCGACCGCCGCGACGGCGTAGGCGGACGAGGCGAGCACGACGACCCGGACGCGGCGGTCCTCCGGCAGGCGGGTGTAGGTCAGCAGCCACGCCAGCGCGGGCAGGACGAGGATCGCGTGCATGGTCACCGCGTGCGCGGGCTTCAGCGCCCCGGCCACGTGGTAGGCGGCCTGCTGGTGGCCCGTCTGGACCAGGGCCACCCCCCTGGCGATCATCACCGCGCCGGAGAGCAGCGCGAACATCAGGGCGACGAACCCGACCCGGACGGCGATGGTCATGCTGCGCGCGGTGCCGGGCGCGGCCCGGAAGGACGCGATCGTGAACATCACCAGGGTGACGATCAGGATGACGCCGCCCGCCGCGAGCCCCCGGGAGATCGCGGTGTCCAGCGGCGTCTCCATGTTGAAGTGGGACGGCCTGCGCCGCCACGCCTGGAGCGTGATCATCCCGACCTCGGCGACGCAGTCGGCCGTGAACACGCCGAGGATCACGTTGCGGGCGCGCGCGCCGAGGGGGACGTAGGAGGTCACCCAGGCGATCGAGGTCAGCGTCAGCCCGAAGGACAGCCCGAACGTGACGGCCTTGCGCCACGACACCGGTCCCTCCCAGGGCCCGCCGTCCACGGCGAACACCAGCAGGTGGAACAGGCCGGACGCGAACAGCGCGGCCCCGATCGCGTAGGCGACGCGCTCGACGCGCCGGCCGTCCGTCCAGACCGCCCGGACGCCCGTCGCCGCCTGCGCCACCGGTACCCCGAACATCACGACCTCCATGAATGAGTGAGTACTCACCCAGCGTACCGTGCCCCGTCAAGCGACGCGTCCCGACCCCGGCCCCGGCGGGGCCCCGCCAGCGCGGCGAGGGCCCGTCCAACGACGAACGGCGGGCCGGGGGCCATGGCGGATGCCATGACCCCCGGCCCGCCGCGGGCGGACGCCGCCGGGGCCGGCGGGCGGATCAGCGCAGCGTCTCGATCGCCGGCGTCCGGAGGGTGCGCCGCGCCGCGCCCCAGGCGGTGACGCCGGTGAGCACCGCGGCGAGCGCGACGACCCCGAGGTAGGTCCACACGCTGCCGTCCGGCGTGGCCGAGTCCATCCGGGCGAGGCCGTACGGCACGATCGTGAAGACCGAGGCGACCGTCCCGCACAGGACGCCGGTCACGGTCAGGACCACCGCCTCCAGCGTCACGGTGCCGAGCACCTGGCCGGGGGTCGCGCCGGCGAGCCGCGTCTGCCCGAACTCCCGGCGCCGGTGCGCGGTCGCGGCGACCAGCGTGTTCACCAGCATGATCGCGGTGAACAGCACCACCATCCCGATGACCACCAGGTTGAGCGTCTCGATGCTCTTCTGCTCGGCGGTCTTGACCAGGCCGCCGGCGTCCATCGCGGCGTTCTCGGTGGCCTGCATGAACAGCGTGCCGACGGCGGTCCCGGTGAACAGGATGACCGGGGTCACCGCGGCGGCCATGGCGCCCGCCCGGCGCCCCATGGTCGTGACCGCGAGGTCGCCGGTCACCCCGAACAGCGAGCGCAGCGGCGCGGCGAGCAGCGCCGTCACCCGGCGCATGATCAGCGGGGACAGCAGCGCCAGCCCGATCGCGGCGAGGATGTCGGCCTGCCCGGCGGTGGCCATGGCCTGGCTGCCCTCGTCGCGCATCACCGTGACGGTGAGGACCGCGAGGTCCGCCGCCAGCGCGAGGAACAGCCCGGCGAACACGACCCGCTTGCGGCTCATCCGCGCGGTGCCGGTGGACGCCTCCATCAGCGACTCGGTCACCCGGACGCGGCCGGCGCGGCGCGCGGTGATCAGCGCGGCGGCGGTGGCGGACACGAAGGTGATGCCGAGGCCCATCGACAGCGCGATCGGCCCGAAGGAGTGGCCGACGGCCGCCGGGACCTGGTGCGTGCGGTGCAACATCCCGAGCAGGGCGCGGCCGGTGAGGATCGCCGGCGGGACCGCCAGCAGCGCCGCCACCACGGCGATTCCGGCCGCCTCCCCGACGATCATCCGGGCGAGCTGGCCCGGCGTCGCGCCGACGCTCTTCAGCAGCGCCATCTCCGCCGCCCGCTGCCGGACCGACAGGGTGAGCGTCGAGGTGACGGCGAAGACCACCAGCAGCAGCCCCCAGCCGCCGACGACGCTCGCCATCATGATCAGCGTCTCCCGGGCGGGCCCGGACACGTCGCCGTCGACCGCGGTGTCCAGCATGGACGCGAACGCCATCAGGATCGTGGCGCCGAGGAACATCGACAGGAAGCTCGCGAGGAAGGCGCCGGCGCGGCGGCGCAGCGAGCGCAGGGCGAGGGCGGTCATCGTCCGGCCCCCGTCATCGCGCGCTGGCGCTCGACGTCCTCGGCGAGGCGCGTCATCCGCTCCGCGACGGCCTCGGCGGACGGCGTGGGCAGGTGCCCGACGATCCGGCCGTCGGCCAGGAACAGCACCGTGTCGGCGTAGGAGGCGGCGACCGGGTCGTGCGTCACCATCACCACCGTCCGCCCGTACCCGCGGACGGCCTCGCGCAGCAGTCCCAGCACGTCCCGGGCGCTGCGGGTGTCGAGCGCGCCGGTCGGCTCGTCGCCGAACAGCACCCGCGGCTCGGTGACCAGCGCCCGCGCGATCGCCACCCGCTGCTGCTGCCCGCCCGACAGCTCCGCGGGCAGGTGCCCGAGCCGGTCGCCGAGACCGACCCGCTCCAGGACCGCCTGCGCCCGCTCCCGGTCCACCCGGCGGCCCGCGAGCTTCAGCGGCAGCGTCACGTTCTGCATGACGGTGAGCGTCGGCAGCAGGTTGTACTGCTGGAAGACGAACCCGATCCGCTGCCGCCGGAACCTCGTCAGCGCCGCCTCGCTCTCCCCGGCCAGTTCCGCGCCGTCCACGAAGATCCGGCCCTCGGACGGGACGTCCAGCCCGGCGGCGCACTGCAGCAGGGTGCTCTTCCCGGAACCGGAGGGGCCCATCACGGCGGTGAACGACCCCGCCGGCAGCGACAGCGACACCCCGTCCAACGCGACCACCTGGTTGTCCTCGGTGCCGTACACCTTGCGCACGTTCTCAAGCCGGAGCGCCTCGTCCCGCGACGTCCCCGCGGGCGTGCCCGCCCTCTGGCCCGCCGCCTTGCCCGCCGCCCTGCGTCCGAGCATCGTCCTCACCTCTCAGCTCCGGTGCCCCCTCATGGGGCGCCGCTGAGAAAGAAACTACGGACGCCCGCAGGCCGCGAGGATGGGTCCAGCACGCCGACCGGGGTAGGCAAAACCCCACCTTTGGAACGCGCCGACCAGGAGCCCCGGCCGTGAGATGGGCGAGGATGGGGACATGGAAGCGGTACCTGAGGACTGGGACCGGGCGCTCGCGATCGTGGCGCATCCGGACGACCTGGAGTACGGCGGGTCCACGGCCGTCGCCAAGTGGACCCGGCAGGGCAAGACGGTGACGGAGCTGCTGGCCACCCGCGGGGAGGCCGGGATCGACGGCATGGACCCCGACGAGGCGCGCCGGGTCCGCACCGGTGAGCAGCTGGAGGCGGCCCGGCACGTCGGCGTCGAGACCGTCGAGTTCCTCGACCTGCCGGACGGCGAGCTGGAGTACGGCCTGCCGCTGCGGCGGGCGCTGGCCGCGGCGATCCGGCGGCACCGCCCGGAGGTGGTCCTCTCGGTGAACTTCCGGGAGACCTTCCCCGGCGGCGGCTTCAACATGGCCGACCACCGGGTGCTCGGCCTCGCGGTCGCCGACGCCGTCCGCGACGCCGCCAACCGGTGGGTCTTCCGCGATCTCGGGCTGGAGGCGTGGCGGGGTGTGCGCTTCGCGCTGTTCGGCGGGTCACCGCAGTCCACGCACTACGTGGACGTGACGGGTCACCTGCAAGAGGGCATCGACTCGCTGCTGGCGCACCGGACGTACTTCGCCGGTCTCGGCGAGGACTTCGACGCCGCGGCGTTCCTCACGGAACTCGCGGAGCCGGTGGGACGGGAGGTCGGCGTGCCGCACGCGATACCGTTCGAGCTGATCCCGAGCTGACCTGGGCGAGGCCGCGGACGAGCCGCCGGGAAGGGCCGGCCGGACACCGGCGCCGGCCCTCAGTGGCGGGCGTTCGGCCGCTTGCCCTTGTTGTGCTTTCCGTGCTTGCGGGCCCGGCGTTTGCGCGTCCTCTTCGACATGCCCCGATTGACCCTCCGGAGCGCCGCGAAGGCAAGGGACGCCCGCCCGGCCGGGGGCCGGAAAACCGGCGGGCCGCACGTCCGGAACGGAGGTGCGGCCCGGTGGGCGGCGGTGGCGCCGGGGTCAGCGGACCTCGGTGATCTCCGGGCCGCGCTCGAACGGGTCGAAGGTCTCCACGGCCTCCTCCTCGGCGTTCTCCCCGGCCTCGCTGAACTCCTGGGGGATCTGCAGCTCCAGAAGGTCGCGGGGCGGCATCGGCGCGTCGCCGCGCACCACGACCACGCCGCGCAGCACGTCCTCCAGCACCTGCCACTGCTCCTCGTCCTCGATCGCGGCGCCCTGCACCACGGCCTGGAGGAACCAGCGGGGACCGTCCACGCCCAGGAAACGGATGATCTGCGGCGCCCAGCCCTGCTCGACGAACTCGGCGGGGATCTGCTCGCGGACCTCCTGCGGCATCTCCGCGAGGACCTCCTCGGTCAGCGGCGCGGGCACCATCGCCAGCAGCTCGGGACCGAACGGCCCCTCACCCTCCTGGGTCTGGCCCTGGGCCTCCTCCTGGATGTCCTTGGCGGTCTCACGCCGGACGTCCTCCCAGATGCCGCTGCGCTTGGGCGCGGCGAACACCTGGAGCTGCATCGCGCTCTCCTCGTACTGGACGAGCACCGCGACGGGCCGCCCGTCGAGGGGGTTGCCCTCCTCGTCCACCTGGGTGGCCTCGAAGTTGACCTGGAACCCGAGACCGGGCGCCACGGGGACCTGGAGGGACCCGAAGTCGAGCCGCTGGAGCTCGGGGAAGGAGTCCTCGGAGTCCCAGGGGCCGCCCGAGCCCGCCTCGGCCGCGGTCTCCTCCTGCTCGGCCTCCTCGTCGACGGCCTCCGCCGACTCCTCGGTCACCCCGGGGTCCTTCTCGGGCTCCTCGGCCTGCCGGCGACGTCCAAAAGCCACGACTCACGCTCCTTCTCGACTGTGCTCATTATCCGCGAACCCGCCCGTGGAGCCGAATCCGCCGGTTCCGCGCGCCGATCCGGGAAGCTCGGCGACCTCGTGGAACACCGCGTGCTCCACCCGCTGCACGACCATCTGGGCGATGCGGTCCCCGCGCCGCAGCGTGACGGGGGCGCGGAGGTCGGTGTTCAGCAGGGTCACCTTGATCTCACCCCGATAGCCGGCATCGACCGTACCGGGTGCATTCACTATGGTCACCCCCAACCTAGCGCCCAAACCGGACCGCGGGTGAATGAAAGCCGCGTAGCCGTCCGGCAGCGCGATCGCCATGCCCGTCGGGACGACGGCGCGCTCTCCGGGGGGCAGTTCCACGTCGACCGCGGCGACCAGATCGGCCCCGGCGTCGCCCGCGTGGGCGTACTGCGGCAGGGGCAGCCCGGGGTCAAGCCGCTTGATCAGCACATCGACCTTGCTCACGGTCCACCTCACGCTCTGGGAGCCTCGCGCCGGTCCCGGCGGCGGGGCGGCCGGAGGCCACCCGACCTTACCGGGGGCCGGGTGCGGGGCCGCCCGCAAAACGCCGCGGGTCCCGGCGGCACACTACCCGCTCGCGGGAGGGGCCGTTCGCCGGCGGGACGGGCCGTGGGAACCGATCGGGCGGCCCGCGCGTCCGTCAGGACGGAACCCTGAACGAGAGGTCGGCCGTGCCCTGGTCATCGGTGATCGCCACGCTGCTGAAAGTCGCCGCCGTGGCCGGCTGGGCCGTGTCGGCGCCCGGCTCGCCGGCGCTGACCGCCGCGGCGCTCACCCTCTCGGGCCTGCTGGTGCTGGCGGCCGTGCGGTCGTCCGCGCACCGGGGGCACCGGACGGCGCCCGCCCGCGTCCGCACCACCCTGCGCGACCGCACGCTGCGGACGGCCTTTCTCCCCCAGCGCGACCCGGACGCGGCGGGCCGTCCCCGCCCGAGGGCACCCGGAACCGGGGCCGCGGCCGCCTGAGCGCGGCCCGACGCCACCGGTCTCCACCTCGCCCACGAAGGGTCCCCATGTTCCTGCTCGACACCCCCGTCTCGATCGCCCATGCCCTGGTCACAGGGCTCGCCGACGTCCTGCGCCCCGGAACGGGCGCCCTCGCCACCGCCACCGCGATCGTCGTGTTCACCGCCGCAGTGCGGCTCGCGCTGCTGCCGCTCGCCGTCGCCGCCGCCAAGGGCGAGCGGAGACGCGCCCGGCTGCTGCCCCGGCTCCAGGCCCTGCAGAAGAAGCACGCGAAGGACCCGCAACGCCTGCGGCGCGAGACCGCCGCGCTGTACGAGGAGGAGGGCGCCACTCCCCTGGCCGGCTGCCTGCCGATGGTCGCGCAGGCACCACTCTTCATGGTGATGTACCGGCTGTTCGTCTCGGCGACGATCGCCGGTCACCAGAACCTCCTGCTCACGCACACGCTCCTCGGGGCGCCCCTCGGGCAGACCTGGGTGGGCCTCGTGGGGGGCGGTCTTCTCGCCCCGCCGTCGCTGGTGTTCCTCGCGCTGTTCGCTCTGCTCGCGGTGGTGGCCACCGTGATGTCCCGGCGGGCGACGGCGACGGGCCCGATGGGGCTCGTCCTGCGGATCCTGCCGTTCGGCACCGTCGTGGTCGCGGCGTTCGTCCCGCTGGCGGCGGGCCTGTACATGCTGACGTCCGGTGCCTGGACGGCCGTGGAGAGGGCGGTCCTGCACCGCGGGACGGCTCCCGCGCCCGCCTGACGGACGGCGCGCCGAGGCCCGCCCGCCCCGCGCGTTCCGACGCGCGGGGCGGGCGGCCCGAGATCAGCCGGCGGGGGCCAGGGTGACGTCGACGGTCAGCCCTGCGGGCGCGTCCTCCAGCGCCAGCTCGGCGATCCGGCCCGCCGCGGCGAGGTCGGCCCGCGCGACGCGGGTCACCTCGGCGCCGCGGACGACGGCGCGCTCCACGTCCGCGCGCATCGACGCCTTCGCCGCCGACTTGGCCTTGCGGACCTGCCGCAGCGCCTCCCCGGTCGCGGCGAGGACGGCGGGGTCGCCGCCGGGCGGCAGCTCGGCGGCCGACGGCCAGGACGCGGCGTGCACCGATCCCCGGCGCCACCACGACCAGACCTCCTCGGTCACGAACGGCAGGACCGGCGCGAACAGGCGCAGCAGCACCGACAGCGCGGTGCGCAGCGCGGCGCGCGCCGACAGGGCCTCGGGCCCCTCGCCGTACGCCCGCGCCTTGACCAGCTCCAGGTAGTCGTCGCAGAACTCCCAGAAGAACCGTTCGGTGCGCTCCAGGGCGCGCGCGTAGTCGTAGCCCTCGAACGCCTCCGTCGCGTCCCGGACGACGCCGGACAGCGCCGCCAGCATGGCCCGGTCGAGCGGCTCGGTCGCGGCGGCGCCGTCGCCCGCCTCGCCGAGCCCCAGCACGAACTTGGACGCGTTGAGGATCTTGATGGCGAGCCGCCGGCCGACCTTGATCTGGCCGGTGTCGAACGCGGTGTCGGTGCCGGGCCGCCCGCCCGCCGCCCAGTAGCGGACGGCGTCGGACCCGTACTCGCGTAGCAGGCCGATGGGGGTGACGACGTTGCCCTTGGACTTCGACATCTTCTTGCGGTCCGGGTCGAGGATCCAGCCCGACAGCGCGGTGTCGGTCCACGGGAGCGAGCCGTGCTCCAGGTGCGAGCGGACGACCGTGGAGAAAAGCCAGGTGCGGATGATGTCGTGCGCCTGCGGCCGCAGGCTATAGGGGAAGACCCGGCCGAACAGGTCGGCGTCGTGCTCCCAGCCGCCCGCGATCTGCGGCGTCAGCGAGGACGTCGCCCAGGTGTCCATGACGTCCGGGTCGCCGGCGAAGCCGTTCGGCGCGCCGCGCTGGTCCTCGGTGTAGCCGGGCGGGACGTCCGAGGACGGGTCGACGGGCAGCGCGTCCTCGGACGGGGTGATCGGCGCGTCGTGGCGCGGCTCGCCCGCCTCGTCCAGCGGATACCACACCGGGATCGGCACGCCGAAGAACCGCTGCCGGGAGATCAGCCAGTCGCCGTTCAGGCCCTCGACCCAGTTGTCGTAGCGGGCCCGCATGTAGCCGGGGTGCCAGCGCAGCTCGGCGCCGCGCGCGAGGAGGTCGGCCCGGGTCGCGCCGTCGCGGCCGCCGTTGCGGATGTACCACTGCCGGGTCGTGACGATCTCCAGGGGCCTGCTGCCCTTCTCGTAGAACTTCACCGCCCGGCTGATCTTGCGGGGTTCGCCGTCCAGGTCGCCGGACTCGCGCAGCAGCTCCACGACCCGCTCCTTGGCGGCGAAGACCGTCCGCCCGGCCAGCTCCCGGTACGGCTCGGCGGGGACGCCCTCGGGCGGCTCGGTGGCGAGCCGCCCGTCCCAGCCGATGACCGCGCGGGTCGGCAGGTCCAGCTCGCGCCACCAGACGACGTCGGTGACGTCGCCGAAGGTACAGATCATCGCGATGCCCGAGCCCTTGCCGGGCTCGGCCAGACGGTGCGCGAGGACGGGCACCTCGACGCCGAACAGCGGGGTCCGGACGGTCGTGCCGAACAGCTCGCGGTAACGCTCGTCGTCGGGGTGGGCGACCAGGGCGACGCACGCGGGCAGCAGCTCGGGACGGGTCGTCTCGACGTAGACGGGACGGTCCTCGCCGTGGAAGCGGATCCGGTGGAAGGCGCCGGGCTGCTCGCGGTCCTCCAGCTCGGCCTGCGCGACGGCCGTGCGGAACGTGACGTCCCACAGCGTCGGCGCCTCGGAGACGTACGCCTCGCCGCGGGCCAGGTTGCGCAGGAACGCCCGCTGCGAGGCCGTCCGGGACCGCTCGCCGATCGTCGTGTAGAGGTGGTCCCAGTCCACCGACAGGCCGACGCGGCGCCACATCTCCTCGAACGCCTTCTCGTCGACCTCGGTGAGCCGCTCGCACAGCTCGATGAAGGTGCGGCGCGACACCGGGACCTGGCGTTTGGGGTCGGGCTCGGCCGGCGGCTCGAACGACGGGTCGTACGGCAGCGAGGGGTCGCACCGCACCCCGAAGTGGTTCTGGACGCGGCGCTCGGTGGGAAGGCCGTTATCGTCCCAGCCCATGGGGTAGAAGACGGCCCGACCGCACATGCGATGGAACCGGGCGACGGTGTCGGTGTGGGTGTAGGAGAAGACGTGACCGACGTGGAGCGAACCGCTCACGGTGGGCGGCGGTGTGTCGATAGAGAAGACCTCGCCGCGCGGCCGCGTGCGGTCGAAGCGGTAGACGCCGGCCTCGTCCCAGGCGCGTACCCACTTGTCCTCCAGGCCGTCCAGGGAGGGCTTGGCAGGGACGTTCGGCGTACGCGGCTGTTCCGTCATGTGCCAATGGTATTGACATCGGACCGCCTCACAGGCCGCTCGGCGCCGGGCCCGTGCCGTTCCGGTAGCGTCGGACGTGACCAGACGAGTGGAGGACGATCATGGCGGACAAGGGCGACATCGGCTATCGCGTGATGGCCGGCGCCGCCGCCTTCGCGGGCGGCTTCGTCGCGAAGAAGGCGATCACGCTGGCCTGGAAGAAGAGCACCGGCAAGGAGCCGCCGACCAACCCCGAGTCCCCCGACGTGGCGCTGTCCGAGGCGATCGGCTGGGCCGTGGTGATGGGCGTCGGCATGGAGCTCGCGCGCCTGCTGGCCACCCGTGCCGCCGCCCGGCAGTGGGCCAAGGGCACCGGCGAGCTGCCCTCGCACCTGAAGGTGGAGGTCTGACCGGGGCGTCCCGATGCGGGAGGTCCGGTGCTCCTTCGCGGGCACACGCGTACCGTGGCCGGTCCCTCGGGAGAGGGACCGGCCACGGCGCGTTCACGCGGCGGGCGGCCAGGGGGTGAGCCGCCCGGTCGATCAGGTTCCGTCCCCGGCCGTGCCGGTGCGGGGCTCGCGCCGGGCACCGGGCCGGGGCGGTCACTCCACGGGTTTCAGATGGGGATGATCGCCGGGAAGCGGGGGCGGGGTCCCGGCGATGCCGCGGAGATCGTTGCGAACCCGGGCGGCGAGGGCCCTGGTCGCCGCCCGGTTGAGCGCGGCGCCGGCGGCCGCGCCGGTCAGGAACGGGCCCATCGTGCTCATGTGGCGCCCGAAGGTGCGGAGCATGCGCTTGCGCAGCGCCGCCTTGGCTGCGCCGCCGAGCGCGCTGGCCAGCGACTCGTCCTTCAGGGGGTTGATGCCGCGCCGGCGCGCCCACGAGGTGGTGAACGCCGCGCCCCGGACGGTGCCGCCGCCCTCGACGCGAACGCCGTACACCTCGTACAGCTCGGCGATCATCTTGACCTCGATCGCCGCGACCACGAGGGTCTCGGCGGCGAGCTGGGCCGGGGCCGTGAGCAGCAGCGGAGGGGCGGCGAACTCGACCGCGGCGAGCGCGCCGCCGGCGGCGCCGACGGCGGTCGTGGCGTTCCCGGCCACCCGGACGAGGTTGTCGGCGAGCGCCTCGCCCTCCAGCCCGCGATGGTGGCGGCGCAGCGTCTCCAGGTCGCGGATCGGGATGTGCGGGGCCGCCTCGGCGAGCAGGTCGGCGAGCCAGCGCCCGCGTCCGACGCCCGCGGCGCCCACCTTGCGCGCGCTCTGGCCGAGCAGCCCGGCCAGGCGCCCGAGGAGGCGGCCGCGGGTCGCGCGGTCCATCCCGTCGTCACCGGCGAGCCGGCCGACCAGCTCGCCGATCTCCGTGGAGCCGCCGTCGCCCGCCGGCTCCACCTGCCCGTCGCGTCGTTCGAGTTCTCCAGTCACCGGCCGCTCCCGGTCAGGCGGCGCACTCGCGGCAGATCGGCTGGCCGTTCTTCTCGGTGGCCAGCTGGCTGCGGTGGTGCACCAGGAAGCAGCGCGTGCAGGTGAACTCGTCGGCCTGCCGCGGAACCACCCGGAAGGTGAGCTCCTCGTTCGACAGGTCGGCGCCGGGCAGCTCGGCGACCTCACCGGCGTCGAGGTCCTCGTCGATGATGCTCGCGGCCTTGTCGGCGCGCCGGGCCTGGAGCTCCTGGAGGCTGTCCTCGTTCAGGTCGTCGTCTGTCTTGCGTGGGCTGTCGTAGTCGGTCGCCATCTTCTATCTCCATCCCCCTCAGTGCTTTATGCGCCCCGTCGCGCGGATCTAACGCACGGGGGGCCGTTCTTGTGCCCGATCCGGGCGGGAAATTCTGTCACGGTTGGTGACCTGCGACACACAAGGCGCGACCGTTCCCACGAGTGACACCGATCACCCGCGGCCATTCCCTTGCGCTGTGTCTTCGGTCACACGCCCGCCCGGACGGCCCGGCACTGATCAACGGCACTGATCACCAGCCGGGTCGCCGCCGGGGATCCGGCGGCGGCGGGGATCATATCGGTCCCGGCCGCGTCGCGCGCGCCGACCCGGCCGCCACGGGCGGGCCCCGCCGAACCGGCTGGTCGGCCGCTGAACCAGACGGTTCGGTGAAACGTCTGAACTAACGCGATATCGTGCCCGCCTGAGGTTGGGGGGCGGGCCCTCCTCGGCGAACGTCCCGGCGAAGGCCGGACACGGCGTCTCCAGGGGGTCCGGCGCGCAATGTCGCGGTACATCACTGCGGGTCACTGGAGGGTCAGATGCCGGATGCCGCTCCGCTGGAGCCGGGCGATCCTAGGGCACTGGGACAGTACGAGGTCGTCGGGCGGCTCGGGGCCGGGGGGCAGGGAGCGGTCTTCCTGGGCAGGGCGCCGGGCGGGGAGTACGTCGCCGTCAAGCTGCTGCACGCCCAGATGGCCGGCGACCCGGCCGCCCGTGCCCGCTTCACCCGCGAGGTGTCCGCGGCCCAGCGGGTGGAGCCGTTCTGTACGGCCCGCGTGATCGAGGCGGACGTCCACGGCGACCAGCCGTACGTCGTCAGCGAGTTCATCGACGGCCCGTCCCTGCACGACGTGGTCGCGCACAACGGGCCGCTGGGCGCCGCGGAGCTGGAGCGGCTGGCGATCGGCACGGTGACGGCCCTCGCGGCGATCCACGAGGCCGGGATCGTGCACCGCGACTTCAAGCCGAACAACGTCATGCTGGCCTCGGACGGGCCGCGCGTCGTCGACTTCGGCATCGCCCGGACGGTCAACTCCCAGGAGAGCGCGGTCACCGCGACGGGCATGGTCGTCGGTACCCCCGGGTACCTGGCGCCCGAGCAGCTCACCGGGGCGCCGCTCACCCCGGCGGTGGACATCTTCGCCTGGGGCGCGACCATGGTGTTCGCGGCCACCGGCCAGTCGCCGTTCGAGGGCGACACCCTCCCGGTGATCATCAACCGGATCCTCAACGAGGAGCCGGACCTGTCGGCGCTGCCCGCGGGCCCGGTGCGCGACCTGGTCGGGCGCTGCCTGTCCAAGGACGCGGGGCTGCGGCCCCCGGCCGCCCAGCTGCTGCTGAACCTGCTCGGGCACGTGGGCGCCGCGCCCGCGAACCCGGGGGCGGGCCAGGAGGACCTGCTCAACCAGGGCACCCGGATCGCCGCGCAGCTCCCGGCGCCGCCGCAGGTCCCGCCGGCACGGCACAACCCGCCGCCGCGGCCCCAGTACACACCGCCGCCGCAGCACACGCCGCCGCCGCAGCAGATCACGCCCCCGCCGATGCCGATGCACCAGGCCGGCATGCCGGGCCCGGCGACCCCGCCGCCCCAGCCGATCACCCCGCCGCCGATGCCGATGTACCAGGGGCCCGGCATGCCGAACGCGGGGCCGCCCCCGCCGCCGCGGCCGCCGGGTCCGGTCGGCGGGCCCGTCCCGCCGGTCTACGGGCCGCCGCCGCGCTCGTCCAGCTCCGCCGGGCCGATCATCGCGATCGGCTGCGGCGTGCTCGCGCTGATCGTGATCATCGTCATCGTGATCATCGCGGTGGTGGCGTCCAAGGACGACCCCGAGGACCCGCTGCCGAGGCCGACCTACAGCTACACCTACACCCCGAGCACGCCGAGCCCGGCCACCACCGGCGGGATCCTCGGCAACTACAGGGGCACGGGCCTGCAGCCGGGCGCCCCCGCCGGCCGGTCGAGCTTCCAGGTGCTGTTCTCGGTGATCCGGACGTTCGGCACCGCGCGCTACACCTACACCAGCTCGCCGACCTGCTACACCCGGCTCTCGCTGCTGTCGGGCGACGACGGCAGCGGCAAGCTCCAGTACCGGGAGACGCCGATGGCCGGGATGTCCACCTCGCAGTGCGCGCCGGGGTACATCACGTTCACCCCCTCGTCCACCGGCCTGACCATGAGGTGGGAGTGGCGGCAGAACCAGTCGGACGCCGTCGCCTCCGCGTCCGGGTACGTGACCAAGCAGTAGCGAGCGACAAGAGCACACCGTCCCCTCCCCCTCCGGAAGGACCCAGATGGCAGAGATCGCCCCTCTACGGGCGGGTGATCCGGCCCATCTCGGGCCCTACCGGCTGACCGGACTGCTCGGTGAGGGCGGGCAGGGGGCGGTGTACCTCGGCGAGGACGAGCCCGGCCACCACGTCGCGGTGAAGCTGCTGCACGCGCGCTTCAGCGGCGACCCGAAGGCCCGGTCCCGCTTCGCCGCCGAGGTGGCGGTGGCCAAGCGGGTCTCGCCGTTCTGCACGGCCCGCGTCCTGGACTCCGACGTCGAGGGCGACCGCCCCTACATCGTCAGCGAGTACATCGACGGCCCGTCGCTGTCGGCGGTGCTCGCGGCCGAGGGGCCGCGGCGCGGCGCCGACCTCGACCGCGTCGCGATCGGCACGATGACGGCGCTGGCCGCGATCCATCACGCCGGGGTCGTGCACCGCGACTTCAAGCCCGCGAACGTGCTGCTCGCGCCGGACGGCCCGCGTGTGATCGACTTCGGGATCGCGCGGGCGCTGGACGCCACCGGCACGCTGTCGAGCACGGCGATCGGCACGCCCGCCTACATGGCGCCCGAGCAGATCTCGGGCGCGCCGGTCGGGCCGGCCGCCGACGTGTGGGCGTGGGGCGCGACGATGGTCTACGCCGCCACCGTCCGGCCCGCGTTCGGGCAGGACTCCATCCCCGCGGTCATGCACCGCATCCTCAACCTGCCGCCGGACCTCGGGGCGCTCACCGAGCCGCTGCGCGGCCTCGTCGCGAGCTGCCTCAGCAAGGACCCGCTGCTGCGTCCCGCCTCCCAGCAGGTCCTGGCGCACCTGCTGCGGCTCGCCGGGAGCCTGCCCGCCGCGGGCGGCGCGGGCGAGCCCGAGGACGCCGAGATGCTCACCCAGGGCGCGGAGGCCGCCGCCGACCCCGGACGGACGGGCGCCCGCCCGCACGCCCTGGCCCCGCCGCCCTACGTCCCGCAGGCGTTCCCGCAACCGCCGGCCGCCATGCCGGTGCCCGGCCCTCCCCCCGCCGGGCACACCCCCGCGGGTCCCCTCGCGTCTGCTCCGCCCCTCACGCCGTGGGCACAGCGGGCAGAGGGCCCGGGGTGGCCCGCAGGGCACGCGACCGCGCCGGTCGTCGAGCTCACCGAAACGCCGCCGAGCCGCCGGAGGGGGAAGCGCGGCAGGCGCGTGCTGGCCGGGGTCGGCGGATCGGCCCTGGCCGTGCTGATCGTGGTGGGCACCGTGGTCGCCGTCCGGGCGACCCGCCACGACCCCGACCCGCCCACGGGACGGGTCGGCGGCACGCTGCGGATGACGAGCGCGGAGGTCACCAGCCCCGGCGGGGAGATCGACCCCTCGCACTCGCTCACCGGCACCGGCCATTTCCTGGCCAAGCAGCTGTTCACCGGGCTCACCGAGCTGGGCGCCGACGGCGTCGCCCGCAACCGTCTCGCGATCGGCATCACCCCGGACACGACGTGCGAGAACTGGCACATCACCCTCCGGGAGGGCACGCGGTTCAGCAACGGCGACCCGGTCGACGCGGCGGCGTTCGCCCGCGGCTGGGCCCGCTCCGCCGCGTCCCCGGACGGCTCCGGGCCGCTGCTGCTGTCCGACGTCAAGGGCTACCCGGACGTCGCCACCGGCAAGGCCGCCGAGCTGTCGGGCGTGAAGACGTCCGGCTCCGCCCTCGACGTCGCCCTCACCTCGCCCCACTGCGAGTTCGCGACGCGGCTGTCGGACCCCGTCTTCGCCCCGGTCCCCGTGACCGCGGGGAAGGCCGACAACAAGGTCTACAACCTCGCCCCCGTCGGCAACGGGCCGTTCCGGTTGCAGCAGTACGTGAAGGACAAGTCCGCGATGCTCGTGCGCAACGAGACCTGGGCCTTCGGCAGGACCAAGCTCGACTCGGTGACCGTCCAGCTCGGCTCGGACACGGCCCAGGGACGCGCCTCCTTCACCGCCGGTGGGACCGACTGGGCCCACCTCGGCCCCGGCGACCTCGCCACCGCCCCGAAGAACAGCCTCGTCACGGGGTCGACGCCGTTCACGCGGATGCTCGTCCCGATCACCGCGCGGGGGCCGATGCGCACCAAGGAGGCACGGCTGGCGGTCTCCTACGCCCTCGACCGCGGCAAGATCAGCACCGCGCTGGGCGGCGTCCAGCCCCCGGCCCGCGGCGTGGTGCCGATGGCGCTGCCCGGCTTCGGGCGGACCGGCCAGTGCCCGTCGTGCGACGTGCCCGACCCCGTCAAGGCCAAGGAGCTCGCGGGTCGCGCCGGCCTGCCGCCCGGCACGACCGTGCGGCTGTACCTGCAGGACACGGTCAGCGGCCAGCGTCTCGCGCCGCTGGTGCAGGCCCAGCTGGAGTCGGTGCTGGGATGGAAGATCGAGGTGAGGCACTCCCCGCTCTCCGACTTCACCGGCTTCCGCAAGTCACTCGTCGCGGGCGACGCGTCCGGGCTGGCCCTGTTCTCGTGGGGCCCCGACTACCCCGACCCGTACACGATGCTCTGGCCGCTGCTCGGCAGCACCCTCGTCGCCACCGACAAGAACCAGTACTACAACCTCTCCGGGTGGCGGAACACCCGGTTCGACACGCTCATCTCCAGCGCTCTGCGCAACACCTCCGCCGACGCTCGCACCCGCTATTACAAGGAGGCCGAGAAAGTGGCGCTGGACGACATGGCGCTGATCCCCCTGGTCTTCGACGGCCGGGCGGTGCTCGTCAGCGACAGGTACGTGGACCTGAAGATCGACTACGACGGCGACCCGACGCTCGCGACCGCCGCGCTCAAGTGACCCGGGGGGGCGGGCCCGCGGGCCCGCCCCCCGGCGCCGGTTCGGATCGGGTCAGCCGGGCGGCAGCCGGACGGTGACGATCAGACCGCCGCCCGGACGCGGGTCGGCGTACACGGCGCCGCGGTGCGCCAGCACCACCGAGCGGACGATCGACAGGCCGAGGCCCGCGCCCTTGGCGGACTCGACCCGGTCGGCGTTCAGCCGCCGGAACGGCTCGAACAGCCGCTCCACCTCGTAGGCGGGCACCACGGGACCGGTGTTCTCGACCTGCACCGTCGCCCAGCCCTCCAGGATCCCGGTGCGGATCCACAGCTCCCCGCCGTCCGCGTTGTGCTTGATCGCGTTCTCGACCAGGTTGGACACCAGGTGCTCCAGCAGCACCGGGTCTCCGTGCGCCGTTCCCGACGTCAGCTCCGGATGGACGGCGACGTCGTTGTCGTGGTCGCGGCGGGCGGACTGCTCCAGCACCGCCGCCGCCACCTCCGCCAGGTCCACCGCCGTGCGGGCGGTCAGCTCCCGCTCGCTGCGGGCGAGCAGCAGCAGGCCCTCGATGAGCCGTTCGTGCCGGGCGTTGGTCGCCAGCAGCGTCCGGCCCACCGCGCGCAGGTCGTCCGACACCTCGGGGTCGCCAAGCGCCACCTCCAGCAGCGTCCGGTTGATCGCCAGGGGGGTGCGCAGCTCGTGCGAGGCGTTCGCGACGAACCGGCGCTGGGAGTCGAACGCCTGGCCGAGCCGCTCCAGCATCGCGTCGAAGGTGTCGGCCAGCTCCTTGATCTCGTCCTCGGGGCCCTCCAGCGCGATCCGCTCGTGCAGGGTGCTCTCCGACAGCCGGCGGGCCGTCGCCGTCACCCGCTGCAGCGGGCTGAGCGCGCGGTCGGCGACGAAGTAGCCGAGGACCAGCGTGATGACCCCGACCCCGCCGAGCGCGACGAGCGACCGCCCCACCAGCTGCTTCATCGTCTGCTCGACGAACAGCCGGTGGAACTCGGCCGCCTCGGCCTCCGACAGCCCCGGCACGATGATCTTGACGTTGCCGAGGATGTTGGCCATCAGCACCGACATCACGAACAGCAGCAGCGCCCCGGCCATGAAGAACAGCAGCCCGTACAGCAGCGTCAGCCGCAGCCGCACGCTCATCCGGCTCGGCAGCGCCTTGATGTCGGCCGTGAAGGACCCGCCCTCGCGGCGCAGCCCCTTCGCCCCCGGGCTCGGCTGGGGGAACTGCTGCGGGCCGGGACGGCGCCAGGGGCCGCTGCGGCGGGTGCCCGGTGCCGCCTGCGCGGGCTGAGCGTCCTCCGGAGCCCCGGAGGCGTCCTCCGCGGCCGGGTCCCGCCCGGCCTCGTCGCGGCCGGTGTCGGTGTACCTGGAGGGCTCGTGGACGTCATTGGGACGCGCCGTCCCCCCCGGCTCCGGTCCGGCGCCGCCCGCGCCGCCGGCGCCCGGGTCGGCGGGCTCCCCGCCCGCGGGGCCCGCTCCCCCGGTCTCGAGGTCCGCGCGGTCCCGGCGGTCCGTGCCGTCGCG
>NZ_CAACVB010000142.1 GCF_900659635.1 Actinomadura roseirufa | reverse complement strand
GGCGCCGGAGGAGCAGCGCCGCGTCCTCGCGGCGTTCACCGCGGCCTGCCGGACCGGCGACGTGGGGGCCCTGCTGGGGCTCCTCGACCCGGGCGTCGTGCTGCGCAGCGACGGCGGCGGCCGGGTGCGGGCCGCGCGCCGGCCCGTCCACGGCGCCGACCGGGTCGCCCGGTACGTCGTGGGCGTGGCACGTCATCTCGCCGGTGAGCGGCCGCTCGTGCCCGCCACGGTCAACGGCCGTCCCGGCCTGCTGTGGACGGACGGCGAGCGCGTCGAGAGCGTCATGACGGTGACGCTCGCGCACGGCCGGATCACCACCGTCGACTTCGTCCGCAATCCCGAGAAGCTCCTTCGTGTTCAGCTGAGAGGAACCCCCTGATGTCGGACGTCCTGATCCTGGGCGGCGGGTTCGCCGCCGTCTGGAGCGCCGCGGCGGCCACGCGGCTGGTGCGCCGGGAGGGCGCGGACCTGCGGGTCACGGTCGTCGCCGCGGGCGACGACCTCGTGATCCGGCCGCGTCTCTACCAGGCCGATCCCGCGGCCATGCGCGTCCCCCTGGACCATGTTCTGGGTCCCATCGGCGTCGAGCGGGTGCCGGGCGTCGCGACGGCCGTCGACACCCGGACGGGCACCGTCACCGTGCGGGGACGCGACGGGGGCGTCGCCGAGCGGACCTACCGCCGGCTGATCGTGGCCACCGGCAGCGCGCTGGTGCCGCCGCGGCTGCCGGGGGCCGAGCATCTCCACAACGTCGACACGATCGAGGCCGCCACGAAGCTGGAGGAGCACCTGCACGCGCTGCCGCCGGGCGAGGGGCGGTTCACCGCGGTGGTCGCCGGAGCGGGCTTCACCGGGCTGGAGATCGCCACCGAGCTGGTGGGGCGGCTGCGCGCGCTCGCCGCGCCGGAGGGGGCCGCGGACGGGGTCCGCGTCGTCCTGGTGGAGCGTGACGGGGCCGTGGGACCGGAGCTGGGCCCGGGGCCCCGCCCCGTCATCACGGCCGCCCTGGACGAGCTGGGCGTCGAGCGCCGCCTCGGCGCGTCCGTGGCCGAGGTCACGCCGGAGGGCGCCGTCCTCGCCGACGGCACCGTCGTCCCGGCTCGCACCGTCGTGTGGACGGCCGGGGTCCAGGCCAGCCCGCTCACCCGCGACGTGCCCGGCGAGCGGGACGGGATCGGGCGCCTGGTCACCGACCGCTTCCTGCGCGTCCCCGGAGTCCCCGGCGTCTACGCGGCGGGCGACACCGCCGCCGCACCCGTCGAGGCCGGCCACGTCACGATGCCGAGCTGCCAGCACGCGACCCCCCTCGGCCGCCACGCCGGGCACAACGCGGCCGCCGACCTCCTCGGGGTGGATCCGGTGCCCTTCACGCCCGATCCCTATGTCACCTGCCTGGACCTCGGCGCGGCCGGGGCGGTCTTCACCTCCGGGTTCGAACGCGCCGTCCAGAGCACCGGGGCGGTGGCCAAGGCCCGCAAGCGCGCGGTCAACGAGGAGTGGATCTACCCGCCCGTGCACGACGCGGACGAGATCCTGCGGCTGGCCGACCACCGGATCTCCACCCGCCGTCCCGTGGAGCCCGTCTCCACCTGACCCGCTTTACCTGGGCATACACCGGTTTTCTTGACGTTTGGTGCGGTTTTGCGGGGGCGTGCCCGGGGATGGACCCCTCGCTGGCTAATCTGCACGTTGGGGGAGAAACCATATGAAGAGGGTCATCACCGCCATGGTGCTCGTCATGATCGCCGGGATCGGGGCGGTGGGCAGCGCCGCCGCCTCCCAGCCGTCCCGCACCGACCGGACGGGCCGCCAGGACTGCCGCACCTACTCCAGCAGGACGGTGTGCGGCGAGGTCCAGCTCAACCAGAAGCAACGCGCATGTGCGACCTCGATGGTCCAGCAGGGAATGACCCAACGCCGCGCCGAGACGGAGTGCTACATCTTCGGCTGAGTTGATTGCAAGCCCGGCCCACGGTCCTCGCCTAGCGGCTCGGACCGTGACCGTTCTTGTGCGAGCGCGAATCGCTTCGCGATCTTCCCGGCGGGGGCTCGCCTTCGGCGTCGCCCCCGCCGGTCAGGGCGCGCGCTCGCGTGATGGCTGAGGACTACTCGGAGGCATGGCTCGGCGACCGGGCTAGGGCCCCGGGAGTTAGGGGCGGTCCTGTACCCAGTGGTCGATGATCTGTGCGGCGACTTCGGTGACCGTCCTGCCGGCGGTGTTGATGCGGTGCACGGTCGGGGGGTCGGCGGCTTGCATCTGGGCGAGTTGGTCGAGGGTTCGGCGCAGCTGGGCCTCGGCGGCCGAGCCGATCTCCCGCCGCTCGATCCGGTCCCGCAGCGTCGCCTCGTCCGCGACGAGGCGGACGGTCGTGATCTCGGCGTCCGGAACGGCCTCGGCCACCCACCGCAGGTCCGCCGCGAGGTCGGCGAACACCCCCGTGACGAGCAGCCTGGTGTGCCCGGCCTCGGCGAAGGTGGACCACAGGGCCGCCAGGTTGCGGCGGGACAGCTCGGCGGCGTCCATGCCGGGCGGCGGCCAGGGGTGCACGCGGTCCAGCTCGTCGGAGTCGATCAGCGCGTGCGGCACGTCCAGGTCCGCGAGCCGGTGCGCCGCCTCGAAGGCCGTCGAGGACTTGCCGACCCCTCCGGGGCCGCAGATGACCAGGACCTCGGGCACGCGTCCTCCTGCGAGCGGTGGTGGAACGATGTATCGGGCGGGTGATCTTCGGGGGTGGATGCGTCACTATAAGCGGCGAGGAAAGGGGAGCGGAGATGGACCAGGTGCGGCTCGGGACGACGGGCATGAAGGTCTCGCGGATCTGCCTCGGCATGATGAGCTACGGCGACGGCAGGCAGCGGGCGTGGACCCTGGACGAGGAAGGGGCGGAACCCCTCGTCCGGCGGGCGATCGAGGGCGGCGTGACGTTCTTCGACACCGCCGACATGTACTCGGGCGGTGTGAGCGAGGAGATCACGGGCCGGCTGTTGTCGCGCCTGTTCCAGCAGAGGGACGACTACGTCCTGGCCACGAAGGTCTTCCACCCGATGGGAGCCGGTGCGAACGACAAGGGGCTGTCACGCAAGCACGTGATGGCCGCCATAGACGCGTCCCTGCGCAGGCTCGGTGTTGACCACGTCGACCTCTACCAGATCCACCGCTGGGACTATGAGACGCCCATCGAAGAGACGATGGAGGCCCTGCACGACATCGTGAAGGCCGGCAAGGCCCGGTACATCGGCGCGTCCAGCATGTACGCATGGCAGTTCGCCAAGGCGCAGCACGTCGCGGAGATGCGCGGCTGGACGAAGTTCGTCTCCATGCAGAACCACTACAACCTGGTGTACCGCGAGGAGGAGCGGGAGATGATCCCGCTCTGCCTCGACCAGGGAGTCGGGTGCATTCCCTGGAGCCCTCTGGCGCGCGGGCTGCTGGCGGGCAGCCGCGAGCGGGGTGGCGGACGCAACACTCTCCGGGCCAACAACGACGCCTTCGCCGAGAGCCTCTACAACGACGACGACTTCGACGTGGTCGACGTCGTCCGGCAGGTCGCGGCCGAGCGGGGCGTCCCGGCCGCTCAGGTCGCCCTCGCCTGGCTGCTCGCGCGGCCCGGGGTGACCGCGCCCATCGTCGGCGCGACGAAGCTCGCGCATGTCGAGGACGCGATCGCGGCCGCGGAGCTCGTCCTCGACGACAAGGAGATCGCCCGGCTGGAGGCCCCCTATCGGCCGCATCCGGCCGGCGAGTACCTCTGACCTGGGCGTCCGCGATCGGCGCCGCCGGGATTCGAACGGTCCGGGCGCGTCCGGCGTCTACCAGGGGTGGTGATTTGCGATTCCACCGGCTATCGGGGCAGGCTGTTGGCCAGAACGCCCACGCGTGGCAAGACCACCACGTGGGGAAATCGGTGACAAGGGCTGGGAGACCGCGTTATGCGCCGCGCGTCTCCCGGCTTCCCGGGTGCTGAGGGGCCCCGGGACGACGGCGCTGAAGGAGCCCGACGATGACCGAGAATGACGGCACGCAGGGACCGCAGTGGCCGTTGCCGGAGGACGAGGGCCGCCCGCGTCCCCAGGACGAGCAGCAGCCCGGCCAGCAGGCCGGACCGCCGCCGGGACCGCCGTCCGGACAGCCCGGACGGCCGCTCGGCGCCGTCGCGGTGGCCGTCTGGGCGGCGGACTCCGACTCCTCGCTCACCCTGGCGGGCGCGGCGGGATTCGGCCCGGCCGAGCCCGCGCGCTGGCGGTACGTCCCGCCGGGCGTCGCGACGCCCGCCCGGACCGCCCTCGTCGAGCGGCGGACGGTGTGGCTGGGCTCGCTCCACCGGGCGGGCCTGCCGTCCATCGGGCACCGTGACCTGCCCGCGGGCGGACGCGTCGTCGTCCCCGCCGGGACGGGCGGCCGGATCATCGGCGTCCTGGAGATCTGCTGGCCCGGCGTCCCGCTGGAGCGCTCGCCGCGGATCGAGCGGCAGATCGACGCGCTGGCCGAGCTGTGCGCGCGGACGCTGGATGAGCGCCCGGAGACGGGCCCGCCCGGCGCCGGCCGCGGGCCCGCCGAGCTGGTCGACCTGGCCGGCGGGCTGCACGACCCCGCCTGCGTGCTGGTCCCGCACATGGGCGCGGACGGCGCCCTCTCCGACTTCCGCATCCACTACGTCAACGACCACTTCGTCGACCTCGCCGGCCGGCCCCGCGGCGCGGTCACCGGGATGCTGCTGCTGGAGGCCTACCCGCTGGCCGCCGGGCAGGACGGGCTGCTGGAGAAGATCGAACGGGTCTACGCCACCGGCGAGCCGTTCCGCGCCGCGCGCACGACGCTCAACTCGATGGTGGACCAGGTGCCGCTGACCACCACCGCCGACGTCAGCATCAGCCGCCACGGCGTCGGCGTGCTGCTCATCTGCCGGGTGGAGGACGAGGCGGCGCGGCTGGCCGGCCTGCTGCAGCACGCCCAGCGGCTCGGCCGCATCGGCGGCTTCGAGGAGAACCTCGTCACCGGCGAAGTGACCTGGCACAGCCAGCTGTTCGCGCTCTGCGGGCTGCCGCCGTCGGCGCCGCCGCTGCGGCTGGCCGCGCTGCCCGGCCACGCCCACCCCGACGACGAGCCCGACCTCGGCCGTTTCCTGCGCACGCTGCTGCACCACCGGCAGCCCGCCTCGACGGCGTTCCGGCTCCAGCGTCCGGACGGCGTGATACGGCACCTGCGGATCGTCGCCGAGCCCGTCCTGGACGGCGGCGGGCACCTGCTCGCGGTGCGCGGCGCCTACCAGGACATCTCCGCCCAGCACTGGACGGAGGTGGCGCTGGCCGCCACCCGCGCCCAGCTCGCGCACACCGAGCAGCAGTCCGCCGAGCGGAACCGGCTCACCCTCCAGCTGCAGCGGGCCATCATGCCGCCCACGCGCGGCCCGATCGACGCCTCCGGGCTGCGGGTGGCCGTCCGGTACCGCCCCGCCGAGCACGGCCACATGGTCGGCGGCGACTGGTACGACGCGGTCGTCCTGCCGTCCGGCCGGGTGCTGCTGTGCGTCGGGGACGTCGCCGGGCACGGCATCGGCGCCGCCACCGGCATGGTCGTGCTGCGCAACGCGCTGCGCGGTCTCGCCGCCACCGGCGCGGGCCCGGCGCAGCTGCTCGGCTGGCTCACCATCGTCGCCGACCACCTCACCGACGCGGTCACCGCGACCGCGCTGTGCGGCCTGTACGACCCGGCCGACCGGACGCTGCGGTGGGCGCGGGCCGGGCACCTGCCGCCGGTGCTGGTCCGCGGGGACGAGGCGTCCACGCTGCCGATGGTCCGCGGGACGATGCTCGGCGCGCTGGAAGAGGGCGACTACGAGGAGGGCGTCCTCGAACTGGAGCCCGGCGACGTGCTGCTGCTGTACACCGACGGGCTCGTCGAGCGCAGGGACGGGTCGATGCACGAGGCCCTCGACCGGCTCATGGCGACCGCGCGCGAGCCCGTCGCCGACCTGGAGACCAAGCTCGACCACCTGCTCACCCACAGCAACGCCGACACCGACGACGACACCTGCCTGGTCGGGATCCATCTTCCCGTGTCCGATCCGGGCCCGGCCCAGGTGGGCTCGCCCGCCTGACCGTTCTCGGTGCGACGGCTCGTGTGAGTGGATTCAGAGGCCGTGTGCCGTGTCGCCTTGCTGGGCTCTGGCGTTCTCCGCCTCCGCCCGGGCCGAGAAGGCGGCGGCGACGGCCAGTGCTCGGGCCGTGTCTTCTTGGACCAGGTCGTTGTTCAGGGACATGGCGGCCGCCGCGCCCATGCCGGCGGCGGTGACGACCTTCGCGCGCGGGTCGGCGACGTTGCCCGCCGCGTGGACGCCGGGCACGCTGGTGCGGCCGTCGGGACCGGTGACGACCCAGCCGTCCCGCGTCTCGCAGCCGAGCGCCCTCAGCACCGCGTCCCGCGGCACCATGCGCGGGACGAGGAACACGGCCGCCCGGGGCACCGTGCCGCCCCGCACCAGTTCGACGCCGTGAAGCCGGTCCCCGACGACGACCAGCCGCTTGACCTCGCCGTCCACCACGCGGATCCCGCGGGCGGCGAGCCGCTCGCGGTCGCCTGCGGCCACCTCCGCGGTGTGCGGGAAGAAGACCACGTCGTCCGACAGGCTCCTGACCAGCAGGCCCTGGTCCACCGCGTTCGGGTGGGTGCCGAGGACTCCGAGAGGCTCGTCGCGGACCTCCCAGCCGTGGCAGTACGGACAGTGCAGGAGGTCCTTCCCCCATCGCTCGCGCACCCCGGGGATATCCGGGAGTTCGTCGCGCAGCCCGGTCGCCACGAGGATCCGGCGGGCCTCCAGGACCGGGCCCCCGGCGAGCCGGACGCGGAAGCCCGGCTCGGCCTCCTCCACCCGTCCCTCGATCAGGGTCACCCCGTACCCGGCGACCTCGGCCCGGCCCACTTCCAGCAGCGCCGCCGGAGACATCCCGTCCCGGGTCAGGAACCCCCGCATGTGCGCCGCGGGCGCGTTGCGCGGGGCGCCCGCGTCCACCACCGCCACCCGGCGGCGCGCCCGGCCGAGGAGCAGCGCGGCGTTCAGCCCGGCCGCCCCCGCGCCGACCACCACGACGTCGTAGGACCGTGCGTCCATGTCCGATCACCTCCACCTCCGAGGCTGCCTCCCGTCCGGCGGATCGACAACTTCCGTTGCCATTTCCGGGAAACGCGGGGTGGAATGGGCGACATGGAGCACACGCCCGAGATCGCCGGCACGCTGGCCGCGGTCGGTCCCCGGCTCAGGCGCCTGCGGACCCGGCGCGGCGTCACGCTGGCCGCGCTCGCCGAGGCCACCGGCATCTCCAAGAGCACGCTGTCGCGGCTGGAGGCGGGGCAGCGCCGTCCCAGCCTGGAACTGCTGCTGCCCATCGCCCAGGCGCATCAGGTGCCGCTGGACGAGCTGGTCGGCGCGCCGGAGGTCGGCGATCCGCGCGTCCGGCTCACGCCCCGCCGGCACAACGGCCGCACGGCCGTGCCGCTGACCCGCCGGCCGGGCCCGCTGCAGGCGTGGAAGTCGATCATCCCCGCCGACCAGAACACGCCCGACCCGTGCACGCACGAGGGCTACGAGTGGCTGTACGTGCTGTCCGGCCGGATCCGGCTGATCGTCTCCGGGCACGACCTGATCATGGGGCCCGGGGAGGCCGCCGAGTTCGATACCCGGCTGCCGCACTGGTTCGGCCCCGCCGGGGACGAGCCGGTCGAGGTGCTCAACATCTTCGGTCCCCAGGGCGAGCGCATCCACCTGCGCGCGGCCCCCGGTTCCCGCCGCGCGGCCCGCGAAACCAATCAATGAATGGCCGGTGAACATCGGGTACCGCGCGGACGGGCGAAGCGAGCGCCGTTTCCGTGGCACCCCGAACCAGCCATTCATACTATGTCGCAGAATTGCAGGATTGCCGGGTTCGTACCACGTCCGGCGCCGTGCTCCCGGCGTCAGAAGGTCAGCGTCCAGCCTTCCCTGGCGGCCTGCTCGCGGGTGTAGGCCACGCCGTCGACCTTGAGGCCGGCCCGGTCGAGCAGGGTGATCGCCCCACCGCCGTTGCCGAGCTGGACGGGCGGGGCGAGCGCCACGGCCAGCGCCGCGCCGGGCGGGATCGTCCCGTGCAGGGCCTGGCGGTTCTTCAGCCGGTCGGTGATCGCCCAGCCCTCCAGGTCGACCGGGTCGGGCGAGGCGTTGAGCAGCGTGACGGTCTCGTGCTCGGGCGCCGGGCCGGCCGGGTTGACCAGGGCCGCGATGATCCGGACGGGCTTGTCCGGCCCGCCGGGTTCGGGACCAGGGCCGGGACCAGGGCCGGGGCCGGGGCCGGGGATGGTGTGCCCGGTGGTGTCGTCGGTGTGCCAGGACTGCGACTGGAACGCCAGGAACACCCCGACCCAGCGGCCCGCGGACGGCAGCCGGATCAGCAGCCCGCCGTCCTGCCAGACACCGTCGTCGGCGGTGAAGCGGCCGCTGTTGCCCTGGTTCATGTGGACGTCGTGGACGCCGTTGCCGGGCCGGAAGCCGAAGATCTTGTCGGCCTTGGTCTCCGGGCCCCAGCGCTGCCCGAACACGTACAGGCGGGCGTCGGGGTCGGCCTGAACCGCCTGGACGTAGTGGTCGAGGAACTCCCCGAGGTCGTTGTCCGGGCCGGGGAGGGTCGTCGGGGCGGGGCGCATGGCCGCCGGGTCGAACAGGTTGCCGCGGATGAAGTCCAGCGCCGCGCCGCCGGGCCGGCTCTCCAGCGGGCTGAACCCGTCCGGGAGCGCGTCGGCGGCGGCGGTGACGGGGTGCCGGAGGTCGTCGACGGCGAGGTAGAGCAGGTCGGGCGGGGACGTCTGCGACCGGATGTTCACCGCGACGCGGTAGTCGGTCCCCGCGGCGCTGACGCGGATCTGGTAGTGCGGGGTGTCCGTCGTCTCGACCCGGCGATCCGTCACCGTTCCCTTGAGCACGCCGTAACCGGTGATCGGCACCGCATCCACCTCCGCGTCGAGTCCGCGGCTTTCAGTATGACCGCACAAGTACAGCTCACCGGAAAGCCGTCATATCCACCGGGCAAAAAGGATGCACCACCGCACGACCGGCGGGATACCATTTCCCCCTTTAGCTTATTAATTGGCCAGATACGGACTGACCGGACTCAGCGCGGGGCCGAGGCCGCCACCGCCAGGTTCATCCGGACGATCTCCAGGGCCAGGCTCGGGTCGACGGTGTCGAGCGTGTCGCTCGCCGTGTGGACGTGGTGGTTCGCGTCGTCCGCGCCCTCGATCGTGAGCACCGCCGGGATCGAGGCGTCGATGAACGGCACGTGGTCGCTGTTGAAGGGCCGCAGGGACGTCTGCACACCGAGCTCGGTGTAGGTCGCCGCCGCCGCGGCCAGCTCGCCGATGAGGCCCGCCGACACCTGGCCGCCCTCCAGCAGGACGGACGGCGCCGCGGTGTTCACCGAGGCGATCATGTCCATGTTGATGACCGTGCCGATCGCGGCGCGCTCCTCCGGGGGCAGCGACGCGACGTACTGCGTGCTGCCGAACAGGCCCTCCTCCTCGCCGCCGAACAGGATCAGCCGCAGGTCGTGCTCGGCGTCCCCCGCGCTCGCCAGGACCCGGGCCATCTCCAGCAGGCCCGCCGAGCCGCTGCCGTTGTCGTCCGCGCCGGGCGCGGGCGCCGCCGGACCGCCCACCACGTTGATCGAGTCCAGGTGCGCGGTGACGAGGACGGTCTCGCGCGGGCGGCGGTGCGCGGCGAGCCGCTCGGCGACCACGTTCGCCGAGCGTCCCGGACCAACGGTGATGGGCACCTCCGACACCGTGTAGCCGAGCTCGCGAAGCCGCTCCCCGGCCAGCTCCGCCGCGTCCCGGAACCCCTGGCCGAGCGAGTGCCGGGTACCGAGCCCCACGAGCCGGGTGAGGACGTCGCGGTAGGCGTCCCCGGAGACCTCGTCCACCATCGCCTGGACGCGGGGGTCGGGCTCGCGGGGCGTGGCGGCCGCGCTCCGGAAGACGAGCCCGCCCGCCGGAAGCGGCTCCACCCGGTAGCAGAGGCCGGGGTGCGGCCGGATGCGGGCGCGGTGGTCCTCGTCCAGCGACACCACCAGGTAGCGGCCCTTGTCGGCGAGCACCGGCACGTCCGGGTGCTCCTGCTGGAACACGCGTCCGACCTGGGTCACCAGGCGCAGGTCCGCGGCCGTGCCCGGCGCGCGGCGTTCCTCCAGCGGGACGCCGGCCGAGCGGGCGCGGGCCTGGGCCTCGTCCCAGCCCGCGCCGTCCTCGGCCCAGTAGAAGACGGTGTCGTCCAGCCGGACCCAGTCCAGGCCGGGCGCGTCGGCCCGCGCGAGTTCCGCGCCGAGCCCGGCCGAGTCGTCGCCCGCTGGAAGGACCGCGAGGCCCACCCGTGCGGTCACCGCTTTCATGGGAACGCCTTCATGGGAACGCCCTCACCCCCGTCCCGGCGCGCCGCCCGGACGGGTCATTTCGCGATCGTGAGCGTGTCGTCGGTACGGGACAGCACCGTGATCTCGAACGGCGCGCCGCGGCCCTCCGGATAGCTGACGCCGACCCGGTCGGCGCCGCGCCTCTCCCACCGGCCGTGGAGCTCGTACAGGCGGTCGTCGGGCCCGGGGCGGCGCTCGACGAACGTGCCGTCCGGCCGGAACTCCAGCCCGCTCCGCACCTTGCGGGCGGGCCGGAACGGGTGGCCGGACGGCCTGTACACCGCCTCGGTCGGCGTGTCCTCCTCGTAGGCGTGGATCCAGGTGCCCGTGACGTCGGCCGGCTCGCCGTTCACCCGGCCTCCCCCGGCGGCGGGCGGCCCGTCATCCGCTCACCCGGCCGGTGACGAGCCCGAGCGCGTCCCGGATCTCGGTGAGGACGGCCTGCGTCAGCCGCTCGGTGTCGGCCAGCAGGCGTTCCACGTCGCCGCCCTGCGCCGGCACGGCGCCGTTGGCGGCGCGCGGCGTGCCGGAGGGCGCCGCCCCCACGGGCTGCGCGGGTCCGGCGGCGGCCTGGCGCGCGACGAGGAAGGAGGCGCGCGCCCCCTCCAGGCACGCGTTCATCCGCTCGCCCTGCCCCTTGGAGAACATGAACATGGCGGCGTCGTCGACGTAGTCCATGTAGTTCATGAACATGTCGCCGTTCGGGCCGTTGTCGCAGGTCACGTGCGGGAAGGTCGGCTTCCCCGCGTTGTGGTCCGCCTGGTTCGGCGTGTCGGCAACACGGTCGTCGTTGGTGCAGGCCCCATCGTCGTCGCCCCAGATGTGGAACAGGTCGAGCCAGTGCCCGATCTCGTGCGTGGCGGTGCGCCCGCCGTCGAACGGCGCGGCCGCCGTGCCGGTCGTCCCGAACGCCGTGTTCAAGATGACCACCCCGTCGGTCTGCGGCGGTCCGCCGGGGAACTGCGCGTAGCCGAGCAGCCCGCCGCCGAGCCGGCACACCCAGATGTTGAGGTACTGGTCACTGGGCCAGGGGTCGGCGCCGCCCGTGTTGGCGGACTTCACCGCGTCGTCGGTGTCGAAGCCCTCTTTGCCGGTCTCGACCCTGACGATCCCGTTCGTCTGCGCGCCGAACGGATCCTGCGCGGCGAGCTGGAACTCGATCCGCGCGTCCGCGACGAGCGGCTGCCAGACCCGCGGCACCTGCGACACGTCGGAGTTGGCGGCCCGGTAGTCCTTGTTGAGGACGTCGATCTGGCTGTGGATCTGCGCGTCGTCGATGTTCTGGCTCGGATCGGCCGGATTGTGGACGACGTGGCAGACGACAGGGATGGTCACCACTCCGCTGCGCGTCGAGCTGCGCCGTCCGGTCTCGTAGAGGAGGGCCCGGTTCTCTATGCGCGCGCGTTGCGCTCGGTAGGTCATGCTCTCGTTGAGCAGACGCCGGTGGACGAGCATGGCCCCGCACAGGTCGCGGGTCGGGGCCGGGAAGTTCGGTGATGCTGCCATTGCCATGGGTCCTTTCCCGTCGCGCGGCATCGGCCCGCCCACCGGTTTCGCCGGGCGGGCCGCGACACGTCCGGGGACCTACCACCGCCCCCCAGGAGACCAAGCCCCGATATGCCCCAAATCCTCCTTAAATGCTGAAGTTTGCCGCTTTCTTCACTTTCATCGGAGGTCGCGCGGACGGCTCGTCCGGCCGCTCAGTCGGCGACCAGCCGCACGCCCCCCGGCCCGCGCCGGGCCTCGTGCTCGCGCTGGCGCCGCACGACGTACGCGCCCGGCGCGCAGCCGCTCGCGCCGTGCTCGGGATGCAGCAGGTAGGCGACCTCCGAGGTCTCGAAGATCCCGATCGCCAGGTGGACCGGGTCGACCACTGCGGTCGCCCACCGGCACGTCCCGGGATCGGCGACGAGGGTGTGCGGGTTCCCGCCCGCCTCGCCGCGCAGGAGCTCGACGCCCTCGGGCGGGACGTCCCGCCACCGGGCCCTGGACGAGGCGTAGACGGTCCCGCCGAGCAGGCCCAGCGGGATCACGATGAGGTCGCCCTGGGCCTGGACGCCATCGACGACGGGGACGGTCACCGACCGCTCAAGATGGTCGAGCACGGCCAAGCCCGTCCGCTCGGACAGGGACGCGAGTGTCACGGTCATGGGAATCACCTCTCAAGTTCGGCGGGCGAGAAGGGAGTACTGCTCTGCGGACAACCCGTAGGTCCACCCGGCGGCGGCGACCGGGTCGGCGAGGGAGCCCGGCACGGTCAGCCCGTACCGGCGGCGGCTCCCGTCGCGTTCGAGCGACCCGTTGACGGCCAGGAGCACCCGGGACTCCCGCCGCATGTCGTACAGCCGCAGCTCGGTGCCGGGATTGCCGGGGTCGGGCGCGGACGCGACCAGCCGCAGCCCGGCCCGCTCGATGTAGTCGCCCCAGCCGATGCGCTCGATCGCGCACCGCCGCACCTCGACGTTGTCCTCGCGCTCGATGCGCTCCACGTCCGGGTCGGTGAGCACCCATCCGGGCACCCGCGTCCCGTGCCAGAAGTACAGCTCCCACCCGTCGGCGAAGCGCACCGCCGGGCCGTCCGCGGAGTGCAGCCGCACCTCGCCGCCGTCGCCCGTGCCCTCGACGCACAGGACGCCGGGACGCTCGGACACCACGCACACGTCCTCGCCGGGCCACCACCACCCGCAGGACCGCACGACCGTCGCCCACAGGTCGAGCCGCCGGTTCTGCTCAGCGGTGAAGGCGCCGCCGGCCGAGCGGCGGATGGCGTCGTAGAAGGCGACCCAAGACGGACACTGCACCGCGTGCCAGTCCCTCCGCACCCGGGAGTCGTGCGCGGCCATGAGCACCACGCTCAAGGAACGGTCGGTGGCACGCTGGAGCGAGAGCCGGACATCGGTGTGGAACAGCTCCGCCAGGCACCGGTGCCGGTTCCTGACCCGGTCGTCGAGGTCGAGCGTCAACGACGCGCGCGCCGCCTTGAGCAGCCGCGTCACCGGCCACTCGTTCACCCGGCCGGCGGGCGGCGGCGGTCTCAGCCGCGCCCCCGGCGGGACGGTCTCCAGCGCCATGAGCGGCGAGGAGACCCAGTGGAAACGGGGTGGCCCCAGCCCGGCGATCCGGTAGAGACCTGAGATGGCCGCCTCGGCGGCGGGACGGTCGGCGGGCAGCGTCGACAGCGCCGGGCCCAGCCATTCGTCGCGGATGTCAGCGGCTTCCCGCTGCACGTGCGCGCTCACCGGAGACCGGTTCCGCGCTCCTTTCCAATGATCATGCCCGCATGGTGCCAGAGCGCCGACGCCTCGTCCACCCCCTTTCCCGGGGGGACGGACCGTCAGAGGGCGGCGATGGTGGCGGGGGCGCGCTCGGCACGGCTGAGGGCGCGCACGACGGCGACCGGCCCGTGCCTGCGCACCGCGAGCCGCGCCAGCAGCCCGACCACCGTGGCGACGGCCTCGTCCGGGAACACGGGCTCCGGAACCCCGGCGCTCACCGCCAGGTCGTCGGCGTGGACCACGAGCTCCAGCATCCGGGTGACGAGAAGGTCGTCGAGCATCAGCGACCACGCGCCCCACAGCCGCAGCGGCACCGGCCGCTCGGCCGCCGCCGGAAGCCCGGCCGACAGCTCCGCCAGCGCCGCGTCCACGCGCGCGGCGAGCGCCTCCGGTCCGCCCTGCGCGGCCCGCTCGCCCCCGCCGCGGATCCGGACGTTGATCTCGGCGTCCGGGCCCGCGCCCAGCCAGGACGACCTGCCGTAGTGGTCGAGCAGCGAGACCGGCTCCTCATCTCCCGGAGGCTCGGCGAGCAGCGCCGCCAGCCCCGCGATCTGGAAGCCCAGGTGCCCCGCGAGACCGCCCACGCTGAACTCGGGGAGCGCGCTCGGCCCGTCCCACGCCTCGGCCACCGCCGGCTCGCGTAACAGCGCCGCCGCCACGCGCGCCGCCGCGAGGAAGTCGTCCCTGGTGCCCATCGCCCGCCTCCTCGTGATCCCCCGGAGGGAAAATCCGCCTCCATGACAGTACGGCGCGGGTCACCCCCGGTCGAGGCCCGCTGGAGGCGCCGCGGCGGAGCGACGATCACGCGCGGGCCGCGGCCGGGCCGGTCTACTGTCGCCCCTATGACGGACGAGCGCCCCCACCTGCGCACCACGCGCACGGCCTACGACGACATCGCGGCCCTGTACACCGAGATGTTCGGCGACCCCCGGCGGCTGGCGCCGCTGGACCGCGCGATGATCAGCGGTTTCGCCGAGACCGTCCGCGGGCCGGTGCTCGACGCGGGGTGCGGTCCGGGCCGCGTGACGGCGTACCTGCGCGGGCTCGGCCGGGACGCCTCGGGCGTCGACCTGTCCCCCGAGATGATCGGCCACGCCCGCGCCGCGCATCCCGGCATCTCCTTCAGCGAGGGCACGATCGCCGCGCTGGACGCGGCGGACGGCTCGTTCGGCGGCGTCCTGTCCTGGTACTCCGTCATCCACACCCCGCCCGAGCTGCTGCCGGAGATCTTCGCCGAGTTCCACCGCGTCCTCACCCCCGGCGGGCACCTGCTGCTCGGCTTCTTCGCCACCGCCGGGGAGACCGAACCCCAGCCGTACGACCACAAGGTCACGGCGGCCTACTGCCTGCCCGTCGACCACGTCGGCGCGCTGCTGGCCGCCGCGGGCTTCACCGAGATCGCCCGGATGGAGCGCGAGCCGGCCGACGACGAGCGCCGCCGCCACGGCCGCCTCCTCGCCGTCCGGAGCCGGCCGGCCGGCGCGAAAGACGAATAACGATCGAATAACTCCACCGAGAGTTACCCGACTCCTGACCTGGCGAGACAAGGCCGGTCAACCGTAAGGACAGCTGGACACCCGTGGACCGGCTGCTCCAGACTTTCCGCGAAATCACGGGGTCGCAACACGCCTTTCCGGGACGGGGTTTGAGCATCGAGCATCGCCGGGACACGACGGCGCGCGTGCGGGCGGTGTCCGCCGCGACGGCCGCCTTCCTCCTGCTCGTGCTCACCGCCTCGCCCGCCGCGGCGCTGCCCAGGCCCCGCGCCGAGGAGTGGTGGTTCGCCACCTGGCGCATCACCGACGGCGTCTGGCCGACGGCGCGCGGCCAGGGGGTCACCGTCGCCGTCGTCGACGGCGGCGTCGAGGCGCACCTGCCCGACCTCCAGGGCGTCGTCCTAGACGGCGCGGGCTGGGACGCCCCCGGCGACCACCACGCCGACGAGGGACGCGCCGACGAGGGCCACGGCACGGCCATGGCCGGGCTGATCGCCGCTCAGGGCCGCGGGTCCGGGATGGTGGGCGTCGCCCCCGAGGCCAAGATCCTCCCGCTGCGGGCCGGCGCCACCGGCCTCGGCCCCGCCCTGCGCTACGCCGCCGACCACGGCGCGAAGGTGATCAGCATCTCCCGCGCGGGCCCCGGGGCCTGTCCGGCGGCCCTGCAGAAGGACGTGACGTACGCCGTCCGGAAGGACGCCATCGTCGTCGCGGGGCCGGGCGGCGGAACCGGGGACGACGACCTCCGCTGGCCCGCCAACTGCGCGGGCGTCCTCGCGGTCGGAGCGGTGGACCACCGCTCCGGCGTCTGGCCCGGCACCTCCCCCGGCACCAACGTCATGGCCGCCGCCCCCGGCCCGGGCGTCTCGTCGGTGCGCGGCAACGGGACGATCGGTGCGCCGGGCGAGGCGAGCGCGGCCACGGCCCTCGCCTCGGGCGCCGTCGCGCTCGTCCGTTCCCGCTTCCCGCGGATGTCCGGCCGCCAGATCGTCCAGCGCCTCCTCGCCACGGCGAAGGACGTCGGCCCCGCGGGCTGGGACAAGCGCACCGGCAACGGCCTCCTGGCCCCCCACCAGGCCATCACCTCCAACGTCCCCGCCGACGCACCCAACCCCACCTACGAACGCCTGGACCGCCTGGAGTCCGGCGGCTACTCCGCACCGAAAGCCCTCGCCACCCGCCCCCAGGCGCACACCCCGAAAAACGAGAGCTCCGCCTTCCCCCTGCTCTCAGCGACCCTGGGCCTCATCGCCGTCCTCACAGTGGCCGCCCTCTTCATCCTCCGCAACCGAGCCGCCAACCGCTGACCCACGGCAAAACCACTGCCGCGGGAATCGAAAAGCGAATTCGGCCAGGTGGGTCAGTGGTCTTCGTGGGCGGAGCGGCTCAGTTGGAGGGAGCGGAGGCGGTCCAGTTCGCGGCGGTCGCGCTTGGTGGGGCGGCCCGCGCCGCGGTCGCGGAGGCCGATCGGGATCAGTGCCTCGCGCGGCGGGGGCGGCGGGCTCTTGTCGATGAGGCACTCCTGCGCGACGGGCGCGCCGACGCGCTTGCGGATGACGCGCTGCACCACGACGATGCGCTCGCGGCCGTCGTGGCGCAGCCGGATCTCGTCGCCGACGCGGACGGTCGTGGCGGGCTTGGCGCGCTCGTCGTTGACCCGGACATGACCAGCCCGGCACGCGGTCGTGGCCATGGAGCGGGTCTTCAGCAGCCGCACCGACCAGATCCACAGATCGACTCGGACCGTGCCCTCATCCATGCTCCGACCCTAGCGCGGCGATCCAGGCGTCCGCTCGCTCCCAATGGGTGTAAAGCCAGTCGACCTGGTCGGCGGGGACACGGGGGACGTCGGCGGCGGAGACGCGCCACCAGCGGACGCGGACGGGCGTGGTGAGGGGCACGCGGCGCCAGATGTCCGCGACGGTGATCATGTCCTGGAGGCCGGCGTGCGCGACGAACACGACATCGGCGGCCGGGGCGGCGGCGAGGGCGGCCAGGACGCCGCCGGGGCGCGGCGGCATCAGATGGGTCATGCGGGCGGCGCGGGCCGCCTCGCGCCGCCGGTTCTGGCGGGTGAGACGGCGGATGGCGCGGTGCCGGCGGCCGGGGGTGAAGTTGCCGCCCTCGGGGAAGATCACCAGGGCGTCGCGACGGCCGAGGCCGGTGGCGAGACGCTCGACGGGGGCCGTGCCCTGGCCCGGCGTGACGAACGCGTTCGGCAGCCGGTTGCCCGCGAGGTCCACGCAGGGGTCGAGCTGGAGCGCGGCCTTCATGACCACGCGAGGGCGGCGCCCGTAGCCGGTGAGCAGGTGGTGGACGAGCAGGAGCGCGTCGCCGGGGCCGGCGTGCCGGCTGAGGACGATCAGCGGCCCGCCGCGCGCCCCGTCCCAGCGGCCCTCGACCTCGATGCGCAGGCCGAGGTCGCGGCGGGCGGCGCGGTCCAGGCCGGCGACGTAGCGGCGGACGACCCCGTAGTACCGGTCGGCGGGGGCGCGACGCAACCACAGCCGGCCGCAGGCGAGGACGGCGGCGCATTCCAGCGTCCCCCACGTCGCGGCGAAGCGGACGAACCGCGCGACGCGGGTGCGGGGGCCGCCGAGCAGCGACGGCGGCAGCAGGACGAGCGCCAGCAGGGTGAGGGCGAACAGCAACGGCGTGCACAACGCGCGGCGGATGATCGGCGGTGGCATCTCATGCTCGTTCCTTGAGGTAGGCCATGCTGGCCCGGTATGCGCGCTCTATGTGCGCGGCGATGTCGGAGGTCGTGCGGTAGCGCAGCTGCGCCAGGTCGACGCCGGCCTTGCGCGGCGGTACGCCGGCGGGCAGGACGTGCACGGCGAGCCCGTCCGGGAGGGCGGCCATCTCCTCGAAGAAGCGGTGCCTTCGGGCGATCTCGAAGGCGACGAGGCCGACCTCCCAGGGGCGGCGCGGGGGCGCGAGGTCGCGTTCGATGCGCCCGGCGTGCAGGACGTAGACGGTGGTGGCGCCGAGGTGGACGGCGCGTCCGACCGGGATGCTGTGGACGAGCCCGCCGTCGTAGTAGTGCCGGTCGCCGACGCGGACGGGCGGGAGCAGGCCCGGGACGGCCGAGGAGGCCAGCACCGCCGGGATGATCGGCCCGCGGGTGAACCAGTGCGCCATCGCGGTCTCGACGCAGGCCGCGACGCACTGGAAGGGGACGGCGAGGTCCTCCAGGCGGGTGGGTTCGAGGAGGTCGGTGAGCATCCGGCGGAGCGGCTCGCCGGAGTGCAGGTGGGTGCCGGAGCGGGCGAGGGTCCACATTCGGGCGAGCAGGCCGGCTCCGAACACGGTGCGGACGGAGTCGTCGGACCACAGGCCGGTGAGCCGCTCGACCGCGGTGGCCGGGTCGGCGGCGAGAAGAGCGCCGTGGAGGGCGCCGATGGACGTGCCGATGACGAGGTCGGGGCGCACGCCATGGTCCTCCAGCGCCCACAGCATGCCGACCTCGTGCGCGCCGAGCATGCCGCCGCCGCCGAGGACGAACGCGACCCTCGACTCCACCTGCTGCCCTCCGATCCCTGACGGGCAGCCTCTCCTCGTGGCGGGCCGGTAAACCCGGCGGCTCCTTGCACGGACGGCCGGGGGACGGGTCAGCCGCGGGTTGTCAGGCCGTGGCCATAGGGGAAGAGGGGGTCGTAGTGCCGGTCGCCGATGTTGATCGGCTCCTGGGCCTCGCTGCGCGGCCAGGACACCGGCAGGCGTCCGGTGAAGGGGCGGTCGCCGAACAGGACGTCGGCGACGCCGGCGCCTTCGCTGCCCGGAAGCCACGACATGACGAACGCGTCCATGCGGGGAAGCTCGCCGGTGACGATCTGCGGGCGGCCCGCGACGTCCAGGACGACGCAGGTGGGGACGGCGCCGCACACCTTGGCGATGACGGCGCGGTCCGCGTCCGCCAGGGCGAGGGTGTGGCCGTTGCCGACGTCGCCGATGCCCTCGGCGTACGGCCGCTCGCCGATCACGACGATGCCGGTGTCGCTGTCCCCGGCCGGCGCGGACGCGTCGGCGCTGTAGGTGACGTGCGGCGCGCGGCGCCGGATGCCCTCCAGGATCGTCGTGCCGGGGATCGTGGGACCGGACGCGCCCTGCCAGGTGAGCGTCCAGCCCCCGGCCTGGTTCCCGATGTCGTCGGCGTTGGCGCCCGCGACGTAGATGTGCTCGGTCCCGCGCAGCGGCAGGGCGTGCCCGGCGTTCTTCAGCAGGACCTGCGACCTGGCGACGGCCTCGCGGGCGACGGCGCGGTGGGCCGCCGAGCCGATCGTCCCGGCGCGGGAGCGGTCGGTGAAGGGATGCTCGAACAGGCCCAGCTCGACCTTGGCCGTGAGGATCCGGCCGACCGCGTCGTCGACGCGGGACATCGCCACGCGGCCCGCCCGCACCTCCGCGACCAGCGTCGCGACGAACGCGGGCGCGCTGAAGGGCTCCATGAACATGTCCATGCCGGCGTTCACGGCGGTGCGGACCTGCGTCGCGTAGTCGCCGGGGAGCTGGTGGACGGCCTCCCAGTCGCTGATGAGGAAGCCGCGGAAGCCGATCCTCTTCTTGAGGACGCCGGTCAGCAGCTCCTTGTGCGCGCTCATCCTGATCGGGTCGCCGACGCCGTTCTCCGTCCAGTCGACACTGGAGAACGACGGCATGACGCTGCCGACCCGGTACTTGCGGACGGCCGTGACGTAGGGGGCGAGGTCGATCCGCTCGAAGCGCGCCCGATCGGTGATCGTCACGCCCTGGTCGATGGTGTAGGTGCCGGTGGTGGACGTCCCGAACACCGTGTCGCCGTCGCCGGCGAAGTGCTTGGCGGTCGCGAGGACGTGCCGGGTGTCGGCGAGGTCGTGTCCGCCGCGTCCCTGGAAGCCCTCGATGCCCGTCTCCATCGCGGTGACGAGCGCCGGGTCCTCGCCGTAGCTCTCGTACGTCCGGCCCCAGCGGACGTCGCGGGTGACGCAGACGCAGGCGGCGAACACCCATTGCGGGCCGGTCGCCCGGGTCTCGGCGGCGGTGATCCGCTGCTCCTCGCGGACCAGGGCGGGGTCGCGGGTCGCGCCCATCGCGAGGTTGTGCGGGAAGACGGTGGCGCCGGCGAGGTTGCCGTGGCCGTGCACGGAGTCGACCCCGTAGAGCAGCGGGATCCGCAGGCGGGTCGCGAGGGCGCGGCGCTGGTAGCCGTCGACCATGTCCGCCCAGCCGGACGGGGTGTTGGCGGCGGGCACGGACCCGCCGCCCGACAGCAGCGAGCCCAGCCCGAGCGAGGTGATCCGGTCCGGGTCGGCGTCGGCGGCGGAGCGCTCGGCCTGCGCCATCTGGCCGGCCTTCTCCTCCAGGGTCATGCGGCCGAGCAGGTCGCGGACGCGCTGTGCCGCGGGAAGCCGGGGATCGAGGTACGGGGCGGCGGCCCCGGCGGCGCGCGCGCCGGACGGCAGGGCCGCGACGGCGGACGGTAAGGCGGCGGCGAGGGCGAGCGCGGTGAGGGAGCGCCGGATCCGGGGCGGCGCCGGCCGCGCGGCGGCGCTCGGGCGGGGGTATCGCAAGTCGTCTCCTGGCGGGGATCGGTCCGGGACGCGCGCGGCCGGGACGACCGCGCATGATCGGCGTCTCCTGGAACCTCTCCCGGCGCCTCCCGGCCGTCAAGGGACCGCACCGCCGCCCGGACGGTGCCTTGCGGAACCGACAAGCCCTCTTGACCTCGGCGGCCGGGCGCCGCGGGCCCCGGCGCTCCGCGCG
>NZ_CAACVB010000141.1 GCF_900659635.1 Actinomadura roseirufa | reverse complement strand
GCGGACCCGGCGGCCGAAGCCGTCCGCGCGGCCGCGGCCGCGCGTGACGCCCGCCCGGCCGGTGGGCCCGCGCGCCGAGGTCGTCCGGCTCGCGAACCTCCGGCGGGTCCGCAACGGCTGCCCACCGCTGCGGGAGGACCCGCGGCTGACCCGGGCCGCCCAGCGGCACTCCGACGACATGGCGGCCCGCGGGGTGCTCTCCCACACCGGGCGGGACGGGCGGGATCCGGGCGCGCGGATCACCGCCGCCGGCTACCGGTGGAGCGCCTGGGCGGAGAACGTCCAGCAGGGCGCCCCCGCGCCGGCCTCGGTGACGGCGAGCTGGATGGGCGACGCGCCGCATCGCGCGAACATCCTCACCTGCCGCTACACCGAGGTCGGCGTGGGTTACGCCGCGGGGCCCGGCGGCCCGTGGTGGACGCAGGACCTCGCGGCGCCCGGATAGCGGACGTCAGCGCCGCGCGCCGAAGTCCTGCGTCCAGTAGGGGGTACCGGACTTGAACGCGACGCCGACGCCGATCTCCTTGAACCGGCAGTTGAGGATGTTCGCGCGGTGGCCGGAGCTGTTCATCCAGGCCGTCATCACCTCGGCGGGCGTCTTCTGGCCGTAGGCGATGTTCTCGCCGTAGGTGGACCAGCGGTACCCGGCGGCCGTGATCCGGGCGCCCGGTTCCCGGCCGCTGGGGTTGGTGTGGGAGAAGAAGTTGCGCGCGACCATGTCGTCGGAGTGGCCCTGCGCGGCGGCCTGGAGCCCGGCCTGGGACGTCAGCGCCGCGCAGCCGTTCTTGGCCCGCTCGGCGTTGGCCAGCGCGACGACCTGTTCCGCGAGGGTGGCGTTCTTCTTCTTGGGGGCCGTGGTCCGCCGGACGACCTTGCGTTTGGGAGGGCGCTTGCCGCCGGCGGCCGCGGTCTTCCGCACCGCGACCGGGGCCTTCGCCCGCGCCGCCGTCCCGGACGCGGACCGCGAGGGCCCCTCCCCGGCGCCGGCCCCCGCCGCAGCGGGGGAGGGCATGGGAGAGGGCGCGGCCGCGGCGCGGTCGGCGACGGGTCTGGAGCTCGCCGGTTCCCCGGACGACCCGGTCGCGACGTAGGCGACCCCGGCCGTCAGGCCGATCGCGGCGGCTCCCGCGACGCCCGCCTTCCACCGGCGGGCGCGGGTGGGCCCGCGGACGTGCCGGTGGGGGCCGCGCTCGCGGAGGGGGCCGGTTCCCGGTTCGTTGTTCATGGGCGTCCACCTTCTTGGTTGCCGTGGCCTTGTCGCTGTCACCTGGGAGACCTCGCGGACGCGGCCGGATGACGGAAACCGCGGCGGATTCTCGGGGCGATGTCCACAAGGGGTCAGCGGCGGTGAGGCCGGCCGTCCGCGCTCCTAGGGTCGTGATCATCGGCGGCGGCCCGGCGGAGGGCGGCCCGGAACGAGGGGCGGATGCGATGGCGGACGAGCGCGAGGTTCCCGGCGAGGTCGATTCGGCCGTCCCCAATATCGCGAGAGTGTACGACTATTGGTTAGGCGGCAAGGACAACTACGCCGCCGACCGCGCGCTGGCCGAGAAACTGATCGCGATCGCGGGGGAGGACGGTCCGAATCCGCGGTCCGGGGCACGGGAGAACCGCGCCTTCATGGGCCGTGCCGTGCGGCTGGCGGCGCGCGGCGGCATCCGGCAGTTCCTGGACATCGGCACCGGCCTGCCCGCGATGGGCAACGTGCACCAGGTCGCGCGCGAGATCGCGCCGGAGGCGCGGGTGGCCTACGTCGACTACGACCCGGTGGTGTGCGCCCACGGCCGGGCGATGCTGGCCGACGAGGGGCGGGTGCGGATGATCGAGGCCGACGTCCGCGACGCGCGCGGGGTGCTCGCCCACCCGGACGTCACCGACCTCGTCGACTTCTCCGAGCCCGTGGCGGTCATGCTGGTGGCGGTGCTGCACTACCTCTCCGACTCCGACGGCCCGGACGAGGTCGTCGGCGCGTTCAGGGAGCGGATGGCGCCGGGGAGCCTGCTCGTCCTGTCGCACATCTCGACCGACCCGCTCCCGGCGCGGGTGCCGCGGGGGGCGGCGCAGTTCGCCGCGTCCACGGCCCGTCAGACGCCCCGCCCGCGCGAGCGGATCGAGCGGTTCTTCACCGGCCTGGACGTCCTCGACCCGGGGGTCGTCTCGGTGCCGCTGTGGCGTCCCGGGACGATCGTCCCCCCGCACGCCGACCGGTTTCCCGTCCTGGCGGGCGTCGGCGCGAAGCGGTGACCCGGCAAGCCTCCGGAGGTGACGGAGTGGTCCACCCGCATGTTCCCCCAGGTCAGGCATATCGGTCCAAGTGGACTCCGGGACGCAGCCGGAGCCGGCGGGGCGGAGCCGGGGGTTTCGCGGGAGCCGGATGGGGGCGGTGAGAAGACCGTTACCCGCCGATCGAGGCGATCGCAGTGACAGCCTCCGGCGGCTCCGTTGATGATGTGGGGCATGGGGAGTCGCGTGCTCGCAGGGACCCTCGCGGCAATCGCCCTCATCGCCTCCGCCGTCCTCGCGGTCACCGTGCTGCGCCCCAACCTCGAAGAGGCGGACCAGTGGGCCAGCGTCCTCGGGGCCGGCATGGGGGTCATCTCGCTCGGCGTCGCGTTCCGCGCGACCCTCCGCGAGCGGCACCGGGCCCTCCCGCCGCCGGACCGCGCCGCCCACCAGGCCGCCCGCGCCCTGGAGGAGCTCACCGAGGCGGTCCGCGCGCAGTGGCGGGCCGAGGCCGCCACCCGCGGCATCGGCGACAACGACCGGCTGCTGACGCTGCGCTGGGCGATGCGGCCGGCGACGGCGCTCCCCGGCGCGCCGGAGGTCCGCGAGCTGAGCGGCCCCGACCAGGTCGTCGCCGCCTACAGGTCCGCGGGCGCCCGGCGGCTCGTCATCGTCGGCGGCATCGGCAGCGGCAAGTCCGCGCTGGCCGTCCTGCTCACCCGCGGCCTGGCCGAACTGCGCCACGCCGACCCGGGCGGCCCCTGGCCCACGCCGGTGTACTTCTCGGTGGCCTCGTGGAACCCGCAGGTGCAGGGGCTGCGGAGCTGGCTCGGCCGCCGTCTCGCCGAGGACTACCCGTTCCTGCGCAGCCGCTCCCGGTTCGGCAAGGACATGCCCGCGCGGCTCGTGCGCGGCCGGTACCCGCTGCTGTTCGTCCTCGACGGGCTGGACGAGCTGCCCGCCGAGCAGCGCGTGCGCGCCCTGCGCGAGATCGACCGCGCCGACCTCACCGACCTCGTCGTCACCTGCCGCAGCGACGAGTACGACGAGGCCCTGCGCATCGGCGGCGTCACCGTGGCGGGCGCCGCGCACGCCGAGATCGAGCCGCTCACCGACGCCGACCTGGACCTGGACTTCCTCTCCTACGGCTACGCCCCCGGGCAGGCGCAGCGGTGGGCGCCGGTGCTGGAGCGCCTGCGGCGCCGTCCGCAGGGGCGGCTGGCCCAGGCGCTGCGGTCGCCGCTGATGGCGTCGCTGGCCCGGGACGTCTACAAGCATCCGGGCCGCGACCCCGCCGAGCTGATCCGCCCGAACGCCTTCCCCACCGCCGAGGCGGTCCAGCGGCACCTGGCGCAGGCCCTGGTCCCCGCGCTCTTCCGGACGCCTCCCGACGACGACCATCGCGGCCCGTGGGACGGCGGGGACGCCGAGCGGTGGCTGCGCTTCCTCGCCCGCGCCCTGCCGCCCGAACAGCGCGAGATCCGCTGGTGGGAGCTGGCGGGCCTGGTCCGGACCCAGGACCGGATCCTGGCGGCGATCTTCAGTGCCGTCACGGTCGGCCCGGCCGTCGGCCTCGGCTTCCAGCTCCTGTGGGGCCGCTGGGCCGGGCTGGCCCTCGGCGCCCTGTGCGCGCTGGCCATGGCCGCCGGCTCGGCCCGCACGCTGCCGCCGCCCGCGGCCCTGTACCTCGGCAAGATCCGCAGGCTGTGGGCCCCGGTGATGAGCGGCCTGGAGGTCGGCGCGATCGCGGTGACCCTGTGCACCATCCGCGACGGGCCCGGGTTCGGCGTCCCGGCGGGGATCGTCCTGGGGGTGCCCATCGGGTTCGTGTACGCGTGGGCCGCGCCGGACGCGACCGTCCGCACGGTGACGCCCCGGCGGCTGCTGCACCAGGACATCATGGTCGCGACCGTCTTCGGGATCACCTACGGCGTGACCTCGGGCGCCGTCGTCACGATGTCGGTGAACCCGCTCTACGGGGCGGCCTTCGGCGTGTTCTGCGCCATGTCGGGGGCCTTTTTCTACGGGACGGTGTGGTTACTGGCGTTCCGCGTCAACAACGTCGGAGTCATCGCGTGGGTGCACTACACCTTCGCCAGGCTGGTGCTCCTGCCGCGCCGCCATCTGCCCTGGCGGACGCTGGCGTTCCTGGAGGAGGCCCACCAGCGGGGCGCGCTGCGGCAGGTCGGGGCGGCCTACGAGTTCCGCCACCAGGTCGTCCGGGACGCCCTCGCCGAGCCGGCCGGCCGGTGACGCCGCCCCCTGGACGACCGCCCCGCCGTGATCGCTTCTGCCCACCGGCGGCTCAGCCCGCGACTGCGCGGTGCGGGCCGCGCGCGACGTAGACGACCGCGGGCGGCATGTTGGCCCAGACCACGGGGCTGACGGTGACCTCGGCGAACCCTTCCGCCAGCGACCGGACCAGCCGCCGCGCCGGCGGGGTCCACCGCGTGTGCGCGTAGGCATAGGTCGTGAAGCAGCCGCCGTCCGTCAGCGCGTCCCGCACCGCCGTCATGATCGCGTGTGCCCGGTCGGCCGGGATGACGGCCCAGGGCAGGCTGCTGACGATCGTGTCGGCGGGGCCGAGGGCGCGGGCGGCGAGCTCGCGGCCCAGGTCGGCGGCGTCCGCGCGGGCGACCTCGACGCCCGGCCAGCGCCGCTCGACGACCCGGGCGAGCCGCGGGTTGACCTCCACCGCGACGTGCCGCCGGGGGTCCCGCAGCCGGATGCCCGCGGTGACGGCCCCGGTGCCGGGACCGAGCTCGACGACGACCCCGCCGCGGGGGACGGTGCCGGCGAGGACCTCCGTCAGCCGCCGCCCGCTGGGCGTGACGGCACCGACGCGCCAGGGATGCCGGAGGAACTCCCTGAAAAGGATGATCCCGTCACGTTCCATTCGATAACCGTACCCAGGGGGAGTGCCTCGGCAGGGCCGTTGAAGCATGAGGAACTGGCCGATCCCGGGCATGCCGCGGGCGCGTCGCGGCGGCCCGCCGAACAGAAGTTGATCATGCCAAGCGGGCGTCCCGGAGTCCATCCTCCTGAGGTGGTGGGGTGATCTCGTCCGCGCGGCGGATTGCCGGAAGGCCGCTGGGGCATACTTTCGGAACCATGAGTCAGTCCAGTCCGCAGCAGGGGCGGCCGTCCCCGCGCCACCCCGAGGACCGGCGGAGAGACCTTCATGCCGACCCCGTGCCGGTGCCCGACCCCGCGGTCCCCGCGGACGGGCCCGCGCGCGCCGACGCGGTCCGGGCCTCCGACGCCGAGCGGGAGGCGGTGGTCGAGCGGCTGCGGGTCGCCTCCGTCGAGGGACGGCTGACCTTCGAGGAGCTGACCGAGCGGACCGAGGCCGCCTACGCCGCGGTCACCCGCGGCGACCTCGAGCACATCACCCGCGACCTGCCCGGCATGGGCGCGCCCGGCGCCAACCCCGCTCCGCAGCTGGTCAGGCGCCGGTTCAGCGCCGTGATGGGCGACTGCAAGGAACGCATCGTCGGCCGCATCGACGAGAGCCTGGAGGCGGTGTCGGTGATGGGCGACGTCGAGCTCGACCTGCGCGGCGCCCAGGTTCCCACCGGCGAGGTGACCGTGCACGCCACCGCCGTGATGGGCGACGTGAAGATCATCGTCCCGGACGGGGTGACCGTCGACCTGGGCGGCCGGGCGTTCATGGGCGACCGGCGCGTCGCCGTCCGCGAGCCCCGGCCGGGCGCCCGCGTCCCCGTCGTCCACGTCATCGCCCACGCGATCATGGGCGACGTGCAGATCGTGGACGACGAGCACCTGGCCCCGGTACGCCGCGCCATCGCCTCCTGGTGGCGAGACCGCAACCCCTGACCGGCCGACGAGCGACCGTCGGGCCCAAGGGGCAAGGGCCTAGGACCCTCCCGGAGAGTCTTCCTCAGCCGTCACGCGAGCGCGCGCCCTGACCGGCGGGGCGAAGCCGGAGGCGAGCCCCGCAGGGAAGATCGCGAAGCGATTCGCGCTCGCACGAGACCGGTCACGGGCGAGCCGCCAGGCGAGCCCGTGGGCCGGGATCGCAGTGAACACAGCGTCGTAGCGGAGGACGACCAGTTCCGCGACTTCGGGGGCCGCGCCGAGTTCGGCGGAGACCGCCGTGGCGCCCGCCGCCAGCGACTGTGACCGCACCCTGTCGGCGAGGCGCCCCGGCGCGAGGAAGTAGGACGCGACGACGACGCGCGGGGCGCCCGCGTCGTGGAGCGCCGCCACCGCCTCGGCGGGCGCCGGGCGGGCCGTCGCCGCGTACGCGGGCACCACGTCCCACCAGCCCCGGGAGCGCCATTCCCGGGCGAGCCGCCCGATCGTGGCGTTGGCGGAGGCGTCGCTGGACCCGGCGGACACCAGCACCACGGCCGTGTCCGGGTCGCCGGGCGGCACGCCGGCCTCGGCCAGGCGCCGTTCCAGCGCGGCGACGAGGAGCGGGTGGGGGCCGAGCGTGCCCGCCGTGCGCAGGCCGAGCCGCGGGTGCCGCTCGCCGGCCCGGCGCAGCGCGCCCGGGACGTCGGTCTTGCTGTGGTAGGCCGCGGTGAGGAGCAGCGGCAGCACCACGACCTCGTCCGCGCCGCCGCGGGCCAGGCCGTCCAGCACCGCCTCCGGCGCGGGCGGCGCGTGGTCCAGGAACGAGGCGTGGACGGGGACGTCCGGGCGGCGGGCCCGGACGGCCTCCAGGAGGGCGGTGACGGTGGCGGCGGCGCGCGGGTCCCTGCTCCCGTGCGCCACCGCCACCATCGGCGTCACAGGTGGATTCCGCACTCGGTCTTGCCCAACCCGGCCCACCGGCCGCTGCGCGGGTCCTCGCCCGGGGCGACCGGGCGGGTGCACGGCGCGCAGCCGATCGAGGGGTAGCCGTCGTAGTGCAGCGGGTTGACCAGGACGCCGTTGTCCTCGATGTAGCCGTCCATCTGCTCCTGGGTCCAGTCCAGGATCGGGTTCACCTTGACCATGCCGCGCTTGCGGTCCCACTCGACGACGCGGCGGTCCCGGCGGCTCGCCGTCTCGTCGCGGCGGATCCCGCTGAACCAGGCCATGTAGCCCTCCAGGGCACGGCCGAGCGGCTCCACCTTCCGCAGGTGGCAGCACAGGTCCGGGTTGCGGCCGAACAGCCGGGGCCCGAGCGCGGCCTCCTGCTCCTCGACGGTCCGGGACGGCGTCACGTTGATCACGTTCACCGGGTAGACGGCCTCGACCGCGTCGCGCGTCCCGATCGTCTCGGCGAAGTGGTAGCCGGTGTCGACGAAAAGCACGTCGATGCCCGGCTTCACCTTCGACACCAGGTGGATCAGCGCGGCGTCCGACATGGACGAGGTGAGGCAGATGCGGTCGCCGAACGTGGCGGCGGCCCAGCGGATGACCTCCAGCGTGGGCGCGCCGTCCAGGGCCTGGGCGGCGGACTCGACGATGTCCTCGAGATCAAGGGTCGGTCTGTCGGTCTCCAGAAGGGTCACAGCGGGTTCTCCTTGCGTGTGCGGGGGGCTCCAACACCGAGGAACTTCAGCTGGAAGGAACGCAGGCAGTCGTGGCAGTACCACGCCCCGCCCTGGTCCCGGGGCGGGGCCTGCCCGCCGTTCCCTCCGGCGGGGACGGCGGGTTCACGCGGCTCGAGATGCTCTTCACCGCAGTACGGGCAGTAGAACGGCGCGGCACGTTCGCTCATTCTGATCTGCCGTTACTTGAGGTCGGACTCGTCGGCGCGCAGCACCCAGGCGGCGAACGTCTCGCCCTCGGTGCGCTGCGCGTCGAACCGGCGGACGACCCGCTCGACGTAGTCGGTCAGCCCGTCGGACGTGGTCTTGAGCCCGCGGACCTTCTTGCCGAACGTGGCACCGAGCTGCCCGCCCAGGTGGATCTGGAAGCCCTCGACCTGGTCGCCGTTCTCGTCCACGACGAGCTGGCCCTTGAGGCCGATGTCGGCGACCTGGATCCGCGCGCAGGCGTTCGGGCAGCCGTTGACGTTGATGGTGAGCGGCTGGTCGAAGTCGGGCAGCCGCTTCTCCAGCTCGTCCATCAGGTCCATCGCGCGCTGCTTGGTCTCGACGATCGCGAGCTTGCAGTACTCGATGCCCGTGCACGCCATCGTGTGGCGGCGGAACGTGGACGGCCGGACCTGCAGGTCGTGCTCGGCCAGCGCGGCGGCGAGCGGCTCGGTGTTCTCCTCGGGCACGTCGAGGATGACGAGCTTCTGCTCGATCGTCGTGCGGACCCGGCCGGAGCCGTACCGCTGGGCGAGGTCGCCGATGACGCCGAGCAGCTCGCCGTTGACCCGGCCGACCCGCGGCGCGAACCCGACGTAGAAGTTCCCGTCCTGCTGCGGGTGGATCCCCACGTGGTCGCGGCGGGGCAGCGGCGCGGCGGGCTCGGGACCGTCGGGCAGCGCGTACCCGAGGTAGTCCTTCTCCAGCACCTCGCGGAACTTCTCCGCGCCCCAGTCGTTCACGAGGAACTTCAGCCGGGCGCGGCTGCGCAGCCGCCGGTAGCCGTAGTCCCGGAAGATCGACACGACGCCGCGCCACACCTCGTGCGCCTGCGCGGGCTTGACGAACACGCCGAGGCTCTTGGCGAACATCGGGTTGGTGGACAGCCCGCCGCCGACGTACAGCTGGTAGCCGGTCTCGCCCGCCTCGTTCACCACGCCGACGAACGCGATGTCGTTGATCTCGTGGACGGTGCAGTGCGCCGTGCAGCCCGACAGGGCCGTCTTGAACTTGCGCGGCAGGTTGGAGAACTCGGCGGAGCCGATGTAGCGGTCGTGGATGTCGCGCAGCTGCGGGGTCGCGTCGAGCACCTCGTCCGCGGCGATCCCGGCCAGCGGGCAGCCGATGATCGTGCGGGGGGTGTCGCCGCACGCCTCGGTCGTGTGCAGGCCGACCGCCTCGAGCGCCTCCCAGATCGCCGGGACGTCCTCGATGCGGACCCAGTGCAGCTGGACGTTCTGCCGGTCGGTGATGTCGGCGGTCCCGCGCGCGTACCGGGTGGAGATGTCGGCGATGGTGCGCAGCTGGGGGCCGTCCAGCTGGCCGCCGTCGATCCGCACCCGCATCATGAAGTAGCGGTCGTCGAGCTCCTCGTCCGGCAGCGCGCCGGTCTTGCCGCCGTCGATGCCGGGCTTGCGCTGGGTGTACAGCCCGAACCAGCGGAAGCGGCCGCGCAGGTCGGCGGGGTCGATGGAGTCGAAGCCGGTCTTGGAGTAGACCTCGATGATGCGGCGGCGGACGTTCAGCCCATCGTCGTTCTTCTTGTTCTCCTCGTTCTTGTTGAGGGGTTCCCGGTAGCCGAGGGCCCACTGGCCCTCGCCTTTCTTCTTGCGCTTGATCGCGGGTGGCACGGCGCGCGTCCTCGTCTGTGGATGTGGGACGCGTAGCGCACCGGCAGTCAGGGCAGCCGGCTCGACGCTGAGCAGGATGATGTCGATAGTGACGCCGATGCGCCACGCGCCCGCTGAGCTGGGGCGTGGTCGGGGCGTCAGCGACAGATCGCGCTGCGGACGCGCAGGAAGTCGACGTGCCGGCGCTTCGCCAACAACGGATCCGCAGCAGTCATGCCTAGACTTTGACACGCCGTCTCGCGGGCTGTCCAGTTACGTCCGGCATGCGGGCGCGTGAGAAGCGTCATCCTTGCCTCCGCCAGTTGACCGGGGGCTCGGCCGGGGCGCCGTCCGCGCCGGTGCGGCGGGCGTCCTCGGGCGTGGCCGGGGCGGGCCGGTGCTGGCAGTCGCACCACGAGCCGCCACGGCAGTCCCCGTGGTGGCGCTCGCGGCACGATTGGCAGATCACGCCTCTATTCTCGCCGATGGGCCGGGATGCTCCGGACCGCCCTGATGATCATGGGCCGAACGACGTTCTGGGCCGTCGAACGGGGTATGGGCGAGGCAGTGTGCGGCGGCGGGACGGTGAGCCCGCCGCGGGAACCGGCCGTGGGGGCGGCCGGCGCGCGACGCGCGGGGGTGGTGCGGAGAAATGGGCCGGAAGGCGTGTTCGGGGCGGGAAACGCTCTACGGTTGGGTGGTGTGACCTCCGTCTCAGACGCAGCGGGCGTCGCCCCCGCCGGGGAACCGGACGCCGGGGGCGGAACCGGGGGCCGGTCCGGGGGACCGGCGGCCCGGTCGCACGGCCGCGCCCGCGCGGCCGCGGAGGTCGTCGCGCGGACGGCGTGGCGGCTCGTCCGGGGCACCGCGGTCGCCGCGTTCCGGTACCGGGTCACCGGGCTGGCCGCCGAGGCCGCCTTCTTCGCGCTGCTGTCGCTGCCGCCGCTGGTCATCGGGCTCATCGGGACGATGGGGCACTTCCGCGGCGCGTTCGGCGACGACACGGTCGCCGACGTGCGGACCTGGCTGATCGAGCGGGCGCAGACCATGCTGACCGCCCCGGCGGTGGACTCGGTCGTCGTCCCGTTGATCGACGACGTGATCAAGGGCGGCCGGCCCGACATCGTCTCGGTGAGCTTCCTGATCTCGCTGTGGGCCGGGTCGCGCGCCACGAACGTCTACGTCGACACGATCACCATCGCCTACGGGCTGTCGGGCATCCGCGGCGTGATCCGGACCCGGCTGCGGGCCTTCGTGCTCTATCTGGTCGGCCTGCTCGTCATGCTGATCGTCATCCCGCTGCTGGTGGCGGGCCCGGCGCTGGTGCGCAGGGCGCTGCCCGACGGTGCCCGGTTCGTGCTGATGTTCTACTGGCCGCTGGTGGTGACGCTCTCGGTGGCGTTCCTGGCGACGCTGTACCACATGAGCGTCCCCGTGCGGACGGGCTGGTGGCGCGAGGTGCCGGGAGCCGTCCTGGCGCTGCTGACCTGGATCGTGGGGAGCGTCACCCTGCGGCTCTACCTGAGCGGTTCGCTCAGCGGCGTGTCGGTGTACGGGTCGCTGGCCGCCGCGATCGCCGTGCTGGCCTGGCTGTACGTCGCGGCGCTGGCGGTGCTGGTGGGCGCGGCCCTGAACGCCGAGATCGACCGCTTGTGGCCGAGCGCCGGGACCGCGCGGGCGCGCGCCGTCCGCGCGGCGCAGGAGGAGGCCGAGAAGGACGGCCGGCGGGATCCCGGGGAGGAGTCCCGGGATCGGGCGGGGGAGGGGACGCGCGGCGAGCGGGACGGTGACGCCCGGGACCTGCCGCCCGAGCGCCCCGATGACCCGCCGGGCGGGCGGGCGGTGGGGTGAGGCCGCGCCGGTGACGTTCTGACCGGACCGAACATGTCGTAGCCTCGCCTGACATGACCCCCCGTGAGGAGACAGGCCGGCTCCGGACCGTGACCGGCACGATCGCGACGTCCGACATCACCGGTCCCGTGCTCTCCCACGAGCACCTCCAGCTGGACCTGCGGTGGCCCGCCCGCCCCCAGCAGGTCGGCTCCGACCCCTACCGCTGGCTGGACGAGGAGAAGGCCGTCACGCGGGAGCTGGCCGCGCTGCGCGCCGACCGGGGCCTCGGCCTGGTGGTCGACCTCACCTGCGCGGGGATGGGGCGCAACGCCGCCGCCCTCGCCCGGATCAGCGCCAGCGCGCGGGTGGCCGTGGTCGCCGGGACGGGCGTGTTCACCGAGCCGTTCCACCCCGCGTTCGTCCGCGAGACGCTCAGCGCCGCCGCGGACGCCTCCGCCGCGGCGGGCGGCGGGGCCGGCCCGGACGCCGTCGACCGGCTCGCCGAACGGCTGCTGGCCGAGATCGGCTTCGGGATGGACGGCACCAACTCGCTGCCCGGGGTGATCGGCGAGATCGGCACCTGGGGCGAGGCGCCGACCGCGACCGAGGAGCTGTGCCTGCGCGCCGCCGCCCAGGCGGCCCGCTACTCCGGCCTCCCGGTGGCCACCTACGGGCGCTCCGGGCTCGCGCAGCTGGAGATCCTCGTCGGGGCCGGGCTGCCCGCCGCGCGGGTCGCCGTCGGCCAGCAGGACCGCGTGGACGACCCCGCCCAGCACCGCAAGATCGCCGAGACCGGCGGCTACGTCTCGTTCGGCACGCTGGGCCTGGCGGGCGAGGACCACGCGGCCGTCGGCGCGCGCGTCCGCGGCGTCATGGCCCTGCTGGAGGCCGGGCACGCCGACCGGGTGCTGCTCAGCACGGGCGTGTCCCGCATGTCGCAGGTCGCCCGCAACGGCGGCGGCGGGTACGGCTACCTCTTCGACGTCTTCCTGCCCGCGCTGCGCGCCGCGGGGGCCGACGACGCGACCCTGGACGGCATCCTGCACGCCAACCCGCTGCGCTGGCTGACGGCGGCCTGACCCGTCCCCGGTCGCGTCCGGCCGGGCCGGAGCGCGGTGGGACGCGCCTGGATCCGTCGTGCGGGGACGCACGGGACTGGGTAGGGGTTTCGTCGGGGGTGTGCGTTATGCCCTGGAACAGAGCTTCGCGTGGAGGAGCGGGTAAAACGGGGACCGTCCGGCTGCCCTACACCGACCGCGCCGAGGCGGGCCGCGTCCTCGCCGGCCGGCTGCTGCCGCTCGGCCTCAACGGGGCGGTCGTGCTCGCGCTGCCGCGCGGCGGCGTGCCGGTGGCGCGCGAGGTCGCCGCGCTCCTGCGCGGCCCGCTGGACGTGCTGGTGACCCGCAAGATCGGCTATCCGCCGCAGCCGGAGCTCGGCGTGGGGGCGATCGCCGAGGGCGGCGCGCCCGTGTTCGACCACGAGCTGCTGGCCCGGCTGGGCCTGCGCGAGGACGACCTGGCCGCGACCGTGGCGGACGAGCGCGCCGAGCTGGACCGCCGGGTCCGCGTCTACCGGGGCGGCAGGCCGCTGCCCGTGACGGCCGGGCGGGCGGTCGTGGTCGTCGACGACGGGCTCGCCACCGGGGGCACGGCCCGCGCGGCCGTGCGGGCGCTGCGCGAGGGCGGCCCGGATCGGCTGGTCCTCGGGGTGCCCGTGGGGGCGGCCGAGACGGTCCGGAGCCTGGCGGCGGAGGTGGACGACCTGGTGGTGCCCGCGGCGCCGTGGGAGTTCCGCGCGGTCGGCCAGTGGTACCGCGACTTCGGCCAGCTCACCGACGACGACGTGATCTCCGGACTGGCGCCGGGCCCGCCGGGGAACCGCTGAAGGGCCGATAGAAGGGCCTCACTTTTGTGAAAAAGCCACATCGGAGGCTCCGGTGCGGTAAAAGCGCGGCCGGTCCGGACGGAAATCGGAAGGCCGATGCCACCGACATGTGACGCACATGTGACGTCGCGGCCGGGGGTTCGGCGGCCGGGCACGCAAACGGCCCCGCGAGTAGCGGGGCCGTGACGTTTTCGGTGGCGTGCCGGGGTGCGCGATGGGAGCGTTCTGGCGGCCTGGACGGCTCGCTAGGCGGCGTTGGCGCGACGCATCCGGCGGCGGCGCTCGGATGCGCGCTCGTCTTCGTTCAGACCGCCCCACGTGCCGTACTTCTCGGGCCGGGACACCGCGTAGTCCAGGCAATCCGTGCGGACGGGACAGCCCATGCAGATCTGCTTGGCCTTGCGCTCGCGGATCTCACGCTCGGGCTGGCGCTCGCCGTCGGGACCGAAGAAGAGGACGAGGTCTTCCCCCCGGCACGCCGCGGCGTCCTGCCAGCCCCAGCTGGGACGAGGGAGGTTTGCCTGCCGACGTACCTGAGCCATGGAACACCCACCTTGATTGGTTTCGAACAATTTCGGGACGTGGACGCTCGACATGCTTCGGGTGACATGAGTCAGAAGCGCCGAATGGTCCAACGTCTGGAGTTGCCGCTCTGTTCCCCGTCCGGTTACTCCGGAAACCTGGGGCCGTGCGACAGGGAGACCCTCGAATGGGGCCTCCGAGAGATTACACGAGGGCCGCCTCGTTGAGAAGGGTGAGTTCCCTAACAACGTAGGTTCCGAGGTTCTCCCCGCAGTCCGGGCCGCACGGCGCGGACTGCTGGGCCTCCTCCACGACGACCCGGTAACGGCTCTCCTGGACGGTGACGACCGCTTCGTACCGAGATGTCCCGGTCAACGAGTCGACCGTCACCTCGTCCAGGCCCATGCGGCCGGTATGGGCGCGGACGAAGTGCTCGGCCGCCTGTGCCGGTTCGGGCAGGCCCGCCCGCCCGCGCAGCCGGTCGAGGGCGACCTCGCCGCGCAGATAGGCGTCCACCGCGTTCACGGCCTCGGTCTCGCCGAGGTCGCCGTAGTAGAGCCCGTGGGGAAGGCATACCAGGTTCGCTGCATATCGATCACCGCCGACATGTGTGGTTTCCCAGACAAGATGGTCGAAACGTCCGGCCAGTGCGCGGGCCAGTGGCGCCCCCGTCCGCGCGCAGCAGGGGTTGCGCCGCCCGTGCGCGCAGACCAGCAGGACCGGTGCGGTGACCGGGTCGCCGAAGCCGGGGCGCTCGCCCTCGGCCAGCGCGTCCAGGTCGAGTTCGGTGAGCTCCTCCGGGTCCGCCAGCTCCCGTCCTTCGACCCAGACCTCGGCGCCGTGCGAGTACGCGGCGAAGACCTGGAGCGGAGGGGTGGCCCGGCGGCGCCCCGGCCGCCGGATGAGCTGTGGCCGGACGCCCCGGGCCTGCGCGGCGCGCACGACGTCGGCGACGGGGGCGGGGCCGGTGAGCTGCTCGACGCGCTCCGGCCAGGGGCCGGGGTGCTCGACGAGCAGCCAGGAGCGCGCCTTGACCGTGGCGCTGGCCAGGCACGGCCGCTCGCCCGTGTGGCTCCCCGGGCAGTGCCCGCAGCCCTTGCCCAGCGTCAAGAGTCCCCCCAGCGCGATCTTGAATGCCCGTTAGGTAAGGTTAACCTAACGGCGCGCGATCATGCCAGCCGCAGTGAGGGACGTCATACGCGCACGTCAGTCCACGTTGCCCGGGGTGAGATTCTCAGTCAGGGAGATTGTGGACGGTTTGAGGTCTAATGTCCGGCAGGTCCGGTCCATCGCACGGGCCGGCGGCGGGCTCCTCGCCCTCCGGGAGCCGCGTCGAGGCTGGTCGAGCCGGGTCGCCGCGAGATTTGGATCGCGCGTTTGGGCCGATTTACGCCCGCATTACGGCCCTCCGGATAGCGTCAGTTACGTCCCGCTTTCGGGACCTTGGGGCCGTCTGTGGAGGCATCATGGGAAGGCGTTCACTCGCCGTTCTGGGGGGACTCATGATGACCACGGGCGCCCTCGTCGTGGTGGCGCCGGCGTCTCTGGGGGTGGCGTCGGCGCCCACCACGCTCCGCCGGCCGGGCGGAGCCCTCCGCCCCGTCCCGGTCCGCAGCCTCACCGCGCCCGCGCCCGGCGCGTCCGAAACGCCGGACGCCGGGCCCGGTGCCGCCCTAGGGTGAGCGCGTGCGCACCCTCCTGAACATCATCTGGCTCGTGCTCTCGGGGTTCTGGCTGGCATTGGGCTACGCCCTCGCCGGAGTGATCTGCTTCATCCTCATCATCACGATCCCGTTCGGCATCGCCTCGTTCCGGATCGCGGTGTTCGCGCTCTGGCCCTTCGGCAACACCGTCGTCCGGCGCCGCGACGCGGGCGCCGGCTCGGCGATCGGCAACATCATCTGGGTGGTCGTCGCCGGCTGGTGGCTCGCGCTCGGGCACCTGTTCACCGGCATCGCATTGTGCGTCACGATCATCGGCATCCCGTTCGGGATCGCGAACTTCAAGCTGATCCCCGTCTCACTGCTGCCGCTCGGCCGGGAGATCGTCCCCGCGGGCGAGTCCCACGTCTTCGGCGTCGAGTAGACGACGCGGGACGGCGGCGCGCGGCGAGGCCGGCGCGGGCGGCGATGAGGGGCGTGGCGGCGGCGTACACGGCATCGTCCAGGTCGTCTCACCGGGCAAGGCCGGAGGCCACTGCGGAGTAAGCCTCCCCTAGCGCGCCGTCCATGTGATGTAAATCACGGCCGTGCATCGAGGGTGCATCGGCCCCGTATCCGTTCGCGCAGTCCTGGTGACTTCTTGGTCATGTCGTCTCCGCAGGGCGCCCCCGTCGGGCATCTTTACCGCGGTTCACGTGTGATTCCGCAGAGTGACGTTCGCCGGAGGTGTCGTGAAAACCGAGTCATCAGGGCCGGGGCCCGCGGGAGGCGGGCTCGACAACGCGGCCTACGCGCAGCTGAGACGGTCCCCGGAGTTCGAACGGCTCCGGCTGGCGTTCCGCCGCTTCGTCTTCCCGATGACCGCGGCCTTCCTCGCCTGGTACCTGCTCTACGTCGTGCTGTCGGCGTACGCGCGCGACTTCATGGGCCACAAGGTCGCCGGTGAGATCAACGTGGCGCTGGTCTTCGGCCTGCTCCAGTTCGTCTCGACCTTCCTCATCGCCTGGGCGTACGAGCGCTACGCCCGCCGCAGGCTCGAACCCCTCGCCGACGGCGTCCGCGCGAACGCGGACCGCATCCCCGGGAAGGAGGCCGGATGACCGCCGGGCAGCTCGCCGCCCCCGTCCTGGCCGCGTCCGACAACGAGCACCGCACGTTCTCCCTCATCCTGTTCGCCGCCTTCGTCGCCATCACCCTCTACATCACGATCTGGGCGTCCCGGCAGAACAAGACCGCCGCGGACTTCTACGCGGGCGGCCGCCAGTTCACCCCGATCCAGAACGGACTGGCGATCAGCGGCGACTACATGTCCGCCGCCTCCTTCCTCGGCATCGCCGGCCTGTTCGCGCTGTCGGGTTACGACGGGTTCCTGTACTCCATCGGCTTCCTCGTCGCGTGGCTGGTCGCGCTGCTGCTGGTCGCCGAGCTGCTGCGCAACTCCGGCCGCTTCACCATGGCCGACGTCCTGGCGTTCCGGATGCGGCAGCGCCCGGTGCGCGCCGCCGCCGGCATCTCCACCATCGTCGTGTCGATCTTCTACCTGCTGGCCCAGATGGTCGGCGCCGGCGCGCTCGTCGGGCTGCTGCTCGACGTGTCGGGCGAGAGCGCCAAGATCTGGACGATCGTCGTCGTCGGCGCCCTGATGATCTTCTACGTGACCGTCGGCGGCATGCGCGGCACCACCTGGGTCCAGGTCGTCAAGGCCGTGATGCTGATGACCGGCGCCATCGTCATGACCGTCTGGGTCCTGTCCAAGTACAGCTTCAACATCTCCGACCTCCTCGGCGCCGCCGCCGACAAGAGCGGCAAGGGCGACGCGTTCCTCAGGCCGGGCCTCAAGTACGGCGCCACCAACGTCTGGTCCAAGCTCGACCTGCTCTCGCTCGGCCTCGCCCTCGTCCTCGGGACGGCCGGGCTGCCGCACATCCTCATCCGCTTCTACACCGTCCCGAACTCCCGTGCCGCCCGCACGTCGGTGAACTGGGCCATCGGCATCATCGGCGTGTTCTACCTGATGACCCTGGTCATCGGGTTCGGCGCCGCGGCCCTCGTCGGCGGCAAGGCCATCGCCGCGCAGGACAAGGGCGGCAACACCGCGGCCCCGCAGCTCGCCCAGGAGCTCGGCGGCGGATCCGGCTCCACCGGCGGCGCGGTCTTCCTCGCGATCATCGCGGCGGTGGCGTTCGCCACCATCCTCGCCGTCGTCGCGGGCCTGACGCTCGCCTCGTCCTCCTCCTTCTCGCACGACCTGTTCGCCAACGTGTTCCGGCGCGGCCGGACGACCGAGCGGGAGGAGGTGGTCACGGCCCGGTACGCCGCGATCGTCATCGGCGCCGTCGCCATCGTCCTGTCGATCTTCGCGCGCGGCCTGAACGTGGCCTTCCTGGTCGCCCTCGCCTTCGCCATCGCCGCGTCCGCGAACCTGCCCACGCTGCTGTTCTCCCTGTTCTGGAAGCGCTTCAACACCGTGGGCGCCGTCGCGGGCATCTACGGCGGCCTCGTCTCCGCCGTCGGCCTCGTCCTGCTCAGCCCGATCTGCTGGGGCGGCAAGTCCGACACCATCCCCAAGGGGAACGTCGACGCGCTCTTCAGCGAGACCACGGTCGCCCCGATCCCGCTCCAGAACCCCGGCCTCATCTCGATCCCGATCGGCTTCCTGTGCGCCTACCTGGGCACCGTCCTCTCCAAGGAGCGGACGGACGAGAAGTACGCGGAACTGGAGGTCCGGGCCCTGACCGGTACCGGAGCGCATTAGCCCCGGGGGGCTGGTCTTGCCCGGGGCGCCCCCTGGGCAAAACCAGCCCTCTCAGGAAATGCCCGTCCTCCGGCGGGTCGCTTGACTGGGGTGATGGGTGCGGACAGGCTGTGAGCACCCCCACACTCCTCCCGGAGGTGCTCTGTGCGTGCCGAGGAACCCGCCGGGCCCGTCAGCTCGCGCACCTCCGAGGCGGCCGCCGGGTGGGCGTGCCCGAAGGAGGGCACGTTCCGCGAGCTGATGCCCGAGCGGGTCCCCGACTTCTCCTGGCGGCGGCCCACGGTGCTGTGGCGCTCGCGCAACGATGTGATCGCGCGGCTGTTCGGCGACCCGTCCAACGAGATCCGCCGGCGCTGCGTGACGGCGCTCCGCGAGCGCGGGACGCCCGCGGCGTTCACCGTGCACCGGCCGTCCGCCGAGTTCTCGTTCGCGCTGCTGGGCGACACCGGCGAGGGCGACAAGTCGCAGTACGCGGTCGTCCCCCCGCTGCTGGCCGCGGCCGCCGGCACCGACTTCATGATCATCGCGAGCGACGTCATCTACCCGACCGGGGACGCGGGGGAGTACCCGGACAAGTTCTTCCGCCCGTACAAGGACTATCCGGGCCCCATCTACGCCGTGCCGGGTAACCACGACTGGTACGACGGCCTGCGCGGCTTCCTGCACGTCTTCTGCGGGCTGGACGCGGACTGCAGCCCGCCGCCGTGGCGGGGACCGCTCGGGTTCGTGCCCCGCCTGCTGTGGCGCCGGCCCGGAGCGGTCGACCCGCGGGCTCTCGCGGAGGCCAGGCGGACGTACCGGGGCGCGGCCGGGCAGCAGGCCGTCCAGCCCGGCCCGTACTGGGCGATCGACACGCCGTCGCTGCGCATCGTCGGCATCGACACGGGCATCACCGGCGCCGTCGACCGGGACCAGGGCGCGTGGCTGCGCGAGGTGTCGGCGGGGCCGAAGCCCAAGCTGCTGGTCACCGGCAAGCCCATCTACGTGGACGACGATCACCGGCCGGGGCCGATCGAGGGCGGCGGCACGGTCGACGCGATCGTCCGCGACCCGGCGCACCACTACGTGGCGGCGATCGGCGGCGACATCCACAACTACCAGCGCTATCCCGTGGAGGTCGGCGGGGGGCGGACGATCCACTACCTGGTGTCGGGCGGCGGCGGCGCGTTCATGCACGCGACCCACACGATCCCGCGGACCCGGGTGGTGGACGAGGCGACGTTCCGCTGCTACCCGCTGCGGGGCGACTCGCTGTCGCGGTACAGCAAGCTGTACGGGCGGTGGCTGCGGCTGCCGAAGCTCTTCGAGCTCACGCCCGAGGAGGCGACCGCGGCGGTGCGGTACCGGCTCGGCATCCGGCCGGGACGCGGGTACGAGGAGTCGAGCCCGTCCCGCCGCGTGCGCTTCGTCGCCGCCGTGCTCGGCGTCCCGCGCGGGCGGTGGCGCCGTCCCGGGGTGACCCGCATGCCGGTGCGCAAGGTGCCGCAGCGGTTCCGGTCCGAGATGGCCGACTGGGACACCCCGCCCTTCTTCAAGAACTTCCTGCGCGTGGACGTCACCGAGGACGAGCTGCGCATCCGATGCCACGCCGTGACGGGCTGTCTGGACCACGAGACGGACCCGCCCTGCGAGGACGAAGTGACGATTCTGCTGCGTTAGTTCTCGGATCGGCCACTACCGGACGCAACCCATCTAATCTCGGCTATTCCGGTTCTTGGCGCCGCGCGATCCCGTTACAGTCTTGGCTCACCAAATCGGTGAACGGTCAACGGACGGTCGGCCGGAAAGCGACCGCGTCCCCAGGAGTGCGACTCGATGAGCTATCCCCAGCAAGGCCAGGGCCAGCAGTACCAGCAGCAGCAGGCGTACCAGGGCGGCCACGCCCCCGCCCACCAGCCGCAGCAGGCGCCCGTCGCGGTCGGCGCCGGCGCCCAGATGAAGCGCCGCAACCCGGTCGGCGCCTGGCTCGGCCTGCCGATCATCACGTTCGGCATCTACGGCCTGGTCTGGTTCTTCAAGGTCCACACCGAGCTGCACGAGTACGACCGCCGTGTCGGCGACGCCGCCGTGAACGCGCTGCTGTCCCTGCTGTTCGGCAGCATCACGCTCGGCATCTGGCCGCTGGTGATGTGGGTCAAGCTCGGCGGCCGCATCGCCCAGGCGCAGCGCGCCGCGGGCCTGCCCGCGAGCTGCAGCGGCGGCATCGGCTTCCTGCTCGGCATCTTCGGCTTCGGCGTCCTGTACTACCAGCTCCAGCTGAACAAGGTCATCGACCGGTACGGCGACACCCCGACCGGGCAGCAGGTCTCCCTGGTCGCCTGATCCCCGCCCCGTCCGGGCCGCCGCCGCGCGGCGCCGTGACGGCACGTCCCAAGGCCGCGGCCCTGGCCTTCTGGGAGCATCATCGGACCCCTCCGTGAGCCACGGAGGGGTCCGCCCTTTTCCGGCGGGCCCGCCCGTCCGGATCCTGTCGGTGCCGGGCGCCACAATGGGCGCGTGAGGATCGCGGTGGCCGTCGGGCCCGGCGGCGGGGGAGTGCTGCGGCCCCTCGCCGAGGACGGCGCGCCCGCCGGTCCGGAGCGCGCCGTCCCCGACCTCGTCGCCGAGATCGCCGAGCGGGAGCGGGCCGACGCGCCGCGCTGGGTGTGGCCGTCCACCGCGCGCCTGTACCCGCGGCTGCTCGCCGCGGGCGTGCGGGTCGCGCGCTGCCACGACCTCGAGCTCGTCGAGAGCCTGCTGCTCGGCCACGCCGGGCGGTACGGCGAGCCGCGCTCGGTCGGGGCGGCGTGGGCACGGCTG
>NZ_CAACVB010000140.1 GCF_900659635.1 Actinomadura roseirufa | reverse complement strand
GGGCGGGCGCGCCGCGCGCGCGGGCCGATCACGCGCTGGCCGATCATGACCGGCCGCCCGGGACGCCGCCGCGGGCGCGGCGCAGCAGCCAGAAGAAGAACGGGCCGCCGAGCAGCGCGGTGAGCACGCCGAGGGGCAGTTCCTGGTAGGGGATCGCGGTGCGGGCGACGGTGTCGGCGGCGACCAGGACGATCGCGCCGCCGAGCGCGGCGGCCGGGACGAGCGTCCGGTGCCCGGGGCCCGCGACCAGCCTGACCAGGTGCGGGACGACCAGCCCGACGAAGGAGATGACGCCCGCGAACGCCACCGCCGCCGAGGTCATCAGCGCGATCACGACGATCGAGGTGAGCCGCAGCCGCTCGACGTCCACGCCGAGGTGGCGGGCGCCGCGCTCGCCGAGCGCGAGCAGGTCGAGCCGCCGCGCGGAGCCGAGCGCCGCCAGCAGCCCGGCCGCAGCGAGCGGCGCCACCGCGGCGACGGCGCTCCAGTTCGCGCCCGCGAGGCTGCCGAGGTTCCAGGACGTGATGGCGCGCAGCGCGTCGTCGCCCGCCGCGAACATCAGCAGGCCGAGCAGCGCGCTCGCGATCGCGTTGACCGCGATGCCGGTGAGCAGCAGGGTGACCGCCTCGGTGCCGCCGCCCGACCGCGCCACCGTGTAGACGATCAGGGTGGTGACCAGCCCGGCGGCGAACGCGGCGGTCACGATCGTCCAGTTCCCGAGCGTGGACAGGCCGAACACGATGACGGTGGCGGCGCCGACCGCCGAGCCCCAGGACACGCCGATGACGGCGGGCTCGGCGAGCGGGTTGCCGAACACGCCCTGCATGACGGCGCCGGAGCAGCCGAGGCAGGCGCCCACGAGGACGGCGAGGGCGACCCGGGGGAAGCGGACGATCCACAGGGCGTTGTCGCCCTGGGCGGCGGCGGGCCTCGGGCCGATGTCCCAGCCGAGATGGTGCAGGAGCGAGCCGACCACCTGGTCGGGCGGGATGTCGACCTGCCCGGTCCCGGAGGCGACGACGCACAGCGCGGCGAGGACGGCGCCGAGCCCCGGCAGCAGGACCCCGCCGCGGAGCCGCCTGGTCCCGCGCCCGTCCGCGCAGGCCGCGGGCCCGTCCGGCGCGGCGGTGCTCACCGGCACGTCCGGTGGACGGCGGCGGCGAGCGCCGTGATCGTGGCGCCGGTGCGCGGGCCGAACGACAGCAGCGCGCCGTCCTCGACGTCGACGATCCGCCGGTCCCGCCCGGCCGGGGTCTGGGCGACCCCCGGCAGCCGGAGCAGGCCGGACGCCCCGCCGACCGAGCGCAGCCCGCCGCTGAGCACCAGCAGCACCCGCGGCGCCGCGTTGATCATCCCCTCGCTGGTGAGCGGGCGGAAGCCGGACAGGCCGAGGACGGAGCCCGCGTCGGTCCCGCCGGCGGCCTCGATCATCGCGTCCGACCCGGCGCCCCTGCCGCCGATGAGGTAGACGCCCGCGTTGCCGCGCACGTAGAGGAAGGCGACGCGCGGCCGTTCGCCGGACGGGGCGGGCCGCGCGGCCCCGGCGATCTCGCGGCTCACCCGGGCGGCCAGCCCGCGGCCCGCGTCGGGCACGCCGAGCGCGGCGGCGACCGCGCTGACGCGCGGGCCGATCGCGGCCAGCGTCTCGCGGGCGTCGACGAGCACGACGGGGATGCCGGACCGGCGGAGCTGGGCGAGGACCTCGGGCGGCCCGATGGTGCCGTCGGCGAGGATCACCGACGGGTTCAGCCGCAGCACGGCCTCGGCGGACAGGTCGTGGCCCTGCGCGGTCACCAGCGGCAGCCGCCGGGCGGCGGGGAAGGTGGTCGAGACGTCCCGGCCGACGAGCCGGTCGCCGAGGCCGAGCCCGTACACGATCTCGGCGAGCGAGCCGTAGAGGTCGACGGCCAGGACGCGCCGCGCGTCGCGGACGGTGACCATGGACCCGTCGGCGGAGCGGACGGTGACGGGCAGCCTCGGCTCGGCCGGGCGATCGACCGCCACCGGGTCACCGGACGGCGCGGCGACGGTGACCGGACCGCACCCAGCGCCCCCGCCGCTTCCGCCCGGTCCGGCGGCGGTGCTCGCGCCGCAACCTCCCAGCGCGAACGAGCAGGCCACCGCGAACGCGCCGGCGCGCAACCGGAGAGAACGGTGCTGCACGGGACGGGTCACGACGCGGCTCCAGCGCCCGCCCGCCGCCGGCGCAGCAGGACGGCGCCCGCGCCCACGGCGATCACGGCGACGCCGACGACGGCCCCGGCCCAGACCCCGGCCGACGTGCCGTCGCCGCCCTCCTGGAACGCGACGGGCACCTTGACGTCCTGAGATCGGTCGGACGTGCGGGTGTGGTCGGCGCGAGAGGTGACGACGCAGCGCACCTTGGCGCAGGTCTCCGAGCCGGTGAGGGCGGAGCCGACGTGAAGCTCGACGGCGAAGGTGCCACCGGGCCCGTAGGGAACGGCCAGGCCCTTGCCATAGGGGGGCGGATTGGACGAGATCCACTGCGAGGCGCCCGTGCCTCCGGAGGTGTCGGCGCCCCCGCCGCACGGAGAGGGCGCTTTGCCCGGCCCGTTGTCCTTGCACAGCGCGACATAGATGCCCTTGGCGGGGTCGAAACCGGATCCCTTGACCTGGATCTCGGTCCCCTTGGCGGGCAGGCCGTCCGTCCGCGAGACGGTGATGGTCTGGCCGGAGGGCCCAGTGCCCTTCCCCTCACCGGCGTGCGCGGGCGGGGCGAGCAGCGGGCAGGCGGCCGCCGCGAGAAGGAGCACCGGCAGGCGCCGGGCGGTACGGGAGGCGTGCATCGGTCTGTCCGTCCCTGGGGAGATGAGCGGCCCACCTGGGCCTTTACCGTGATCGACAGTTAGATTAGCTTAGGCTTACCTAACTAATAAGAGGTAAGCCTTGCCTAACTACCTGACCGTCGGACGAGTCGTCCGGCGGGCCGTCACCGCCGCGTCGGCGGCCCTTGCCGCCTTCGTTCTCGTGCTCGGCCTGACTCCTGGCCTCGCCTACGCCGCCTCCGTCCGCGCGTCGCCGACGTTTGGGGTGGATCCGGCCGGGCAGACGGTGACCGTGTCGGGCTCGGGTTTCGATCCGGCCCGCAACAACGGGTTCGGTGTCTACGTAGTGTTCGGGCCGCGCCGTGCCGACTGGGCGACCGATTCCAACGCCTTCCTCGCGGCCAAGTGGGTGCACCGGGGCGCGGCCTCCAGCACGGGACAGGCGCCGATGAGCCCGTCCGGCGCCTTCTCGGTCGGGCTCTCGGTGAAGGCGAAGTACACCGACGGGCACGGCCGGACGGTCGACTGCCTGAAGACCCGCTGCTACGTCATCACGATGGCCGCGCACGGCGTCCCCGACCGCAGCCAGGACACCTTCACCCCAATCACCTTCAAGGGCGGCGGATCCGCGGGCGCGCCGGACGGCGGCGGATCCGGATCCGGCGGGACGCCAGCGGCTCCGGGCACCGGGACGAGCGCGCACCCGGCCGCGTCCACCTCGCCCGCCGGACCGTCGGCGGGCCCCTCGGCCGGGCCGTCCGGGACCGTGACACCGGGCGCGGCGCCCGCCGCCGATGCCTCGCCCGTGCGCGCTTTCACGCAGACGACGTCGGGCGGGCGGGCCGGTTCGTCCTGGCCGTTCTGGCTAGCGACCGGGGCCGCCATCCTCGCCGTTCCGGTCGCGCGAGCGGCGGCCCGGCGACGCGCGGCGCACCGCGGAAGGGGACCGGGAAAGCCGTCATGACCTGGGACGCCCCCTCTTGATCTCCCGCGTTTCTCCGGTACAGTCACCTACTTAGGTAAGCCTTACCTAAGTTCTCATCTCGGGAAGGGAATCCATGACGAACGTGACCAGACGGGTCGCCCGCGGCGCCGCGCTGCTCGCCGCGGGGGCGCTCGCGGTCGGCCTCGGGACGGCGCCCGCGTACGCGGCGGGCCCCGCCACCGCCGTCACCCCGTCCAGCGGCCTCGATCCCGCCGGGCAGGACCTCAAGATCCGCGGCAGCGGGTTCAGCGCCACGGCCAACAACGGGTTCGGCGTCTACGTGGTCTTCGGGCCGAAGGGCCCCGACTACGCGACCAACGCCAACGCCTTCCAGGCGTCCAAGTGGGTGCACAAGGGCGCCACGCCCAGCGCGGGCCAGGACGTGATGAACGCCGACGGCACCTTCGACATCACCCTCCCGGGCGTCAAGGCCAAGTACACCGACGGCGACGGCAAGAACGTCGACTGCCTGAAGACGCAGTGCTACGTCATCACGATGGCCGCGCACGGCCTCCCCGACCGGAGCCAGGACAGCTTCACGCCCGTCACGTTCACCGGCGGCGAGAACCCCGGCCCCGGGACCGGAAACCCCGGCACCCCGGCCGGGACGGGCAAGCAGACCCTCTCCACCAAGGTCGGCAACGGGGCGCTCACCCTCTCTCTGGACGGCGACAGCGTCCAGCTCAGCGCCGCGAAGCCCGGCGAGCACTCGACCGGCGCCCTGCGGACCGCCACGGTCAGTGACGCGCGCGGAACCCAGGCGGGCTGGAGCCTCGTCGGCGAGGTCACCGACTTCACCCGCGCCGCGGGCGGCGCGATCCCGGCGGCCGGGCTCGCGTGGTCCCCCTCCGCGCAGGTCGTGGACGAGGGCTCGCGGGGCGCGGTCACCCCGGGCACCCCGGGATCCCTCGGCGCGCCGCGCACGCTCGCGTCCTCGTCCGCGGGGAGCAGCGGCGGCGTCTTCACGGCGGGCGCGGGCCTGGACCTCGGCGTCCCCGCCGGGGCCTCACCCGGCGACTACACCGCCACCCTCACCCTGACCCTGTCCTGACCGGCCCGTCCTCGGCCGCCTGAGAAGAGGAGGCGGGGTGGGGATGGTCGAAGCATCCCCACCCCGCCGACTGAGAGTACGCGGAGTCCCCCTGATGAACGTAGTGCGCGGCCTGGCCGCCGCCTTGTCCGCGTCCACCGTCCTTCTCTGGCCGGTCAGCGCGCGTGCAGACGCCCCGGCGCCGTCCGGCGGCTTCTCCTGGTCGGTGAGACCGGCCGGGACCGAAGGGCAGTCGCGGCGCGACTTCTTCGTCTACTCCCTGACCCCGGGCCAGCGCATGCGCGACAAGCTCGTCGTCACCAACCTGAGTGACCGGCCGCTGACCTTCCGCGTCTACCCCACCGACGCCTTCAACACCGCGGACGGCTCGTTCGCGCTGCTCGCCGCCGACAAGCAGGCCGCCGACATCGGTACCTGGATCGCGATCGGCGGCGCCCCGGCGCGGACCGTCCGGCCCGGCGGCTCGGCCACCGTGCCGTTCACCCTCACCGTGCCGCCCGGCGCCACGCCCGGCGACCACTCGGGCGGCGTCGTCGCCGCCGTCACCGAGCAGACCACCGGCGCCCAGGGGCAGCGGGTCAACATCGACCGCCGCGTCGCCGCCCGCGTGTACGCGCGGGTGGACGGCGCCCTGACCTCGGGGCTGCGGGTGGAGTCCCTGGAGGTCACGCCCGCCGACCGGACACTCGGCAAGGGCGATGTGAAGGTGACCTACCGGATCCGCAACACGGGGAACGTGCGGGTCGCCGCCAGCGCGCGCGTCGGCGTCACCGGTCCCTTCGGCGCCGGCCTCGGCCGGCCCGCCACGCGGCGGGTCGCCGAACTGCTGCCCGGCAACGGCTACACGCTGACCGACACCGTCCGCGGCGTGTTCCCCGCCGGGCCGCTCACCGCGACGCTCCGGCTGACGCCTGTGGAGGACGGCTCCCCCGCCCGCCCGACGGTCAGGACCGCCGGATGGTGGGCGACGCCGTGGACGCCGATCGCCGTGGCCGTCCTCGCCGCCGGAGCCGTCCTGTACGCGGTGCGCCGCCGCCGGGCCCGGCCATGAGGGCGCGGGTCGCGATGGCGCTCGCCGCTCCCGTGTTCGCCCTGCTCGCCCTGCCCGCCCCCGCGCTCGCGGCCCCGGGCCCGGCCGTCGAGGTCGACCGTGCCGAGGCGCGCGTCGGGGACACCGTGACCGTCGACCTCGCCGCGTGGCCGGCCGGGAACGTGCTGATCGAGCTGTGCGGCAACGGCGGCGCGCGCGGCTCGGCCGACTGCGCCGTCGCGGCGTCCGCCACCACGTCCGTGGACGCGCGGGGCCGCGGCACCGCGATGGTCACCGTCGTGCGACCGCCCATCGGCTGCCCCTGCGTCATCTCCGCGCGCCCGGTGACCGGCGGACGCGCGCGGACCGTGCCGCTCGCGGTCAAGGGCGTCCCGACCCTGTCGGACGCGCAGCGCAGGACGGTCTCCGCCGCCCCGGCCCGGGACCTGACCGTCTCCGGCGTCCGGGTGGACGGCGGCGGGCCGGGCGCCTCGTGGTTCGGCGGCCGGGCCCGGCGGACCGTCTCGTTCACCGTCCGCAACACCGGCGCCGCGCCCGTCACCGACCCGCCGCTCACACTGGCCGTGGGCCGCGGCGACGACCCCACCGGCGTCCTGGACGCGCCGAGGATCGGGACACTGGAGCCCGGCGCGGAGCGCACCGTCACCGTGCGCGCGTCCCTGCCGCGTCCCGCCTTCGGCCGCTACACGATCGTCGGCGAGATCACCGGCATCGACCGGCCCGCGCGCTTCACCGCCCGCACCTCCTCCTACCCGTGGGCGCTGCCCGCCGTGGTCGTGCTCGCGGTACCGCTCGCCGCCGTGCGGGAGCTGCGCCGTCCCCGCGTCCGGCGCGCTGCCCCGGCGCCCGCCGTGCCCGCCGCCGGTCCGCGGGGCGTGACCATGAACGAGGTCGTCGCGGTCAACGTCGGCCAATGGCGGCGCCTGCGGAACCTGTCGCGGACGGCGCTGGCCGAGGCCCTGACCCCGCTCACCGGGAGCGCCTGGACCGGCGCCGACGTCGAGCGCGCGGAGACCTCCGTCCCGCCCCGGCGCTTCGACGCCGACGAGCTGCTGGCCTTCAGCCGCGCCCTGGACGTCCCGCTGCCCGCGCTGCTGCTCCCGCCGTCCGGCTACGAGACGACGCCTCCCGCCGCCCACCGGCCACCGGCCGCACCGCCGTCCTAGGAAAAGGAGAACGATGGAGCAGGAACCGTTCACGGGCGAGGTCGTCGCGGCGATCGCCCGGCACATGAACGAGGACCACGCCGAGGACTCGGTCCTCATCGTGCGCGTGTTCGGCGCGCAGCCCACGGCCACGGCCGCGGTGATGACCGGCATGGACGCCGACGGCATCGATTTCGAGGCCGACGTGGAGGGGCGCCGTGTCCAGGTCCGCGTCCCCTGGAGCGAGCGGCTGACCAGGCGGCCCCAGGTGCGCGCCGAGGTCGTGCGCCTCTACGACGAGGCGCGCGCGGCACTCGGGCTTCCCGCCCGCACGCACTGACCCCGCCCGCCCTTTTCTCGCCGACTCCGGCGCGGACCACCGATTCCGTTGATTCGAGGAGGATCACCATGCCCGAAGCGCACCCCTCTGAGCAGTTCTCCCTCCGGCTGAGGTCGGCCACACGGCCCGACCACGACGGCAGTGAGCACACGTCGTACATGACCGCCCTCCTGGAGGGACGGCTGCGCCGCGACGAGTACGCCCTCCTGATCGAGCAGCTCTATTTCGTCTACGACGTCCTGGAACAGGCCGCCGACCACATGCGCGGCGACGCGGTCGCCGGGGCCTTCGACCTCACCGGGTTCCGCCGCCTGCCCGCCCTGCGCGCCGACCTGGAGTTCTACTACGGCCCGCGCTGGGCCGAGCGCGTCGAGCCCGACGAGGCGACGCGCCTGTACTGCGACCGTTTGCGGGACGTGTGCTTCGACTGGCCCGGCGGTTTCGTCGCCCACCACTACACGCGCTATCTAGGCGACCTTTCCGGTGGGCAGGTCATCGCCAAGCGGCTGATGGGCGTCTACGACCTGCTCGGCGGGGACGGCGTGCGCTTCTACCACTTCGAGGGCAGGCCGAAGGCCCTGAAGGACCGCTACCGCACGCTTCTCGACACCGCCCCATGGGACGAGGCAGAGCGCGCGCGGATCGTCGCCGAGGTGAAGACCGCCTACCACCTGAACACACAACTGATCACAGCTCTGGGCCGGCGTATCCCTGTGGACCCGGCCGCCTGACGGCCGCGTCGTGTCAGCTCGCCTCCTTGCGCCCACGCAGCAAGAGCCACGGCACACAGCCGAGCGCCACCAGCCCGAGGACGACGAGAGCGCCGAAACCGCCGAGCCAAGCGAAGCCGGGGCGGGCCGCCTTGATCGGGTCCGGCCGGTCCCCGTCGAGGGTGTCGTTCTCGGACACGGAGGTCTTCGCGGTCATCGCCGGAGCGGGCTTGGACACGAGGGCACGCGCCTCGTTGAGCGCACCGGCCGGGTTGAGATACCCGAAGCCAAGATCTGTGTCGTACCGGCCCTTCCCACCCGGGCGCCGCGCCGACACCGCGAGCGCCTGAGCCACCTGCACCGGCGTGAGACGGGGATACGTCGCCTTGACCATCGCGGCGGCGGCGGTTCCGAACGCGAGCGCCACGAGATCGCCCTCCACCGACCAGAGCCTGCCGTCCGGCCCGGTCGCGGGCGTCTCCGAACCCGGAGCCGCGGCGAACACGGCACCGCTCGCGGAGGTCCACTTCCCGTCCCGCCGCCCGTCCTCGCCGACGACCCCGACTCCGATCACACCGGGAGACGCGCCCGGATAGGAGGGCTGCTCGGTTTCCTGGTGCCGGGTGGGAGCGACCACCACGGCGTTCTTCTCCCGGGCGTACGCCACGGCGGCCTGGACGGTCTTCGCCGCGGCGCCGTTGCTGTACATGCCGTCCCAGACATAGGGGTCGACCGCGATGACGTCCGCGCCCTGGTCGGCGGCGTGCCGCACACCCGCACCGATCACATTGCCCCAGTTGACGGCCTTGCGCCGCTCACCGCCGCCGGGCCGCTCCGAGGAGTCGTATACCCGGACGGAGAGGATGGTCGCGGCGGGCACGAGACCGCGCGTCACCGTCGTCCCCTCGCCGGATGCGCCGCCGCCCACGAGCAGGGAGGCGACCAGCGTGCCGTTCTCTCGCCCGGGACGCGACGTCCCGAGCAGGTCCTTCTCTCGCAGCGCGCGCTTCAGCGGCCCGACCCTGGCCACGCCGTCACCGACCACGGCGATCGTGACCTTACGGCCCGCGGTGGCCTCCCGTGCCTGGACGAAGTCGCGGACCAGCAGCGGGCCCCACGGCTCATCGGCTCGCGCCGAAGCCGTCCAGGGCGGGGCCAGGCCGACGAGCAGTGCGACCGCGAGCGGCCCGGCGGAACGGCGGATCAGCATCGCACGTCCCATCTCTCACAGGGCTCGGTGGAGTCGGTGAAGCGCAGGACCACCTGGTCCAGGGCGGTCTGCGCGAACGCGAACGTCCCGGCGGGGACGGTGCCGACGCGGTCCCCGTGGTCGATCGCCCATCCGGCGGCGCGGAAGAAGAGGTAGCGGGTGCCGTTGGTGTTGACGGCGAACTCCTGCCGCAGCGGATCGGCGAAGCTCGCGGCGACCGTGCCCGGGAAGGGGGCCGTCCGCACCCCGACGCGTGCCTTGTCCCCGGCGCCGCCGATGGAGCCGAGCGCCGACTCGGCGCTGGAGACGCGCGAGGAGTCCGACATGACCGCTATGCCGAGAGTGGCCGTCAGGGCCCGGGTGGCGTCGGTGTAGGTGGCGCGCAGAATGCGCCGACACCCGAACTTGGTGAGGACGTCGGCCACGGGACGGTCGACGCCCGCTGCGCACGGCACCGCCGGCGCGATCCCGACGCGGAAGGCGACCGGGCCGGCCTTGCGGCCCGCGGGGTCCGGCGCGGCCATCACCTGTGCGGGGAAGATCTCTCCGGCCGGCAGGGCGCGCCAGCGGGAGGCGAGCTCCTCGCGTCCCGCCGCCTCGATCTGCTTCGCCGTGGGCTTACGCCCGAGCTCCACGGCGATCGCCGCGCCACCGCCAGCCACGGCCGCGACACCGGCCAGCCCGAGCAGGGCGATCAGTGTCCATGGACGGCGGCCGGAGTCGTCCCGCCGCCCCTCGGGCGGCCGTTCCAGAGTCTCCGCCATGGAAGATCATCAAACCCGGATCCGATCTCACCTTGATCACCATCGGGTGAAGTTTCACCGCGTCGAGGGAAGGCCGCGGAGATTCTCACCCGCGATCGCGCGGTAGGCCGCCGCGTCCTCCGCCGAGCCGCGGGCGGCGGCCCGTTCGGCGCACAGGTCCGACCGGTGGAGGGTGACCAGCCGCCGGAACAGGTCCCGGGCCCGGAGGTCGTCGCCCTCGTTCGAGGCGACCGTGGTGACGTGGTCGCGGTTGCTGTTGAGCATGAGCGCGTCCACCACGCTCAGCGGCTCCAAGGAACCGGGCACCGGCTCCTCGTCCACCGCGAGGATCTGGAAGAACGGCCCACGGAGCAGCACCTCCCGCTCGTGGGAGAAGTACGACAGGCCCTCGATCGGGACCGCGCACAGGGAGGTCACGACCCCGGCGGGGAACGCGGCCCGGTAGATCTCCAGCAGTTCCGCGGGCAGGCCGGCCACCTCGATCCGCCAGAGGACGGGGTGCGCGCCGGGTCTCCTCTCCGCCTCGCGCGACGCGAACTCCGCCGCCCGCTCGGGTTCGAGGCTGGTGGAGACCATCGCGAGGGGCACCGACAGGTACCTGTCCCGGACGGGGCTCGCGGCCACCCGGCGCAGCCGCTCGAACGACTCCGCGGGAAGGCACATCCCCCGGTACACCGTGCCGTGGAAGTCGTCGGCGCCGTCGGCGGCGTCACGGTAGTTGAACAGGTCGATGCTCAGCAGCTCGATGAGGAACGCGGCGTCGCGCAGCGCCGCCGGGTCCGCGGTGAGGCCGTCGCTGCGGAACGCCCGGTTGATGGCGCCGAAGATCTGCCGGTAGCCGATCTCCGAGGTGTAGTACCTGATCAGCGCGCCGTCGTCGTGGTCGCCGGGCTCGCGCCGGTCCGCCCACTCCAGCGTCCGGGAGAACAGCGCGGCCATCCCGAGGTCGTGGATCCGCCGCTCCTCGGGGTCGTCCACGGCGACGTCGGCGGGCAGCTGGGCGCGGAGCCCGTCACGGAAGTCGTCGTAGCGGTCCCAGCCGACGCGGATCTCGTTGATGGCCCGGCGCACCTCGTGCATCCTGTCGCCGACGTGGGCGCCGGAGTAGAAGGGGCGCTCGCCCTCGGGCCGCCCGCTCTGGCAGAAGTCCCGGACCTGCGACCAGTCACCGAAACGGTAGGCGCGATCGGCCATCCTCAGCGGCCTTTCACCGGGAGATCGGTGTCCGCGGAGTGCCGGTCGGGGGCGGGGCGACGCGCGAGGACGGCGTCGACGAGCTCGCCCGGCGTCTCCACCACGGCGCTCGCGCCCGCCTCCAGCAGGGCGGCCGCGCGGGACCCGGCGTCGAGCGTGTAGAAGATCACGGGGATGTCCGGGCCGCCCTCGCGCACCGAGCGCAGCAGGCCGGGACCCGCGTCGGGGTCGCCGTGCCGGGTGACGTCGCTGATGACGAGCGAGAAGGACAGGCCGCTGCTCAGGTAGGCGAGCGCCGCCCCCGTCGTGGTGGCCTTGGTGACGAGAAGGCCCAGTTCTTCGAGGGCGACCGTCTCGTACAGGTTGCCGTCCGGGTGGTCGTCCACCCACAGGACGCGGGCGAGCCGTACGTTTCGGACCGTGTCGATCCGGCTCCCCGCCCCGCCGGGAGCCGCGCCGGCCGGCGTGCCGCCCGTGCGGCCGCCCCTGGTCTCGGCCGCGATCCGCGTGGCGCGCCTGGCCGCGTCGGCGTCGGGCGCCTCGATCTCCACTTCCACGTCGAAGATGTTCGCCAGGCTCAGGCTGACCCGGCCGCCGACGCCCTTCCGGACGATCAGCGCGACGGCGGCGGCGAGAAGGGCGAGGGCGATGCACGCCAGCGCGAACTGCTGAAGACCGCTCAACCCGCCCCGTCCGCCCGTGGAGTTCTCCGACCGGGCTCAATCATCACACCGGAGGCGAGGCGCACGGCGGGGCGCGGGAAATCCGCCGCGCCGGTGGCCGCTAAAGGTCAGGCATTCGAAAAGGATCCACGCCGGGGCGGGCGCCCCGGCGTGGACCCTCGTTCTGGTTTCCGGATCAGCAGAGGCCGGCCGGGTTGGACGTGGCGCAGTGGTTGTCGCGGAAGCGGTTGGTGGTGCTGCCGCTGTTGTCGACCAGGTCGAACGGCCTGTTGCCGTGGACGTGGTTGTCCTTGATCAGGTTGTCGCGCGCCGGGCGGTTCTCCGGCGGCGTCCCGCGGAAGAGCACGATGCCGCCGGAATAGGGCAGCCTGCCGCGGTTGTCCTTCACGGTGTTCTTCTCGACGACGTTGTGGTCGCCGCCGAAGAAGAGGATGCCTGTGCCGCCGAGCGCGGGGACCTCCTCGTGCGGGGCACAGGTCCGGTTGTTCTCCGAGACGTCGTTGTTCCAGATCCTGGTGTTGCCCTGCCCGCCCTTCTGGCTGTCGTCCACCAGCGCGATGCCGGTGCAGTTGTGGACGAACTTGTTGTCCCAGACCTTGACGTGGCGGGCGTGCCGGACGAGCAGGCCGATGGCGTTGCCGGACGAGTGGTTCCAGGCGACGACCGTGCCGTGCGCGTCGGCGATGTCGCCCACGTACAGGCCGGCCTCGACGCCGTTGTCGATCGTCCAGTTCCGCACGAAGCGGCCGCGGGTCGAGTTGAACTCGGAGATGCCGTACTCGCCGTTGCCCTCGGCCAGGACGCGCTCCACCGTCAGCCTGTCGGTGTACTTGCCGAAAACACCGAACTCCTTGAACTTCCGCACGGTCAGGTTTTCGATGGTCACGCCGCTGACCAGATGCTTGGGCCATCCGACCACGCAGATTCCGGTGCCCTCCAGGTGGACCTTCGCGCAGTGGTCCTTGCGTCCCGGGTGCAGGACGGTCTTCTTGCCCTCACCGCGGATCGTGAGGCGCTTGCGGACGAGAACGCCCCCGTCGTAGTGACCGGCCTTGAGCCGGATGGTGTCCCCGGGCCGGGCGCGGTCGACGGCCGCCTGGATCGAATGTCCGGGCTGTACGACATGGGTACGGCCCCGTTTCCCGGGCTTGCCCGCATCGGTCGACGCCTCGCCGGAAGGCGTGAAGGTGGCGAGCCCGGCCAGCACGACCATCGTGCCGAGCGAGGCCGCGAAAGTCCGCCTCATCACTATTGCCCCATTTCTGTTCTGGCCGCGAGGAACCGGCGCCGGCCATGCGAGCGTCCGGCACGGGGATTCCTCGATCATCTTGGACCGACCAGGTGATTCCACCGGGCGCCGAAAAGGAAACATCGGCGAATTTCCGCGGCGGCCGTTCCGTTGACCGGCCTTTTCCCTTACTCCGGGTTTTCCATGGCGCGACCGGAATGAACGTCCGGGTCATTCCCCCGGGCGTCGCGGAATGCGGCGGGGCGTCCCGTACTCCTGGATGATCTTGATCAGCAGGCGGCGGCCGGCGGCGTGCTCGGGGCACGAGTCGTCGGCCAGCGAGGCCAGCCGGGACGCGGCGACGGCCTGGGCGTGCTCCATCACCAGGGCGCCCTCCGCGGTGCGCTCGACGAGGACGCGGCGGCGGTCGGCGGTGTCGCGGTGCCGGACGACGAGGGCGGCGCGTTCGAGGCCGTCGAGGGTGCGGCTCATGGTCTGGTCCTGGACGCCGCAGCGGTGGGCGAGCTGGCGCTGGGTGAGCGCGCCCTGGGCGAGTTCGTGCAGGACGTTGACGCCGGCGTGCGTGACGCCGAGGTCGGCGACGCCCGCGTCGAAGGCGTGCTCGACGAGCCGGGCCGCGGCGGCGAGCAGGCGTCCGGTGTGCCAGCTCTCGAGCTCGTCGTCGAGAGGGAGGTCAGGCATCGTTCATCAGCTAATCACGGGGCCAGTGTCAGTGGGTGTCACTACCCTACTTAGGCTGATGGTAAGCATGCTGAACACTCTCTGACGGAGGAGACCCCCCGATGCTACGCACCGTAATGGCGTGGCCCAGCGGGAGGTGGGCGAAGTGGGGTGTACTGGTCTTCTGGCTGGTCGCCGTCGCTGCGCTCGCCCCGCTGGGCGGAAAACTCACGGACGTCCAGAAGAACGACATGTCGGCGTGGCTGCCGGCGAACGCGGAGTCGACGAAGGCGCTCAAGCTGTCGGAGGACTTCCGCGAGAAGGAAACGATCCCCACCCTGATCATCTATGACCGGGCCAGCGGGGTGACGCCCGCCGACCTCGCGAAGGCCAAGGCGGACACGACGGCGTTCACGTCGCTGCCCGAAGTCCAGAAGCAGGTCGTGGGACCGATCCCGTCCAAGGACGGCAAGGCCATCCAGACGATCGTCACCCTGAAGATCGGCGACGAGGGCTGGGGCGGGCTGTCCAAGACCGTCGACAAGATGATCGACGCCGCGGAGAAGGGCGGCGGCGGGCTCCGCGTGCACGCCACCGGGCCCGGCGGATACGCCGCGGACTCCGGGAAGATCTTCACCGGCGGTGACAAGACGCTGATGTTCGCGACGGTCGGCATCGTCGTGCTCATCCTGCTGTTCACCTACCGCAGCCCCCTGCTGTGGCTGCTTCCGCTCATCACCGCCGGCCTGTCGCTCGGGTCGGCGCAGGGCCTGATCTATCTGCTGGCGAAGAACGCCGGCCTGACCGTCAACGCGCAGAGCTCGTTCATCCTGACCGTGCTCGTGTTCGGCGCCGCGACGGACTACGCGCTGCTGCTCATCGCCCGGTACCGGGAGGAGCTGCGGCGGCACGAGGACCGGCACGAGGCGATGGCCGAGGCGTTGCACCGTTCCGGTCCGGCGATCGTCGCCAGCGCCGCGACGGTGGCGGTCAGCCTGCTGGTGCTGACGCTGGCCGAGCTGCAGTCCACCAAGGGCCTCGGCCCGGTCTGCGCGGTCGGCATCGGCGTCGGGCTGCTCGGCATGATGACGCTGCTGCCGGCGCTGCTGGTGATCTTCGGCCGGTGGATGTTCTGGCCGGTGCGCCCGACGTTCGGCTCCGCCGAGCCGACCGAGGGCGGGCTGTGGGCCCGCGTCGGCCGGCGCGTCAGCGTGCGGCCGCGGCTGGTGTGGGTCGTCACCGCCGTCGTGCTCGGCGTGTTCGCGCTCGGCATGCTCGACCTCAAGGCCGACGGGATCGCGCAGAAGGACAGCTACACCAAGACCACGCAGGCGGTCACCGGCGAGGAGATCCAGGCGGCGCACTTCCCGGCGGGCTCGGGCCAGCCGGTCGTGGTGATCGCGAACGCGGCGGCCGCGGGGGAGGTGAAGACGCGGCTGGCGGGCATCGCCGGGGTCGGCGAGGTGACCGAGCCCGTCGTCAAGAACGGCCACGCCTACATCGAGGGCACTCTCGACGCGAGCGCCGACAGCAAGGACGCCGAGAAGACCGTCGAGAAGGTCCGCACGGAGCTGCACACGGTGTCCGGGGCCGCCGCGAAGGTCGGCGGCGGAACGGCGCTCAAGATCGATGTCGACGCGGCGTCCGCGCACGACGTGAAGCTGATCATCCCGGTGGTGCTGCTGGTGGTGTTCGGCATCCTCGCGCTGCTGCTGCGCTCGCTGCTCGCGCCGCTGCTGCTGATCGTCACGGTGGTGCTGTCGTTCGGCGCGACGCTGGGGGTGAGCGCCGTGGTCTTCGACAAGGTCTTCGGCTTCACCGGCGCCGACACCTCGTTCCCGCTGTGGGCGTTCGTGTTCCTGGTCGCCCTCGGCATCGACTACAACATCTTCCTGGTCACCCGGGTCAGGGAGGAGGCCATGACGGGCGGCACCCGGCGCGGCGCGCTGACGGGCCTGGCGGCGACCGGCGGGGTCATCACCTCGGCGGGCCTGGTCCTGGCGGGCACGTTCGGGGCGCTCGGCTCGATGCCGCTGGTGTTCACCGCCGAGATCGGGTTCGCGGTGGCGTTCGGCGTCCTGCTGGACACCATCATCGTCCGCTCGGTGCTGGTCACCGCGCTGACGCTCGACATCGGCCGGCACATGTGGTGGCCGAGCGCGCTGGGCAAGCGGCGTGACTCCGACCCGCCCGCGGGCGAGGACGAGCTCCGTCCCGCGATGGCCGGGCAGTAGCGGCCGCCTCTGGCGATCCGGGGCGCCTCCTCCGGGAGTGGGGAGGCGCCTTCCGGATCGGTGCGCGACGAGACCGTCACCTATAGTGACGGTATGAGCGATCCGCGGGCGGACGGGCTGGTCGAGACGGCGACCAGGCTGTTCGCCCAGCTGGGCTACGACGGGACCTCGGTACAGATGATCGCCGAGGCCGCCGGGGTCTCCCCGGCCGTCCTGCGCGAGGCGGCCGGCACGAAGGCCGAGCTGTACCTGGCGGTGATGCGCCACGCGGACGACCTCGAACAGCGGGCGGTGCGGGCGGCCATCACCTCCTTCACCCCGGAGATCCAGGGCGTCATCGCCCTCGCGGAGGCGTTCCTCGACTTCCACGCCTCCCACCCGGACGTGCTCGCGCTGTGGATGCAGCGGTGGATGGGCGACGCCGCCGACGTGCCCGGCCTGGAGGAGCTGTACACGAGGCCGCTGTCGGCGCTGGTGACCGACAGGGTCCGGCAGGTCGTGCCCGACGACGTCGACGCCGACCACCTGACCTGGACCGTCGTCTGGTGCGTCTTCGGGTTCCTCAGCGGCGGGATCACCTACACGGGGGACGCGACCGCGCCGGTCGTGCGGCCGGTGCGCGGGCAGGGCGTCGGCGCCCCCCGGCCGGGCGATCTGGCGCGCTTCCGGCAGCACCTCCGCACGCTGCTCTTCCACATGCTGACGCCCTGCTGAGTCTCCCCGTCCGCACGGCGCCTCGAAGTGCCGCCTCACCGGACGGTCCCGGTGCGTCCGCATCGTGCCCTCGTCCAGGGATGGACACGGACAAGCCGGACAGGGCGCGATCCTGGTTGCTATAAGGGTGGGGTAACCTCACATCGGCGATGTTTGCCATATAGCAATGATCATGCAGGATGCGTGGCAGCGCCACCATCACGGGGCGTCCGCGGCCGTGCTCGACCGGCCGCGCGGCGACGAGAGCAGAGGTCGCACATGGCGGATGGTGCCGGCGGTACGACGGGTACCGCCTCGCGGAGCCCGGGGCCCGGCCCCGAGCGGGCGGGCGGCGCGGGCGAGGTCGGCGAGGCCGAGCTGCGGCGGCTGCTCGCCGGCCTGACGGCCGTCCGGGACGGGGACTTCGGCACCCGGCTGCCCGACGAGGCCGACGGCCTGCTCGGCGAGATCGCCGGGGTGTTCAACGGGATGGTCGACCAGCTCTCGCTCTTCACCTCCGAGGTCACCCGGGTCGCGCGCGAGGTCGGCACGGAGGGACGGCTCGGCGGCCAGGCGAAGGTCCCCGGCGTCTCGGGCACCTGGGAGGACCTCACCGACTCCGTCAACGCGATGGCGGGGAACCTGACGACGCAGGTCCGCGACATCGCGCAGGTGGCGACCGCGGTGGCGCAGGGCGACCTGTCACAGAAGATCGACGTCGACGCCCGCGGCGAGATCCTCGAACTCAAGAACACCGTCAACACCATGGTCGACCAGCTCTCCGCCTTCGCCGCCGAAGTCACCCGCGTCGCCCGCGAAGTCGGCAGCGAAGGGCGGCTCGGCGGACAGGCCGACGTCAAGGGCGTCTCGGGCACCTGGCGCGACCTCACCGACTCCGTCAACTTCATGGCCGGCAACCTCACCGGCCAGGTCCGCAACATCGCGCAGGTGACGACGGCGGTCGCGCAGGGCGACCTGTCACAGAAGATCGACGTCGACGCCCGCGGCGAGATCCTCGAACTCAAGAACACCGTCAACACCATGGTCGACCAGCTCTCCGCCTTCGCCGCCGAAGTCACCCGCGTCGCCCGCGAAGTCGGCACCGAGGGACGGCTCGGCGGACAGGCCGACGTCAAGGGCGTCTCGGGCACCTGGCGCGACCTCACCGACTCCGTCAACTTCATGGCCGGCAACCTCACCGGCCAGGTCCGCTCCATCGCGCAGGTCGCCACGGCGGTGGCCCGCGGCGACCTGTCCCAGAAGATCACCGTGGACGCGCGCGGCGAGATCCTGGAGCTCAAGACCACGATCAACACGATGGTCGACCAGCTCTCGTCCTTCGCCGACGAGGTCACCCGCGTCGCCCGCGAGGTCGGCACCGAGGGACGCCTCGGCGGGCAGGCCGACGTCAAGGGCGTCTCCGGGACGTGGAAGGCGCTGACCGAGTCGGTGAACGTGATGGCCGACAACCTCACCGCGCAGGTCCGCTCCATCGCCGAGGTCACCACCGCCGTCGCGCTCGGCGACCTGTCGCAGAAGATCCGGGTGGACGCGCGCGGCGAGATCCTGGAGCTGAAGGACACCATCAACACGATGGTCGACCAGCTCTCGGCGTTCGCGGACGAGGTCACCCGCGTCGCGCGCGAGGTCGGCACCGAGGGCAACCTCGGCGGGCAGGCCACCGTCCGCGGGGTCAGCGGCACCTGGAAGGACCTCACCGACAATGTGAACGTGATGGCCAGCAACCTGACCGGCCAGGTGCGCTCCATCGCGCAGGTCGCGACCGCGGTGGCCCGCGGCGACCTGTCCCAGAAGATCACGGTGGAGGCCAAGGGCGAGGTCGCCGCGCTGGCGCAGACCATCAACACGATGGTGGACACGCTGTCGGCGTTCGCCGACGAGGTCACCCGCGTCGCCCGCGAGGTCGGCACCGAGGGCCAGCTCGGCGGGCAGGCACAGGTCCCGAACGTCGCCGGGACGTGGAAGGACCTCACCGACAACGTCAACTCGATGGCGAACAACCTCACCAGCCAGGTCCGCAACATCGCGCAGGTCACCACCGCGGTCGCGCAGGGCGACCTGACCAGGAAGATCGACGTCGACGCGCGCGGCGAGATCCTGGAGCTCAAGACCACGATCAACACGATGGTCGACCAGCTCTCGTCCTTCGCCGACGAGGTCACCCGCGTCGCCCGCGAGGTCGGCACCGAGGGACGCCTCGGCGGGCAGGCCGAGGTCGAGGGCGTGTCGGGGACGTGGAAGCGGCTCACCGAGAACGTCAACGAGCTGGCCGGGAACCTGACCCGGCAGGTGCGGGCGATCGCCGGGGTGACGAGCGCGGTGACGTCCGGCGACCTCACCCGGTCCATCACCGTGGACGCCTCCGGGGAGGTGGCCGAGCTCAAGGACAACATCAACCTGATGGTGAAGTCGCTGCGCGAGACCACCCGCGCCAACCAGGAGCAGGACTGGCTGAAGACCAACCTGGCGCGCGTCTCCGGGCTCATGCAGGGGCACCGCGACCTGTCGGTGGTCGCCGAGCTGATCATGGACGAGCTGACCCCGCTCGTCTCGGCCCAGTACGGCGCGTTCTACCTGGCCGAGGACAACGGCGAGCTGACGCTGAAGCTCATCGGCTCCTACGGCTACCCCGAGGACGGCGATCCCGCCGTCCCGGCGCGGCCGACCCGGTTCCGGGCGGGCCGCTCGCTGGTCGGCCAGGCCGCCCGCAGCCGCCACACGATCGCCGTCGACGACGTCCCGGCCGGGTACCTGACGGTCTCCTCGGGGCTCGGCGCCGGTCCCCCGGCCAGCGTCATCGTCCTGCCGATCGTGGTCGAGGACCAGGTCCTCGGCGTGATCGAGCTGGCGTCGCTGCGGCCGTTCACCCTGGTGCAGCGCGACTTCCTGGAGCAGCTCCGGGAGAACATCGGCGTCAACGTCAACACGATCGTCGCCAACGCGCGCACCGACGAGCTGCTCGCCGAGTCGCAGCGGCTGGCGGGCGAGCTCCAGTCCCGGTCGGGCGAGCTGCAGGTCCGCCAGGAGGAACTGCAGCGCTCCAACGCCGAGCTGGAGGAGAAGGCGGCGCTGCTGGCCAGCCAGAACCGCGACATCGAGACCAAGAACCTGGAGATCGAGCAGGCCCGGCAGGAGCTGGAGGCGCGGGCGCAGCAGCTGTCGCTGGCGTCCAAGTACAAGAGCGAGTTCCTGGCGAACATGAGCCACGAGCTGCGCACGCCGCTGAACTCGCTGCTGATCCTCGCCCAGCTCCTCGCGCAGAACCCGGCCCGGAACCTGACGCCCAAGCAGGTCGAGTACGCGGGCATCATCCACTCCGCCGGCTCGGACCTGCTCCAGCTCATCAACGACATCCTCGACCTGTCCAAGGTCGAGGCGGGCAAGATGGACATCACGCTGGAGCACGTCCCGCTGCGCGACCTGCTGGACTATGTCGAGGCCACCTTCCGGCCGCTGACCAGCCAGAAGAGCCTGGACTTCCGGATCAGCACGGCGCCCGGCGTGCCCGAGGAGGTGCTGACCGACGACTCGCGGCTGCGCCAGGTGCTGCGCAACCTGCTGTCGAACGCGGTGAAGTTCACCGAGGGCGGCAGCGTGGAGCTGCGGATCGAGACCGCCGACCTGGCGGAGCTGCCGCCGGCGGCGCGGGCGCACGGTCCCGCGGTCGCCTTCCGGGTGATCGACACCGGCATCGGCATCGCCGAGCACCAGCTGGAGTCCATCTTCGGCGCGTTCCAGCAGGCGGACGGCACGACCAGCCGCAAGTACGGCGGGACCGGGCTCGGCCTGTCGATCAGCCGGGAGGTGGCCCGGCTGCTCGGCGGCGTCATCACCGCCGACAGCACGCTCGGGCAGGGCAGCACGTTCTCCTTCTACCTGCCGGTGGCGCGGGCCGATCTGCACCTGCCGGTCGTGCCCGCCGCCGGGGAGCCCGCGGGCGCCAAGATCACCGCGATCCGCGCCACGGCCGAGCCGGGCGAGACCCCGCCGAACGGGGCCGTGCTCGTCCCGGCGTCCGCGCCGCGGGCCCGGCCGCGCCGGCTGCTGGTGATCGAGGAACGGCGCGGCGGGCTGCTGTCGCTGGTCGCCGAGAGCGCCGCCGCCGACAGCCGCGACCTCGGCGGCGCGGGGGGACCCGTCCAGGTCGTCACCGCGGTCGGCGCGGAGGAGGCCGCGGCGGCGCTGGCCGCCGAACCCTGCCACTGCGTCGTCCTCCAGCTCGACCTGCCGGACGGCGCGGCGCTGCGCTTCCTGGACGCCATGGAGGGCGACCCGGCGCTGCGCGGCTTCCCCGTTCTCGCGCACGGCGACCGGCGGCTGGAGGGCGCCGAGGAGCGGCGGCTG
>NZ_CAACVB010000139.1 GCF_900659635.1 Actinomadura roseirufa | reverse complement strand
GGCGTCCCGTCCCGCCGGGTGGTCGCGGCGGGGCCGGGGGCCGGCGGGCGCGGACGGCCCGGCGGGCGGCCGGGCCGGCGACGCCGACGTCGCTCTGGAACGTTCCTACTTCTGGAACGTTCCTACAGTGCTCGCCGGCGGATGACCGGAGTCCGGCGCGGGACGCCGGACTCCGACGCGATCACGAGGTGACGGCGGCTTCGCGGCGGAAGGCGACCGTCGCGGTGGGGAGCTCGGGGAAGGGGCCGAGCTCGGCGGCGAGCGCCTTCAGCCCGTCGGCGAGCTCGACGGCCGGGCTGTAGCCGATGGCCTTGAGCTTGGAGATGTCGGCCACCAGGCGGAAGCTGTCCTCCAGCTGGGAGTCGTCGACCTGGAGCCGCACGGGGCTGCCGGTCGCCTCCCCCACGGCGTCGGCGAGAGCCCGCATGGACACCTCGCGTCCGCTGCCGATGTTGTAGACCTCGCCCGGCACGCCCGCCTCGGCGAGCACGAGCAGCGCCCTGCACACGTCGGTGACGTGGACGAAGTCGCGGGTCTTGCGGTCGATGTCGCCGACGACCGGGATCGGCAGCTGGTTGAGCTGCCAGCGCAGGAACTGCGACACCTCGCCGCCCGCCGTCCGCGGGTCCTCGCGCGGCCCGTAGATGACGAAGGGCCGGCCGATCACGACGGGCAGGTCGAAGGTGTCGTGCATGCTGCGCAGCGTCAGCTCGCCGGAGAACTTCGAGGCGCCGTAGGGCAGGAACGGCCGCGTGGGGTGGTCCTCGGCCATCGGGAAGCGCTGCGGCGTGCCGTAGACGATCGCCGACGACAGCGACACCAGGCGCCGGACGCCGAGCTGGGCGCAGGCGTTGCCGACGTTGCAGGTGCCGAGTCCGTTGATCTGGAAGTCGAACCTCGGATGCTCGACGGACTTGGTGCCGCTGGCGTTCCCGGCGATGTGGAAGACGGTGTGCGCGCCCCGCAGGGCCAGCAGCGTCTCCCCGTAGTCGCGCAGGTCGGCGTGCCTGTACCGGACGCCGGGCAGGGCGGCGAGGTCCGCCGCCGGCTCGGCGAGGTCGACGATGGTGACGTTCTTGCCGCTCTCGGCCAGCGCCGTCACCAGATGACTGCCGACGAAGCCCGCCCCGCCGGTGACGGCCACGTCGGCGTCGTTCGGAGGGGATGTGTCGAGCGAGGTCTTGCCCATGGATGCGACTCCAGTTGTCGTGCGTCCCGGCCGGGACGCGGGGGGTGGGGAGAGCGGGGCCCCGGGCGGCGCCGTTGCCGGCCGGAGCCCCGGGACCGTCCCGGTGGGACGGGCCGTTCGGGGGACGGGCGGGGGCGGTCAGCCGCCGCGCAGCGCGGTCACGCCGCGCTGCACCGCCCCGATCATGTGGTCCACCTGCTCGTCGGTCAGGTGGTCGTAGATGGGCAGCTGGACCTGGTGCTCGAAGTACGTCCGCTCCGCGACCGGGCACTGTCCGTAGCCGTGCCCGAGCGCCCGGAACTCGGGCAGCAGGTGGATGGGGAAGTAGCGGATGACGATCTCGATGCCCTCCTTCTCCTGGAGGTGCTCGATGAAGGCGTCCTTGGGGGCGCCGACGACGTCCGGCTCGTAGAACAGCGTGTACAGGTGGTAGACGTGGTGCGCGTAGGGCTTCTCGGTCTGGACGCCGATGCCGGGCACGGCCGCCAGCCCGTCGTCGAGCCTGTGCGCGATGTCGCGGCGCCGCTCGTTGAGCCGGTCGAGCTTGCCGAGCTGGACGACGCCGAGGGCCGCGCTCAGCTCGCTCATGCGGAAGTTGTTGCCGACGAGGTAGTGCCCGCCCAGGTAGTCGTGGCTGTAGGAGCGCAGGACGTGCGCGTCCCGGTAGTAGTCGGGCTGCCGGTACGGGCCGATGGCGGGGACGTCGCGCTCGCGCATCGGGCCCCAGTTGTGGATGGTGCCCAGCGCGCGCGCCATCTCGGCGTAGCGGTCGTCGTCGGTGACGAACGCGCCGCCCTCGCCGGTGGTCATGTTCTTCAGCGAGTGGAAGCTGAAGCAGCCGATGTCGCCGATGGTGCCGAGCGCCTTCCCCTCGTAGGTGCCGCCGGCCACGTGGGCGCAGTCCTCCACGACGGTGAGCCCGTGCCTGCGGGCGATCTCCATGACGGGCGCCATGTCGACGGACTGGCCGCCGTAGTGGACGACCCAGATGGACTTCGTCCGCTCGTTGATCAACGGCTCGATCGTGGCGGGGTCGATGTTCAGGCTGTCGGGGTCGATGTCGGCGAACCGGACGACGCAGCCGCGCGCCTGAAGCGGCCATGTGGTGACCCAGAAGGTCTGCGGGGTCGTGATCACCTCGTCCCCCTCCTGCAGGCCGAGGACCTGCGCGGCCAGGAACAGGGCGGTCGTGCAGGAGCTGGTGGCCTGGACGTGCCGCGCGCCGAGCCGGTCGGCGAGCCGCCGTTCGAACTCGGCACCGCGCGGCCCCATCGCCAGCGTGTCCTGGGACAGCGCCGCGGTCACCGCGGCGATCTCCTCCTCGCCCAGCCGGTTGGAGATCCCGCTGTAGGGCACCACATAGGTCATGGCGGCACTCGCCTTCCTTGATCTGCCGGATATCACTCGAAGCGCGCTGACACGACGCCCGTCCGGGCCTGCGATGGCGTGGCTCTCCGGGAGCGTCGTCAACATCGGGCCCGCGAAGGGTAAATCCAGTTTGAAGTTGCCGCTGGAGGAGATCTACGGATTCGTGATCTCGTCCGCGCTTATAGAGTCGATCGTAATTGAGCGCTCATCCCGGGCGGTATCGACGGGGGGGAAGAAAACAGTAACCCACTCTTGATGAACACCTCCACGCGTCCGCCCGACGGCAAAGTCTCGATGTTTGAATCGCATACCGGCGCACATGCGGGTGGCTTTTGTCATTCCGGTGCCATGACGCCTGTCGGACTTGATACCAAAGAGTCCGTCATGTCGGACATTTAGCTCATGCCGTAAAATGAGGTCTCTCGCCGCTACGCCCGAGGATGTCCAGGGGAAACCCGAGGCAGGAAGTGAGTCATGGACGGTCAGAACAGCGGGGTCGCCCTTGTGACCGGTGCGTCACGGGGCCTCGGCGCCGCCATTTCCACCGCTCTCGCCAAGGCCGGATTCGCCGTCGCGATAAATTATCTCCGCGCCGCGGAGGCCGCGGCCCAACTCCATGCGGACATCGTGGCGGCGGGCGGACGGGCAGAGCTCTTCCGCGCCGACGTCACCGACGAGGCGGCCGTCGACGACCTTTATGACCGCGTGCTGGACGCCTTCGGAGCGGTGGACGTGCTGGTGTTCAACGCCACCGGGCCGCAGCCCGACAATCCCGTGGAGAAGCTGCGGTGGCAGGACATGCTCACCCAGCTGGAATTCTTCGTCAAAAGCCCGTTCCTGCTGACCCGCAGGGCGATTCCGGACATGAAGCGGCGCGGTCACGGCCGCATCGTCCACGTCGGGTCGGACGTCGTCGGCCACGGCCCCGCGGAGGCGAGCGCGTACGTGGCGGCGAAGGCGGCGCAGCTCGGCCTGGCCCGGTCCTGGGCGCGCGAGTTCGGCCCGTACGGGATCACCGTCAACACCGTGGCCCCGGGCTGGATCCCCACCGACCGGCACGAGGGCGTCCCGCCCGAGGTCAGGGACGCCTACGCCGCGACCGTCCCGCTCGGGCACTTCGGCGTCCCCGCCGACGTGGGCGCCGCGGTCGCGTTCCTCGCCTCCGCGGAGGCCGGGTTCATCACCGGCCAGACCCTCGCGGTCAACGGCGGCACCACCTTCGGCTGACGGCATGCGCGACGGCATGCCTGACAGCAGGTCTGACAGCAGACCTGAAAGCAGGCATCGCGAGCCCGGCCCAGGGGCTCGCCCGGCGGCTCGCCCCTGACCGGGCTCGATGCGGGCGCCCGGGGCTTCCCCGGGCCGCCCGCGATCAGCCGGCCCGTCGTGCTCAGCCGGCTCGTTTTGCTCAGCCGGCCTCGTCGAGGGCGCGGCGCAGCTGGAGGGCGAGCACCTTGGAGTAGGTCCGGCACATCTGGAAGTTGCCGGCCGAGAACCACAGGCCGCGCTGGGCGGTGGGCCGCCACATGTTGCGGACCTCGCCCTCCTCGTCATAGCCCCAGATCGGGCCCACGGCGTCCGCGACCTCGTCGCCGAGGAGGCGGCGGACGCTCTCCTGCTGCGGCTGGAAGCCCGTGGCGAGCACGACGAGGTCGGCCTCGGCCAGCGACCCGTCCGTCAGCCGCAGCCCGCCGGCGGTGAACCCGGCGGTGTCGGCGATCGGCAGCAGCCGGACCTCACCCGAGATGATCAGCCCGGCGCAGCCGACGTCGAGGTAGTAGCCCCCGCCGCGGCGCATGAACTTCATCTGGTAGCCGGTCTCGTCCTCGCCGTAGTCGGTCCGGTAGCCCGCCCGCTCCAGCCCGGCGACGAGGTCGGCGTCCAGCTCCTTCATCCGCGCGGCCAGCGCCTTGCTGTCGGTCACCAGGTCGGGGTACGGCACCGACAGGCCGATGATGTCGGAGTCCTCCAGGGCCGGCGCCGTCAGGTAGGCCGCGTCCGCGAGCGCGGCGCTCGGGTCGACGCTGACCACCGTGGTGGGGGCGTGCTGCACCATCGTGACCTCCGCGCCGTTGGCGTGCAGGTCCTGCGCGATGTCGTGCGCGCTGTTGCCCGTCCCGACGATGATCGCGCGCCGGCCGGCGTACTCCGCGCCGCCGGTGTAGGCCGCCGAGTGCAGCACGGTCCCGTCGAAGTCGGAGAGACCCGCGACCTCGGGTATGAAGGGGATGCCGCTCACGCCCGTCGCGAGCACGATGTGCCGGGGCCGCAGCTCCCGCTCGCCGCCGGCCCGCCGGATCCGCGCCCGCCAGGTGCCCGTCCGCTCGTCGAAGGCGGCGTGCTCGAACGTCGCGCCGCCCCAGAAGTTGATCTCCATGGCGTCGACGTAGGACTCGAACCACCCGGCGAGCTTGTCCTTGGGGAGGAACACCGGCCAGGTCTGCGGGAACGGCATGTACGGCATGTCGTTCAGCCACACCGCGTTGTGCAGGGTGAGCGCGTGGTAGCGCTTGCGCCAGTTGTCGCCGGGACGCTCGTGGACGTCGATCACGAGCGCGTCGACGTCGAGCTGCCCGAGCCGCGCCGCCAGCGCCAGCCCGCTCTGCCCCGCCCCCACGATGAGCACCTGGGGGTCGTGGTCGGCGTAGGCGACGGCCTCGGTGCGCCGGTCCAGCCAGTTCGGCCCGTCGAACTTGGAGGAGTCGGCCTGGCCGACCGGGCGGTTCGCGCCGACCCGCTCGGGGTGCCCGGACAGTTCGTCCAGGCTGGTGAAAAGGTTGCGGGCCACGTGCACGCCGTCCGGCCCGGGGACGAGCCGGACCACGCCGGCGCCCCGGCCGATCCCGAGCTCGAACTCGAAGATCGCCTCGATGCTCGGCACGCCGGCCCGCTCGACCTCGCGCGGTTCGACGCGGCCGGGCGCGAGCCGGAACCCGGTGGCCTTGACCTCCGGCTGCCGCGCCGCCAGCTCGGCCGGGACGGCCTCGGCGGCGAACGTCCGCAGGTCGCCGGTGAACGCCACGACGTCGCGCCAGTAACACTCCCCGGCGAACAGCCCGGACAGGTCGGCGCGGTGCTCCAGCCCGTCGGAAAGCCGGGTGAGCCAGTCCCTCGCGATGGTCGTCGTCATCTGTGCCTCCGATGCACTGTAGGTCAGGGGATGAGGGAGAGGTCGCGCAGCGTCGCGAGGTTGTCGAGGAAACTGGCGTGGGTGTCGGCGCAGTCGCCGAAGCCCGCCTGGCGGATCTTGATGGTGCTCTGCACCATGTCGGCGTCCATCGCGAACCAGCCGTCCACGAAGGGCCAGGAGGCGATCTCGGCGAGGCCGGTGGGGCGCAGCCCGTGCTCGCGGACGATCTCGTCCCACACCGCCTCCTTGCCCGCCATCTGCTCGGCGAGCGTCATGGGCTGCGGCGGCGCGGCCTCCATCCCGAAGAAGGCCGCGATCTCCGGCCACAGGTGCACCCAGCGGAAGTTGTCGCCGTTGGTCACGTTGAAGACCTCGTTCCGCGCGGACGCGGCGTCCAGCGACCACTGGACGGCCCGCGCCACGACCCGGGCGTCGGTGGCCTGGTGCAGCGCCGTCCACGCGCCGGGCGTGCCCGGGAACCGCAGCGGCACCCCGAGGTGGCGGCAGACGCTCGCGTACACGGCGATGCCGGTGAGCATGTTCATCGGCGAGCCGAGGCTGGGGCCGATCACCGCGTCCGGGCGCAGGACGGTCCAGGTGTACCCGGCGCGGGCGGCGTCGGCGTAGAGGTGGTCCTCCTGGTCGTTGTAGAAGATCGGTCCGAGGAACCGGGGGTCGGACTCCTTCGCCGGGGTCTTGTAGGCCCCGAGGTGCTCCCCGTAGGACTTGCCGCCGCCGATGAGCACCGCGTGCTCCAGCCGCGACGGCGAGGCGTGCACCGCGTCCAGCGCGTTGCGGAGCATGGCGACGTTCGGGCCGACCGTCGCGGCCATCGACTCGCGCTCCAGGTAGGCGGCGTGGACGACGGCCGTGATGTCGGACCGGTCCGCCAGCGCGGCGCGGGTGGCCTCGGCGTCGAGCAGGTCCACGCGCACGTGCTCGCCCGCGGGCGCCCCGTCCTTGAGGAGGACGGGCCCGCGCCGGGCGAGCGTGACGACGGGCACGCCCGCCTCGTGCAGGACGCGGACGGCGGCGCCGCCGACCACTCCGTGCGCTCCGGTGACGAGCACGCTTCCGGTGCCGCTCATGGGTTCACCTCCGTGGCGCCGCGGGTGCGGAGCCGGTCGAGGACGACGGCCAGGACGATGACCACGCCCTGGATGATCTGTTGGTAGAAGGTCGAGACGTCCAGCAGCGTGAGGCCGTTCACCAGCACGCCGATGATCGCCGCCCCGGCGAGGGTGCCGACCAGCGAGCCCTTGCCGCCGAGCAGCGAGGTGCCGCCCAGCACGACGGCGGCGATCGCCGACAGCTCGTAGCCGGTGCCGAGGTCCGGGACGGCGCTCTGCAGCCGGGCCGAGGCGATCACGCCGCCGATGCCGGCACACAAACCAGACAAAACGTACACTCCGGCCAGGACCCGGCGTACCGGGATGCCCGCCAGCCGGGCCGCCTCGGCGTTGCCGCCGACGGCGTGGACCCACCGCCCGAACACCGTCCGGTTCAGCAGGTACCAGCCCGCCGCGAAGACCGCGACCATGACCACCACCGGGACGGGCACGCCCAGGACCGTTCCATGCCCGAGCCAGGCGTAGCCGAGCGTCGTGGAGAACAGCGTCTTGCCGTCCGTCCCGACGTAGGTCAGGCCCCGCAGGTAGGTCAGCGCCGCGAGCGTGACGATGAACGCGGCGAGCCGCAGCCGCGCGACCAGGACGCCGTTCACCGCGCCGACCAGCAGGCCCGCCGCCAGCGCGGCGGCGACCGCGGCCGCCGCCGGGGCGCCGCCGACCGACAGCCGGACCGCGACGAAGGCCGTCACGCCGACCGCCGAGCCCACCGACAGGTCGATCCCGGCGGTCATGATGACCAGGGTCAGGCCGGCCCCGAGGATCGCGGTGACCGAGATCTGCCGGGCCACGTCGAGCAGGTTGTCCACGGTGAGGAAGTACGGCGCGGACACCGAGAAGACGATCACCAGCAGGGCCAGCGCGCCCGCCACGCCGGCGCGTTCGGCCGCCGCGGCGACGCCCTTGCGCAGCCCGCCGCGCGCGGGACGCGCGACGGCCGCGGCGGGACCGTCCGCCAGGACAGGGGTCTCGTTCACGAGTTCACCTCGCTCGGTAGCGCACGCGCGGCGGTGCCGCCGGTGGCGTGCCGGATGACGTTCTCCTCCGTCATGGCCGCCCCGGACAGCTCGGCGGCGACCTCCCCGCGGCGCATGACGAGCACGCGGTCCGACAGCCCGAGGACCTCGGGCAGCTCGGAGGAGATGAGCAGGACGGCGACGCCGCGGCGGGTGACCTCGCCGACGAGCGTGTAGATGTCGGCCTTGGCGCCGATGTCGACGCCCCGGGTCGGCTCGTCCAGGACGAGCACGGACGGGTCGCGGGCCAGGCAGCGGGCCAGCAGCACCTTCTGCTGGTTGCCGCCGGACAGCTCCCCCACCGGCTGGGCGAGCCCGGTCGCCTTCACCCGCATCGACTCGGTCAGCGGCCGGGCCGCGGCCCGCGCGTCCGCCGGGCTCGTCCGGCCGAAGGCGCGGCGCCCCCGCGGCGTCCCGGCGCACACGTTGTCGGCGATCGACAGCCACGGGAAGAGCCCCTGCTCCTTGCGGCTCTCCGGCAGCATCACGATGCCCGCCGCGAGCGGGCCACGGACGCCGCGCAGATCGACGGGGGCGCCGTCCACCTCCACGGTGCCGCCGTCCGGGCGGTCGGCGCCCGCGATCAGCCGGCCCAGCTCGCTGCGCCCGGCGCCGACGATCCCGGCGACGCCGAGGACCTCACCGGCCCGCAGCTCGAACGAGGCGGGACGGACGTCCGCCGACCGCAGCCCCCGCACGCGCAGCCGCGGCCGCCCGGCCGCCGTCCCCTCCGATGCCCGCTGGTCGGGGGACCGCTCGCGCCGGTACAGGTCGCGGACGGGCCGGCCCACCATCGAGGTGACGATGCGGTCCTCGGTCATCTCGGCGCGGGTCATGGAGTCGGCGACGATCCCGTCCCGCAGGACGGTGACGTCGTCGGCGATGCGCGCGATCTCCTCCATCCGGTGGCTGATGTACAGCAGCGCCAGCCCCTCGGCGCGCAGGTCCTCGACCGTGCCGAGCAGCAGGTTCGCCTCCTCGCCGGAGAGGGCGGCGGTCGGCTCGTCCAGCACCAGCAGGCGCGGCCGGCCGGCGAGCGCGCGGGCGATCTCGACGAGCTGCCTCCGGCCGGTGCCGAGCGAGGCGATCCGCGCGTCCGGGTCGAGGTCGGCGCCGATCCGGGCCAGGGCCTCCACCGCGAGGGTCCGGGCCCGGCGCCGGTCGAGCCGTCCGGTCCGGCGGCGCGGCTCGCGGCCGAGCAGGATGTTGTCGGCGACGGTCAGCTCGGGCACCAGGCTGAGCTCCTGGTGCACGACGGCGAGGCCGCGGTCCCCGGCGTCGCGGGGGCCCGCCAGCGCGACCGGCTCGCCGTCGAGCAGGACGGCGCCGCGGTCGGCCCGCTCGACCCCGGTGAGGATCTTGATGAGGGTGGACTTGCCCGCGCCGTTCTCCCCCGCGAGGACGTGCACGCGGCCCGCGCCGAGCGTCAGCGAGACGCCCCGCAGCACCGGGTTGCCGTGGTAGGACTTCTCGATCCCGTCCAGGCCCGCCACGGGCCGCGCCACGGGCGCCGCGGCCATCAGCCCCAGCTCCGGTAGCGGCTCAGCGTGTCGGCGTTGACCAGGAACGTCGGGACGAGCCTGGGCTTGGGATCGACCTTCTCCTTGCGGGCGAGCCGGACCGCGAGGTCCAGCCCCGAGCGGCCGAGCCCGGCGGGGTCCTGGCCGGACGTCCCGATGATCGGGCCCTTGCCGATGAGATCGGTGAGTTGCTTGGCGCCGTCCACGCCGACGACCTGCACCTTCGCCTTGCGCTGCCCGGCGGCGAGCGCGATGCCGATGGCGGTCGGGTCGTTGACGCCGAAGAGGCCCTGCACGTCGGGGTGGGCGGTGAGGATGTTCGCCGCGACGTTCATGCTGCGGTCGCGGGTGAGGTCGGCGCGCTGCACGGCGACCACGTTGATCTCGGGCCGCGCCGCGGCGGCCTCGCGGCAGCCCTTCATCCGGTCGCCGATCGCCGAGACCGCCGAGCCGTCCACGATCGCGACCTTGCCCTTGCCGCCGAGCCGGTCGAACAGGTACCGGCACGCCTCCCGGCCCGCTCCGACGTTGTCGCTGGTCACCGTCGCGTCGGCGGCGGGGGCGGTGACGTCGATCGCGACGACCGGGATGCCGGCCTGCTTGGCGCGCAGCACCGCGGGCCCGATGCCGTCGGAGTCGACGGCGTCGACCACGATGGAGCCGACCCGCTGCCGGATGAACGCGTCGATCTGGTCGCTCTGCACGGAGACGTCCGCGTTGGCGTACTGGACCGCGGCCTTGACGCCGCGCTCGGCGGCGGCGGCCTGGATCGCCTTCCCCTCGGCGAGGTAGAAGGGGTTGGACGCCGCGCTGAGCGTCACGCCGATGGAGACCGAGCCCTTGCCGTCGCCGGCGCGGGACGCGGCGCACGAGGTCAGGGACGCGGCGGCGGCGCAGGTGAGGGCGGCCGCCGCGATGACCCGCGGCAGGGGACGGCGGTGGGGATGAAGTGCCTTCATGGGGTGGCTTCCTTACTCGTTCGCTCAGACGACGGGCGTCACGCCGCCGTCGACGCAGAAGTTGGCTCCGGAGACGAAGGACGCCTCGTCGGAGGCGAGGTAGGCGACCATCGAGGCCACCTCCTCGACCGTGCCGAGCCGTCCGGCCGGAATGCGGTTGTGCGCCACGTAGCGGGCGATGGCGGTCTCCCGGTCGGTACCGAACTCCTCGGCGAGGGAGTCGGCGAAGCCGCCGGGCCGGTCGTAGAGGGGGGTGCGGACGAAGGCGGGCGACACGACGTTGGACCGCACGCCGGCGGCGGTGAACTCCGCCGCGAGGACCTTCGAGAGCATCAGCACTCCGGCCTTGGAGACGCTGTAGTCGGGCAGCCGCGGGTTCGGCATCCGCGCCGCCTCGGAGGCGATGTGGACCAGCGCGCCGCCGCCCGCGTCGAGGATCGCGGGCACGGCGGCCCGCGCCGCGCGGACGTAGCCGAGGAGGTTCAGCTCCAGCGTCGCGGCCCATTCCTCGTCGGTCGTGTCGAGGAAGCCGGTGCGGGGATGCGCCGCGCCGGCGTTGTTGACCAGGATGTCGACCCGGCCGAACGCCCCGGCCGCCGCGGCGATCACCGCGTCGGCGGCGCCCGGCTCCCGCAGGTCGGCGGGGACGGGCAGGACCCGGTCCGGGCCACCGATCTCCCGTAGCGCGCCGGGGTCGAGGTCCGCCCCGGCCACCCGGGCGCCCTCGGCGTGCAGGCGGCGGGCGCACGCCAGTCCGATGCCGGCGCCCGCGCCCGTCACGACGGCGACGCGGCCGTCGAGGCCCTGGCTCATGAGTCGCCTCCTTCCCACGGGCACTGTTTCGAGCCCGTGGGGGCTCACATTCTCACACGCCGGACGCTATGTCTAGACAGTGGGACATAGTGAGCGAGGCGCCCCGGTCAGCCGAGATCGGCCAGGTCAGCGCCCGCACCCGCGCCGAAGGCCCGGGAGATCTCCCGTCCGGCCTCGACGAGCTCGGACCGCCACACGGCCGAGTCGGGACCGAGGATCGAGTCGCGCACGCCGCTGATGGACAGCGCCCCGCGCACCCGGCCCCGGTAGTCGACGATCGGCACGCCGAGCGCCGCGACGCCCACCGTGACGTCCTGGTCGCTGATCGACAGCCCGCCCGCCCGGGTCGCGGCGAGCACCCGGCGCAGGTCGTCCCGCTCGACCGGCGTGGACGGCGTGAAGCGCCGCAGCGGCGCGTTGCGCTCGACGTAGGCGTCCCACTCGGCCTCGCCGCGGTGGGCGAGGATCGTCCGCGAGGCCGCCCCGGCGTGCAGCGGCAGCGAGCCGCCGAGCTGCAGGGCGAGCGACTGGACGCGCTTGCCGTCGATGCGCTCGATGCAGACGGCCTCGTCCTGGCGCGGGACGCACAGGAACACCGTCTCGCCGGTCAGGTCGTGGATGCGCTCCATCACCGGGCGGGCGAACGCGCGCTCGTCGAAGCCCGCGACCACGGCGGTCGCGAGCGACAGCAGCTTGAAGCCGAGCCGGTACTTGCCCCGCCGGCCGCCGGGCTCGACCAGCCCCGCCGTCTGGAGGCTCGCCAGGAGCCGGTAGATCGAGCTGCGGGGCTCGCCGATCGCGTCCGCGATGTCGGCCGCGGACGACTCGCCCTTGGCCAGGTGGTCGAGGAGGTCGGAGACCTTGCGCACCAGCATGAGGTTGTTTTCAGTCGCCACCGTCCAAAGTTATCGCTCAGCGGACAAGTCGTCCAACAATCTTGTCTCGCTCTATAGACACCTTGTCCGCTCAGTAGTACTTTCGCCCTCATGGTTGATCACATCCGCACCGCGCCGGCGGCGGACGCCGAGCTCGTGGAGCTGATCCGGGACCGGGCGCTGTTCGCCCGCCTGGAGACGGTCCGGCTCATCTCCATCGCCAAGACCGGCCACTACGCGTCCGGGTTCTCCTGCGCCGAGATCCTCGCGACCCTCTACTACGGCGTCATGAACCTGCGGCGGGGCGAGCCCGACTGGCCGGACCGCGACCGCTTCCTGTTCGGCAAGGGGCACGCCGCCGCGACCCTGTACCCGCTGCTGGCCGACTGGGGCTTCTTCGACCCGGCCGAGCTGGACGGCTACACCCGCCTCGGCAGCCCCTTCGGCGACCACCCCGACATGACCCGCGTCCCCGGCATCGACTTCAGCAGCGGCTCGCTCGGCCACGCGCTGTCCACCGGCGCCGGGACGGCCATGGGCCTGCGGATGCAGGGCCGCCCGTCGAACGTGTACGTCCTGCTCGGCGACGGCGAGCTGCACGAGGGCCAGATCTGGGAGGCGGCGCTCGGCGCCGCCCACCACGGCGTGTCCAACCTCGTGGCGATCGTCGACCGCAACGGCCAGTCCCTGGACGGCCCGGTCGACTCGGTCACCAACCTCGAACCCCTCACCGACAAGTGGCGGGCGTTCGGCTGGGAGACCCACGAGGTCGACGGGCACGACCCCGCCGCGCTGCTCACCCTGCTGCGCTCCATCGCCGCCGACCCCGGCCGGACCCGCCCCGCCGTCGTGATCGCGCACACCGTCAAGGGCAAGGGGATCTCCTACATGGAACGCGACTTCGGCTGGCACCTCGGCTGGCTCGCCGAGCCCGACGAACGCGCCGCGATCGAGGAACTGAGGAGCAACCGATGAGCGTCGCGCCCGGACTGCACCCCGACTCCTGGCACCTGCAGACCCTCCTCGAACGGGCACCGGGGCTCCAGGCCCTCGCCGACACCCTGGCCGACCTGGCGGACGAGGGCCATCCCATCGCCGCCGGGACCGCGGACCTCAAGTTCTCCAACGGGCTCGTCCGCTTCCAGGAGCGCCACCCCGACCGCTACGTGCAGTTCGGCATCTCCGAGCAGCACATGGTCTCGGCCGCCGCCGGCCTCGCCTCCACCGGCCTCCAGCCGTACGTCGCCACGTTCGCGTCCTTCCTGGCGCTGCTCGCCTGCGAGCAGATCCGCACCGACGTGGCCTACACCAAGCTGCCCGTCCGGCTGATCGGCCACCACGCCGGCATCACGCTGGGCTTCTACGGCACGTCCCACCACGCCACCGAGGACCTGGCGATCATGCGGAGCGTGGCCGGGCTGACCGTGGTCGCCCCGGCGGACGCCGCGCAGCTCGCCGCCGCCCTGCGCGCCTCCACCGCCCACCCCGGGCCGATCTACTTCCGCATCGGCCGCGGCCAGGACCCGGACGTGTACGGCCCGGACGCGCCGTTCGAGCTCGGCAAGGCCGTCGAGCACGGCACCGGCACCGACCTCACGATCGTCGCGACCGGCTCGATGCTGCACCCCTCGCTGCGGGCCGCCGAGCGCCTCAACGCCGACGGGATCTCCACCGGGGTCCTCGACGTGCACACCGTGAAGCCCCTCGACGAGGCCGCGGTCCTGGCCGCCGCCGAACGGTCCGGGCTGCTGCTGACGGTCGAGGAGCACAACGTCCTCGGCGGGCTCGGCGGGGCGGTCGCCGAGACCGTCGCCGGCGCGGGGTCCGGCGCCCGGGTCGTCCGGCACGGCATCCGGGACGAGTACTCCCTGATCGGCCCGCCGACGCACCTGTACCGCCACTACGGCCTCGACCCCGACGGCGTCGAGCGCGCCGCCCGGGAGGTCGTATTTTCAAAGACCGGCCCACAGGCTCGCCTGGCGGCTCGCCCGTGACCGGTCTTTTGCGAGCGCGAATCGCTTCGCTCGCGTGACGGCCGACGCCCACATCGAAGTGGGCCCGAAAGCGGGTGGCGCGCGGGGACGGGGTGGTGGTCAGCCTTTGCTGCCGGCGGAGACCAGGTCGCGGATGTCCTCGGGGAGGGCACGTTTGACCTTGGTCATCATGCTTCCCTGGGACGCCTCGTCCACCACCTCCAGCACCACGCGCGCCATGTAGGCGGCCTTGCGCTCGTCGGTGCCCGCGCGCGCCGCCACCCGGGCGACGAAGTCGTGGCGGTCGAACCGCTCGCCGGTGCCCGACCCGCCGTACACCTCGGTGCGCCGCAGGTTCTCCCCGATCTCCCGGGGGAGCTGCGCGGCGAGGTTGTCCGCCAGCCCCTCCGGGAGCCGCTCCCCGAGCGTCTCCAGCGTGGCCCGGCACGCCGTCTCGGCGGCGCCGCGGCTGGGCAGGTGCGCCCGCGCCTGGATCTGTCCGATCATCCGGTCGTGCTGCATCTCTCCCCCCTCGTGTCAGCCGACTCCCTGCGGCGTTCCCCGGGCGGGCGGCCCTAACCGGCGGCCTCCCCGGGGGCGGCGAAGGCCAGCGCGCGGGCCGGGTTGCCCACCATGATCATGTCGATGGCCTCCTCGGGCACCCCGAGGCGGCGCAGCGCGGGCAGCAGGTGATCGGGGATGTAGCCGTACCCCTGCCCGCCGTACCGCTTGAGCTGGATCTTCTGGCAGACGTCGTGGCCCAGCAGGATCTGCCCGGCGTAGCCCTCCTCGACGAGGTCGGCGATCCCGCGGGTGATCTTGTGGTCGCCGAGCAGGACGAGATGGCCCCACGGGCTGCCCGGCGAGGCCAGGAAGTCGAACTCGATGAACACGCCCCGGGCGAGCACCCGCCGCGCGAACGCCAGGTCGACGGCCATCTCCCCGGCGTGCCCGAACACGACGTTGCCGGGGTCGACGCCCTCCTCGTCCAGGATGTCCATGACGCGGAACTTGTCCTCACCGGCCCCGCCCACGTGGAAGCTGACCGGGGCACCGGTGATCCGGCTCGCCCGGCCGCTCGCCCGCACGCTCTTCAGCTCCGCGGGCGTCAGCGGCACCGTCTCCGCGCCGACCTCACCGATGATCCCGGCGCGGACGCCGGTACCGTCCGCCCCCGCCACGACGTCCCCGACGATCACGTCGGTGAGGTCGTCGACGGTCCGCTCGGCCATGTCGAGCGGGTGGAACGTCGGCGTGTAGTAGCCCGCGCCCATCACGACGTGCAGGCCGCTCGCCCGCGACAGCCGGAGCAGCGCCTCGGGCGCGCGGCCGATCCCGATGTTGGTGACCTCCACGACGGTGCGGCCACCGGCGCGGTGGAACTCCGACACCTCCTCCAGCACCTCGTCGAAGTCGGAGAGGACGTCGTTGTCGGCGTTGACGGTGCCCTGCCGGGTACGCGCCAGGTTCGCCAGCGTGAGCGGCTCGCGCGCCTCGGGCGCGTCCTCGCCGGGCCGCAGCGCGTGCGCCGGGCGGCGCAGGTCCACGAACAGGTGCTCGTGCATGCTCGTCGGGCCGAGCACCGACGGGTCGACGGGCCCGGCGACCGTCAGCACCTGACCGGCGAGATTGGGAATGGTCGTCGGGCGGTTCATCCGTGCTCCTCCGTGAGGGTCAGCCAGCGCCGGGGGTTCCCGACCGTGAGGGCGTCGGCCAGCGCGTCGTCCGCCCCCTGGAACCGCAGGAACGGGACGAACTGCTCGGCGACGAAGCCGTACCCGCCGCTACCGAAGCCCTTCAGGTCGCTCTTGCGGGAGACGGCGGGCGACAGCAGCACGCTCCCGGCGTGACCGCGTCCCGCGAGGGCGAGGACGGCGGCGGCCACGTCCTGGTCGTCCACCTCGCTGTACACGCTCGGCAGCCGGCCGAGCCCGTCAGCGCCAGCGTGTCCATGCCGAGCTCGGCCGCCCGCTCGGCGAGGGCGGCGGGCCGCGCCACCCCGTACCGGAGCGAATAGCACGAAGCGACATGAAGGTGCACGTCAGTCCCATACCCGGGACAGCAGCCATGTCTCAGACGCGGCGTCGTACCGCAGCTCGTACACCCCGATCTCACCGCCCGGGGTGGCCTCGACCCTCCAGAACTCCCGCTCGCCGGTGGCCTCGCCGCCGGGATGCCGCTCCCGCCACCAGTCACGGGTCGTGACCCAGTGCTCCAGCACCCGCCGCACGGTGTAGAGCCGGTCACGCCAGACGAACCGGACCGGACGCCCGTCACTCACCCAGACGTCCACCGGGTCGCCGAACACGCGCGTCATCTGCCTCCCCCTCACGTTCGCCGCACGGGGGAAGACATGCGACTCGAACATACGTTCGCGGGGAGTCTAGGGAAGCCCGCACCCCGGAGGCAAGGCGGCCCCCGCCAGGGACGGACGCGCCGAACCCCAGGTGACGGGGTGTGCGGGCCGGCTCCGCCCCCCGCGCGGGGGCCCGGCGGGCCGGGCGCCGGGGCTCAGCCGAGCAGCCGCGCGAGCTGGTCGGCGACCTCGGCGGCCCCGGCCACGTCGGCGATCCCGCCGCCCGGCCACAGGTACGACCAGCCGTCGCCGTCGGGCATCGCCACCACCATGACCTGGCGGCGGGTCCGCGGGCCGAGCACGCCGAGCACCGACTCCCCGGGACCGGCGAACCGCCAGGCGAGCCCGCGCGCCTCGACCTCGTACGCGAGCGCCGCGAGGTGCCGCCGACGCACCTGCGCGAACTCCCGCCCACCGACTACAGACACCTTGATCAGCCGCCTCAGCACGGGGTCCGGGCCGCCGCCGCGACGACCCAGGCGATGACCTTGGGCGATCGCGTGGCGACATCTGGTGACCAGGATTCCAGCATGACGCCGACCCCGGTGCCGCGCAGGGGAACCCGCAGAGTCGCGCGCCGTTTTCTCCCGCCCGCCGGGACCGCCCGCGCCGCCGGCGCGGCGCGGCGCGCCGGGACGCCCGTCGCCGCCAGGGCCTTTCCGCCCGTTGGAACGCACAACGCGAACCGAAGCCAACTATCGTGATAAAAGCATTCTTGAGCCCGCCAGGTGAGCACCGCGGGCCGGGAACGACACAAAAGGAGTCGGCGATGAGCGCCTTCCCCTCCGCCGAGGGGCCGGGGCCCGTGGAGGACGGGCCCGCTCCAGGGCATCCCGGCCGCGCCATGGCGGGGCTCCGCGAGCGCAAGAAGCAGCGCACCAGGCTGGCGTTCATCGACGCCGCGCTGGAGCTGTTCCTCGCCCAGGGCTACGAGGCCACGACGATCGACGAGATCGTCACCGCCGTGGACGTGTCGCAGCGGACGTTCTTCCGCTACTTCGCCACCAAGGAGGACGTGGTCACCGGCTTCCTGGCCGAGTACGACTCGCTCATGGCCGAGAGCCTGACCGCGCGGCCCGCCGGGGAGCGGCCGTTCACCGCGCTGTTCGAGGCGCTGCGCGTCGTGCTGGCGGCGATCGCCGGCGGCGACCCGGAGGACCACGCGCGGTTCCGCCGCATCCGGCGGGTGATCGAGGCGACGCCGGCGCTGGAGGCCGCCCAGCTCGCCCGCTACTCGGCCGCGGAGAAGGTGCTCGCCGCCGAGATCGCCCGGCGCGAGGGCGTCGACCCCGGGCTGGACCCCCGGCCGCACATCATCGTCGCCTTCCACACGGCCGCGACCCGCGTCGCGTTCGAGGACTGCGCCCGCGAGGAGGTCTGGGACCCCGTGACGATCGCCGCCCGGGTCGAGGAGACCGTCGCGCTGGCCGCCGCGACCATGCGCGACTGGGTGTGAGACGGCCCCGCCGGGCCCGCTCCGACAAAGATCGTTTTTGGCCGCCCGACGGCGGAATAGAACCGGGTGAGACGGGGTTTCGGACTTCCAACCGTTCTCTATCGGAGGAGTAGGAAATGCGCGCGATCGTCGTCACCGAGACCGGCGGCCCCGAGGTGCTGAAGCCCGCCGAGCGCCCGGCGCCCGAGCCCGGACCGGACGAGGTGCTGATCGACATCGCGGCCGCCGGGGTCAACTACGTCGACGTCTACTTCCGGACGGGCGAGTACCCGCACGAGCTCCCCTTCGTCCCCGGCGTGGAGGCCGCGGGCACGGTCGCCGCGGTCGGCGCCGACGTGCGCGACCTCGCCGTGGGCGACCGGGTCGCCTGGGCCAACGTCTTCGGGGGGTACGCCGAGCAGGCCGCCGTCCCGGCGGACAGGGTCGTCCCGGTACCGGACGCGGTGAGCCTGGAGGACGCCGCCGCCACGCTGCTCCAGGGCATGACCACCCACTACCTGACGCGCTCCACCTACCCCGTGGGCCCCGAGGACACCGTCCTCGTGCACGCGGCGGCGGGCGGGATGGGCCTGCTGCTCGTGCAGGCCGCGAAGGCGCTCGGCGCCCGCGTCCTCGGCACGGCGTCCACGCCGGAGAAGGAGAAGCTGGCGCGCGAGGCCGGCGCCGACGCCGTGTTCGGCTACGACGGGTTCGCGGCGCGCGTGCGCGAGCTGACCGGCGGCGAGGGCGTCAACGTGGTGTACGACGGGGTCGGCGCGCCCACGTTCGACGGCGGCCTGGAGAGCCTGCGGCCGCGCGGCGTGCTCGCGGTGTACGGCGCGGCGGGCGGGAACGTGGAGCCCTTCGACACGCAGCGGCTCAACCAGGCCGGCTCGGTGTTCCTGACCCGGCCGAATCTCACCCACTACACCGCGACCCGCGCGGAGCTGCTCGAGCGGGCCACCGAGGCGTTCGGCTGGGTCGCCTCCGGTGACCTGCGGGTCCACATCGGGCAGCGCTCCGGCCTCGCCGACGCCGCCGCCGCGCACGCCGATCTGGAGGGCCGGCGGACCACCGGGAAGGTCCTGTTGATCCCCTGACGGCCGTAGGCTGGACGCGACGTAGCGATCACCAGAGGAGCCCGTGATCCCATGACGACGCCCGCCGCCGTGCCGCTCGAGCAGGACGAACCCCGCGTCCTCGGGCCCTACCGCCTGCTCGGCCGGCTGGGCCGCGGCGGGATGGGGACCGTCTACCTCGCGGCCGAGCCCAACGGCCGCCGGGTCGCGGTGAAGGTCGTCAACCGGGAGCTGGCCGGGGAGCCCGCCTTCCTGGCCCGCTTCCGCCGCGAGGTCACCGCCGCGCGTCGCGTCCACCGCTTCTGCACGGCGCCCGTGCTGGACGCCGAGCTGGAGCAGGATCCGCCCTACGTCGTCACCGAGTACATCGACGGTCCGAGCCTGGAGAAGGCCGTCGGGGAGCGGGGGCCGCTGCCCGGCTCGGACCTGGAGGGCCTGGCCGTCGGCGTCGCCACCGCCCTCGCCGCCATCCACGGCGCCGGGATCGTCCACCGCGACCTCAAACCCGCCAACGTCCTGCTGTCCTCCACCGGCCCCCGCGTCATCGACTTCGGCATCGCCCGCGCCCTCGACGCCGCCGACGGCCCCACCCGCACCGGCCAGTTCGTGGGCACGCCGTCCTACATCGCGCCGGAGGTGCTGCGCGGCGAGCCGGTCGAGCAGGCGTCGGACGTGTTCTCCTGGGGCTGCGTCGTCGCCTACGCCGGGACGGGCCGCGCCCCGTTCCAGGGCAAGTCGGTCGCCGAGACGTTCCACCGCATCGGCTCGGAGGAGCCCGTGCTGGACGGCCTCGACCCGCGGCTGTTCACGATCGTGACCGCGGCCCTGGCCAAGGACCCGGCCGCCCGCCCGACGGCGCGGCAGCTCCTCGCCCGGCTCGTCGGGCACGAGGAGGCCGACCCGGAGCAGGTCGCGGAGAACATCTCGGCGACCTGGCACCGGGCGGACGGGGAAACCCGAGGCGGATCCCGGACGGGGACCGGCACCGGCGGCACGGGCACGGCCGCGGGCCTGGGCGTCCCCCGCCCGAGGGTCGCGGCCGAGGAGGACCTCTCGCGCGTCCCGGCGCCGGAGAGCGATGAGCGCACAGCGGGCACCGGCGAGCGGACCGTCGTCGTCGACCTGCCCTATCCGGAGGCGTGGCGCGGCCCCAAACGGTGGCTGACGCTGCTGCGCGGCCTGCTCGTCGTCCCGCACCTGGTGGCGATGGTCGTCATGTACACGCTGCTGGTGACCGTGATGGTCCTCAGCTGGCTGGTGATCCCGTTCACGGGTCGCTACCCCCGCCCGCTGTACGGCCTGGTCGTGGCCTGCCAGCGCTGGTCGAACCGGGTCGTGGCGTACGCGTTCGGGCTCACCCGCGAGGTGCTGCCGCCCTTCCGCAGCCTTCCCCGCGAACTGCGCCGCGACCGCTGACCCCGCGTGCGCCCGCACTCGGGTCCGCACGCGCGTCCGGACGCGCCGTTCCAGGACCGCCGTCCCCGGTGTTCCGGACGTCCTTTTCATGCGAGGCCGCTAGGGTTTCTCCGGAGAAGACTCCCGATCCACCCAGGACCACCATGACCACGCAAGCAGGAGAGAACGGCGAGGCCCTGCGGCCCGGCGATCCCGCCGAGCTCGGTCCGTACCGGCTGCTCGGGCGGCTCGGCCGGGGCGGGATGGGCACGGTCTACCTGGGCGAGGAGCGGGACGGCCGCCGGGTGGCGGTCAAGGTGATCAACCGGGAGCTGGCCGGCGAGGGCGCGTTCCGCGACCGGTTCCGCCGCGAGGTCACCGCGGCCCGGCGGGTCCGCCGGTTCTGCACCGCGCCCGTCCTGGACGCCGAGCTGGACCACGACCCGCTCTACGTCGTCACCGAGTACATCGAGGGCCCGAGCCTGGAGAAGGCCGTCGCCGAGCGGGGGCCGCTGCCGGGCTCGGACCTGGAAGGCCTGGCCGTCGGCGTCGCCACCGCCCTCGCCGCCATCCACGGCGCCGGGATCGTCCACCGCGACCTCAAACCCGCCAACGTCCTGCTGTCCTCCACCGGCCCCCGCGTCATCGACTTCGGCATCGCCCGCGCCCTCGACGCCGCCGACGGCCCCACCCGCACCGGCCAGTTCGTCGGCACCCCCAGCTACCTGCCGCCGGAGCTGCTGCGCGGCGAACCCGTGACCCCCGCCTCCGACGTGTTCTCCTGGGGCAGCGTCGTCGCCTACGCCGGGACGGGCTCGGCGCCGTTCGCGGGCGCCACCGTCCCGGAGATCCTCTACCGGGTCGCGCACGCCGAGCCGAGGCTCGACGGGCTGGACCCGGCCGTGCGGGAGGTGGTCGCCGCCGCCCTCGGCAAGGACCCGCGGAACCGGCCGTCCGTCCAGGACCTGCTCGACCGTCTCGTCGGGCACGGCCGGGCCGACCCCGCGCGCCTCGCCGAGACGCTCAAGGCGACCTGGCACGGCGCGGAGCCCGCCTTCGCGCAGACTCCCGCACGGCCCTCGCACACTCCGGCGCAGGTCTCCGGGCATTCGTCGGGGCAGGCCCCCGGTGACGCCGTGGCCGGCGGCGAGGAGACCCGCCGCGACGCCCGCCCGGACGGATTCGCGGCGCCGGGCGCCGGGCGGTCCGGCG
>NZ_CAACVB010000138.1 GCF_900659635.1 Actinomadura roseirufa | reverse complement strand
CCCGCCGGGCCGCGCGCCGCGCTGCGCGAGATCGACTGGCCCGGCGGGGCGCTGTCGGCGCTCGGGCTCGGCGCGCTGGTGTTCGGGCTCATCGAGGGCCAGACCTACGGCTGGTGGGCGGCGACGCGCCCGTTCTCGCTCGGCGTGCTCGACTGGCCGGGCACGGGGCTGTCGCCGGTCCCGCTCGCGCTGGCGGCGGGCGCCGTCCTGCTGGCCGGCCTGGTGGCCCTGGAGCGGTCGCGGGCGGCGGCCGGCCGGCCCGTCATGCTGGACCTGGAGCTGTTCCGCGTCCCCAACTTCCGCCGCGGCAGCCTGGCCTCGTCCCTGATCAACGTCGGCGAGCTGGGGCTGCTGTTCGTCCTGCCGCTGTTCCTGCTGGGCGTGCACGGCACGTCCCCGCTGCAGATCAGCGTGGCGATCCTTCCGCTCGCGGTCGGCGCGTTCCTGTCCGGCGGCTACGCGGGCAGGCTCGCCGGCAGGCGCGGCCCGCACCGGGTCGTGCAGATCGGCATGGTGCTGGAGGTCGCCGCCGTCGCGGCGCTCGGCCTCACCGTGTCGGCGACGACGACCGGGTTCGGGCTGGCGCCGTGGATGCTGCTGTACGGGCTCGGCCTCGGCCTGACCTCGGCGCAGCTCACCAACGTCTCGCTCGCCGACGTGCCGCCCGCGCGGGCCGGGCAGGCGTCCGGCACGCAGTCCACGGCCCGGCAGGTCGGCGCCGCGCTCGGCATCGCGGTCATCGGCACGGTGTTCGCGACGAGCCTCGGGCACGCGATGGCCGACCGGCTGGAGCGCACCGGGCTGCCGCCGGAGCGGCGCGCCGAGATCGCCCGGGAGCTGCGCGACAGCGCCGGGACCTACGGGCGCGACCTGCACAGGGCCCCGGGGATGGCCGCCGAGGCGCACGCCGCCGACGCCAGCCTCGCCGTCGCCACCCGGCGCGGGGCGCTCACCACCGCCGCCGTCCTGGCGCTCGGCCTGGCCCTGTCGCTGCGGCTGCGCCCGAGCAGTGATCAACATCGGGAAGAATCGAAGGGATAGTCCCCCTGTCGCCCCACGAGAACGAGCGGTAACTGTGGCCACGCTGTCCCAATGGGTCGCCGGATCCCGGCCCCGCACCCTGCCCACGTCCCTCGTGCCGGTCGTCGTCGGCACCGGCGTCGCGATCGGCGCGGACCACGCCGTCTGGTGGCGGGCCGTGCTCGCCGCGGTCGTGGCGCTCGTGCTGCAGATCGGCGTGAACTACTCCAACGACTACAGCGACGGCGTCCGCGGCACCGACGAGAAGCGGGTCGGGCCGCTGCGGCTCGTCGGCTCCAAGGTCGCGCCGCCCCGGCAGGTGCTCGCCGCCGCGCTCGGCAGCTTCCTCGCCGCGGCCGTGGCCGGGCTGGTGCTGGCCGCCGTCACGTCCTGGTGGCTGCTGCTGGTGGGCGCGCTCGCGATCCTCGCGGCCTGGTTCTACACCGGCGGCGCGACGCCGTACGGGTACCGGGCGCTCGGCGAGATCTCGGTGTTCGTCTTCTTCGGCCTGGTCGCCGTCGTCGGGACGGTCTACGTCCAGGTGGAGGGCCTGCCCTGGGAGGCGTGGGCCGCGGCGGTGCCGATCGGGCTGCTCGCCTGCGCGCTGCTGGTCGCCAACAACCTGCGCGACATCCCCACCGACCGGGCCGCCGGCAAGCGCACCCTGGCCGTCCTGCTCGGCGACCGCTGGACGCGGATCATGTACGCGGCGTGCGCCGCGCTCCCGTTCATGGTGGTGCTGGCGCTCGCCGCACCGCACCCGTGGGTGCTCATCGCGCTGCTGGCGGCGCCGCTGTCGGTGCCGCCCACGCAGAAGGTGCTGAACGGCGCGGTGGGCCCCGCGCTGATCCCGGTGCTCGGCGAGACCGGCCGGCTGCAGATCGCCTACGGGGCGCTGCTGGCGGTCGGCCTGGCGCTCTGAGCACCGGGCTCCCGGCGGGGCGCCGCGAAAACCGGGCGCGGGCGCCCGTCCCGGCTCACTCGCACGGGTGAGCCCGGACTGTGCTACGGCCCGGGCCGGCCCGGCGGGAGCCGGATGCCGGGACGGGTCAGCCGAGATTCCAGTCGATCTCCGGGCGGCCCGCGTCGACCAGGGCCTTGTTGACGGCGCTGAACGGCCGCGTCCCGAAGAACTTCTTGGCGCTGAGCGGGCTCGGGTGCGCCGACTCGATCACGGTGTGCTGCGCGCCGGTGATGAGCCGCGCCTTCTTGCGGGCGTAGGCGCCCCACAGCACGAAGACCACCCGGTCGGACTTGTCGTTCAGCGCGCGGATCGCCGCGTCGGTGAAGTCCTCCCAGCCCTTGCCCGCGTGCGCCCCCGCCTCGCCGCCGCGCACCGTCAGCACGGCGTTCAGCAGCAGGACGCCCTGGTCGGCCCAGCGGGTGAGGTCGCCGGACTTGGCCGGCGGGATCTCCAGGTCGGTGGCCAGCTCCTTGTAGATGTTGCGCAGGGACGGGGGCAGCCGAACCCCTTCGCGGACGCTGAAGCTGAGCCCGTGCGCCTGCCCCGGGCCGTGGTAGGGATCCTGGCCGAGGATCAGGACACGGGCCCGGTCGAACGGGGTGTGCCGGAACGCGTTGAACAGGTCCTCCCGCGGCGGGTAGACGGTCTGCTCCTCGTACTCCCCCGCGACGAAGGCACCGAGCGCCGCCGTGGCGAGCGGGTCGAGCAGCGGGTCGAGCCGCTCCCGCCAGTCGCCGGGCAGCAGTTCCATCAGGTCGAGGGACATCGTCGAGCCTCCGGGAAGGTGATCTCCAGTTGCCGGAAACACTAGTGCGGGCCACCGACACGCCAGGGCCGATTCCCCCGACGCGCCTCACACCGGCTCCGGTAGGGGCACGGCTACGATGAGGCCATATGCCCGACTCCCCCCGGCGACGGCGCCGCCGCGCGTCCGTCCTCCTCGCGCTGCTGGCGCCGTCCGCCCTCGCGGCGGGCTGCGGCGGGTCCTCCGGGCCGGTGACCCTCACCGTCCTCGCCGCCTCCTCGCTGACCGAGGTGTTCGCCGAGATGGGCGTGGCCTACCACCAGGCGAACCCGGACGTCCGGGTGCGGTTCGAGTTCGGTGGGTCCCAGGAGATGGCGGCGCGGCTCTCCGAGCACGACCGCGGCGACGTGCTCGTGACGGCGGACACGGCCAGCATGGACGAGGCCGCCTCCCACCTGTCCGCCCGGCGCGCCATCGTCACGCACAACCTGATGACCATCGCCCTGGTGTCCGGCAACCCCAAGGGGATCCGCGGTCTCCAGGACCTGACCCGGCCGGGGCTGCGGATCGCGGTCGGCGCCGCGACCGTCCCGGTGGGCCGGTACGCGCGGCAGGTGTTCGCGCGGGCCGGGGTGACGGTCCGCTGGACGTCGGAGGAGATCAGCGCGCGGGCCGTCCTCGACCAGGTCCGCTCGGGCGAGTCCGACGCGGGGCTCGTCTACATCACCGACCTGCGGTCCGCGGGGGCCACGGCGAGCAGCGTCCCGATCCCGGCGGCCCAGAACGTCGTCGCGAGTTACCCCGCGGCGGCCGTGAAGGGCGGCGACCGCACCCGCGCAGCCGAGGCGTTCGTGACATGGCTCACCGGAGCCGACGCCCAGCGGCTGTTCGCCAAGTACGGATTCCCCTCCCCGGAAGCGACTCGCTGACCGGCCCGCCGGAGGCCGCCGGGCGGGGGCCCGGGGGCCGCCGGGAACGTCCTGGGCCGGATCACCGTTAACTTCCCCGGAGCCCATGGCGGGCTCCCGCGCCCCGTGTTCCGCGAGGACGCGCCCGGAACCACGATCACTTCGGCCGGCGCCGTGGTGCCGCAGAACGTACGGGGGGAAGACAGACGTGCCGTCCAAGCGACCCGCGCCCCAGCCGAGCGAGACGGCGGCGCGCCGTTCCGAACCCGGCGCGCCCGACCGGCGCCAGTCGGTGCCGCCCCGCAACGACCCCGAGCAGCCGTGGCGGGCCGAGGGCGTCCCCGGGCGGCCCCGCAAGCGGGCGCGCGGCGGCCTCGGCGGCTGGAGGCCCGGCCGCAACACCGCCCTGTTCTGGCTGCTCCTGCTGGTCGTCTTCGGGGTGAGCTACGCCTCGATGCACCTGACCGGCAAGCAGGAGAAGGTGACCGTCCCCTACACCGCCTTCACCCAGCAGGTCGCCGCGGGCAACGTGAAGGACGTCTACACCAAGGGCTACCAGATCGAGGGCAAGCTGAAGAGCCCTCAGCAGGTGCCCGGGCAGGACGACGCGAAGAAGACCTACAAGGCCTTCGAGACGCTGCGCCCGGCGTTCGCCGACGACAAGATCTACACCGACATGGTGAACAAGGGCGTCGAGGTCGAGGCCAAGCCGCTCACCGCCGACCGCGGCCTGGTCGCCAACCTGCTGCTGTCGCTGCTGCCGACGCTGCTGTTCGTCGGCCTGTGGGTCGGCGTCATGATCTGGCTCCAGCGCCGCATGGCGGGCGGCGGGGGCGGGCTCATGGGCGGCTTCGGCCGCTCCCCCAAGCCCGTGGCGCCCGAGGACAAGCGCGCCACCTTCGCCGACGTCGCCGGGATCGACGAGGTCGAGGCCGAGCTCAGCGAGATCGTCGACTTCCTCAAGGACCCCGGCAAGTACCGCCGGATGGGCGCCCGCGTGCCGCGCGGCGTGCTGCTCACCGGCCCGCCCGGCACCGGCAAGACCCTGCTCGCGCGGGCCGTCGCCGGCGAGGCGAACGTGCCGTTCTACTCGGCGGCCGCGTCGGAGTTCATCGAGATGGTCGTCGGCGTCGGCGCCGCCCGCGTCCGCGAGCTGTTCACCGAGGCGCGCAAGACCGCCCCGTCCATCATCTTCATCGACGAGATCGACACGATCGGCCGGGCCCGCGGCGGCGGCGCCGGCATGGGCGGGCACGACGAGCGCGAGCAGACCCTCAACCAGATCCTCACCGAGATGGACGGCTTCTCCGGCTCCGAGGGCGTCGTCGTCATCGCCGCGACCAACCGTCCCGACATCCTCGACGCCGCGCTGATGCGTCCCGGCCGCTTCGACCGCCAGGTCTCGGTCTCCCCGCCCGACCTTGACGGCCGCGTCGCGATCCTGCGGGTGCACACCCGCGAGGTGCCGCTCGCCGCCGACGCCGACATCATCGGGATCGCGAAGATGACGCCCGGCATGACGGGCGCCGAGCTGGCCAACCTCGTCAACGAGGCCGCGCTGCTCGCGGTCAAGCGCGACAAGGGCGCGGTCGACATGGCCGACTTCCACACCGCGCTGGAGAAGGTGCAGCTCGGTACCCGCCGCTCCCTCGTCATGCCGTACGAGGAACGGCGCCGCACGTCCTACCACGAGTCCGGGCACGGCCTGCTCGGCATGCTGCAGCCGGGCGCCGACCCCGTCCGCAAGATCACGATCGTGCCGCACGGCCGCGCGCTCGGCGTCACGCTCTCCACGCCGGAGGGCGACCGGTACGCCTACGACGAGCGGTACCTGCGCGGCCGCATCATCGGCGCGCTCGGCGGCATGGCCGCCGAGGAGCTGGTCTTCGGCGTGATCACCACCGGTTCGGAGAGCGACCTGGAGCAGGTCACCAAGATCGCCCGCGGGATGGTGGGCCGCTGGGGCATGTCGGCGAAGGTCGGCCCGCTGTCGATCCTGCCCGCCGACGGCATGGACCCGATGGGCCAGTACGCCGCCCAGGGCACCCTCGACGCCGTCGACCTCGAGGCCCGCCGCATCGTGGACGAGTGCTACGCCGAGGCCCTGGACACGCTGCGCGCCCACCGCGACCAGCTCGACTCGCTCGCCGCCGTCCTGCTCGAGCACGAGACCCTCGACGAGGTGGAGGCCTACGCCGCCGCGGGGATCGACCGCGGCCTCGACTCGATCACCGCTTCGAGCACCTGATCCGCGGCGGCGCTCAGTCGAGGCGGGGCAGGCCGATCGGGTTCGGGAACGGGACGTCGCCCGACGCCGCCAAGGCCCGCGCGAACGGCGCCAGCGCCGCGTGCAGCCCGGCCGGGTCGTCCAGCGCCCCGTACGGCGGCGCGGCCAGCGCGTCGGTCCGGCGCTCGATGCCGGCCCGCAGCTCCCGGCCCGCCTCGGTCACCCGCCCGTCCTCGACGAGCCCCCGCCGGGCCAGCTCGCCCTCCGCCTCGTCCCATTTCTCCTGCGACCAGCCGCGGGCCAGCCGGATCCACTCCAGCGTGACGTGGCCGGCCGCGACCGCGAGCACGTTCGCCTGCACCCCGCTCAGCCCGGCGCCGGTGAGCAACGCCACGTGCCCGTCGCCCCGGTGCTCCCGGAGCGCGGTCGCGAGCTGCCACAGCGCCTGGACCGGCTCGTCCGGGACGCCCAGGTCCCGGTTCGCCGCGAACAGCGGCCGGCCCGCCGCTTCCGCCGCCTCGACGACCGCGCGCAACGCCCGCACCGCGTCCGGCGCCGCGTCGGCGATCCCGGGCGCCGCCCGGCGCAGCGCCGCGGCCGCCGCCGGGGCCCGCACCCGGAGGATGGCCTCGGGCGAGGCGAACCCCCACGCGTCCGGAACGGCCCGCCGCACCCGCTCGGCGGGAAACCCGTGGAACGTCGCCTCGACCACGGCGGCCGGCACCGGCCCGAGGGGAGCGCCCCGGCTCCCGAAGTAGCCCATCCAGAAGCCCTTGAGGCCGACCTCTTTGTTGGCCGCGACGCACTCCGGCGAGAAGTAGGTCACCGCGTGCAGCGGTTCCAGGACCATCCACATCTTCCGCGCGATCGACGCGTCCACCCGGGGCCCCTCCCTCGCACATCCGGACACGCCGAACGCTAGGGCCGCGATCTTCACCGCACAACCCCGGCCGGTCCGGACGCCCGTCCCCGATCACCGGTTCTGGGTACGCTGACTACGCACGGTCTCTATGCTGACGGGAGCCGAACGTGATGGAGGAGTCACCCAAAGTGAGTACTCTCGCCACCGCTCACCACCACCTCGAGCTCCCCGACACCCCCTACAACCTCTGGATGCGGGACGAGCTCGCCGAGCTGATGAACCTCCCCCACGACGGCACCCATGTCGAAATCATCGGTGGGGAGATCGTCGTGTCACCAGGGCCGGACTACGCCCACAACGCCATCATCCGCAGCATCCAGCAGAAGATCTTCGCCGCGGAGCTCGCGGACCCTGCCTTCCCCTGGCGCTGCATCTTCTCCCAGGATGTGAGCCTCAGCGAGATTCACGACGGGTACATCCCGGATCTGTGCGTCCTCAGTGAGGACAACGACCGCAAGGCACAGGCGGCGCAGGTCAAGAAGGTGCGCCCCCAACTTCTCGAACTCGCGGTCGAGGTCACCTCGCCGACCAACGCCGCCGACGACCGGCGGCCCGGGGGGCGGCGGTCCCGGCCCACCAAGTGGAGCGGGTACGCGCGGGTCGGAATCCCCTATTACCTGCTGGTCGACCGGGCCCCCGGCGCGGCGCTCACCACGCTGTTCAGCGAGCCCGACACGACGGCGGGCGAGTACCGGGAAGCCGTGAGCTGGGCGTTCGGCGAGAGCGTCAAGCTGCCCGAACCGCTCGGGCTGGAGATCCCGACGGACGAGTGGGAACCCTGGAGGGCGGGCCCGGGGGCCTGAGGCCGGCCCGTCACATCCGCTCCTCCCGGTTCGTCACTGCGGTGACGTACCTGCTGAAGGAGGATGTGGCGGATGAGCGAGCACGACTTCCTGGCGGACCGGTTCGAGGCGCACCGCGGGCACCTGAGAGCGGTGGCGTACCGGATGCTGGGGTCGTTGAGCGACGCCGACGACGCCGTCCAGGAGGCCTGGCTGCGGCTGAGCCGCACCGGAGGCGGCGGCGTGGAGAACCTGGGCGGCTGGCTGACCACCGTCGTGGGGCGAGTGTGCCTGGACATGCTGCGGTCCCGTACGTCCCGCCGTGAGACGCCCCTGGACGAGCGGCTGCCCGACCCCGTGCTCAGCCCGCCCGCGGGGATCGACCCCGAGCAGGAGGCGCTGATCGCCGACTCGGTCGGGCTCGCGCTGCTCGTGGTGCTCCAGTCGCTCGGGCCCGCCGAGCGGCTGGCGTTCGTCCTGCACGACCTGTTCGCGGTGCCGTTCGACGACATCGCGCCGATCGTCGGCCGTACCCCCGCCGCGGCCCGGCAGCTCGCGAGCCGCGCGCGGCGCCGGGTGCGCGGATCGGTGCCGGCCGCCGACCCCGACCTGGCCCGGCAGCGGCGGGTCGTCGAGGCGTTCCGCGCCGCGGCGGACGGCGGCGACCTGGAGGCGCTGGTCGCCGTCCTCGACCCCGACGTGGTGCTGCGCGCCGATCGTGGCGCCGTCCCCGGCGGCGGCTGGACGCTGCTGCGCGGCGCCGAGGCCGTGGCGGGGCAGGCGCTCACCTTCCGCGGCCTCGCCGCCCGGTCGCGTCCCGCGCTGGTCAACGGCACCGCGGGGATCGTCGCCACCGTGGACGGGCGGCCCGTCTCGGTGCTCGCCTTCACGATCGCGGACGGGCGGATCGCCGCCATCGACATCCTCGCCGACCCCGGCCGGGTCGCGGCGCTCGATCTCACGGTCCTGGACGGCTGAGCGCGACGGCCGCCGGCGTCCGGTCACATCGCCCGATCCGGTCACATCGGCCGCGTCCGACCCGTCAGTGCCGTGTACAGCGAACCGAACGGATCTGGAGAACGAGCGATGCAGGCACGGATGAGTAACCCGGCGGTGGCCGTCCCCGGCGCGCTGCCCGCGCTGACAGGGCTGGGCGAGGCGGTGCAGAAGGCGGGCCTGCCGCCGTCCACGCTGAACCTGGTGTATCTGCGCGCGAGCCAGATCAACGGGTCCGGCTGGAACGTGCGCAAGCACGCCGCCGACCTGAGGGAGGCGGGCGAGTCCGCCGAACGGGTCGACGGGGTCGCGGCGTGGCGGGAGGCGCCGTTCTACTCCGGCGCCGAAAGGGCCGCGCTGGCACTGGCCGAGGCCGCGACCCGGATCGGCGACAGGACCGATCCGGTCCCGGACGAGGTGTGGCACGAGGCCGCCGTGCACTACTCCGAACCGGAGCTCGCGGCGCTGCTGCTGGCCATCGGCCTGGGCAACCTCTGGCACCGCCTGATCATCGCCACCCGGCAGCCCGCGGCCTGACCGGGGCCCGGGGGCCGGGTCACCCGGCGGCGGGACGGACGCCGGACTTCAGGGCCTCCAGGACGGCGTGCGGCGGGGCGGCGTGGACCGTGGGGAGCACCGGCAGGGACGGGCGGGCCAGCCGATCCTCGGAGGCGGAGAAGACGAGGCCGCCGCCCGGTTCGCCGCCCCGGGGGTCCAGCAGGACCCATCGGTCGTCGACGAGCACGGCCACCAGCCCGTCGAGGGCGCCCTCGGCGGGCTGGTAGCACAGTCCGGCCTGGACGCCGCCCGCGCGCAGCAGCGCGACGTAGGCGTGCGCCTTGCCGTGAGAGTGACCGGAACGCCTGGCGAGCACGTCGGAGGCGCGCCACGCGGCGGCCTCGGCGTCCTCCTCGCGCGGGTCCTCCTCGATGTCGCCGACGTGGGCGATGTCGTCGCGGACGTGGTCGAACGCGGCACGGGCGTAGGCGATGTCGTCACCATCGCGCAGCGCCGAGGCGGTCGACACGACGAGCGGATGCTCGATGTCGATCGCCTCGGACGCGGTGAGGTAGTCCCAGGGCTCGGCGGCGAAGTCCATCACAGCCCGAGGAGCGCCTCGATGCCGAGGGTGAGGCGGTCCGGAAGGCCGGCGACCTTGCGGACGGCCAGCAGGACGCCCGGCATGAACGACTCGCGGTTCATCGAGTCGTGCCGGAGGGTGAACAGCTCTCCGTGGCCGCCGAGGACGACCTCCTGGTGCGCGACCGCGCCCGACATGCGGACGGCGTGCACGCGGACCCCGTCCACGTTCGCGCCCCGCGCGCCGTCGAGCCCGGAGGTGGTGGCGTCCGGGGACGGGGCGACGCCCGCCTCGGCGCGGGCGGCGGCGATCAGCTCGGCGGTGCGGTAGGCGGTGCCGGACGGGGCGTCGGCCTTGTTCGGGTGGTGCGTCTCGACGACCTCGACGGACTCGAAGAACGGGGCCGCCTTCTGCGCGAAGTGCATCATCAGGACGGCGCCGATGCCGAAGTTCGGGGCGATGAGGACGTTGACCGGGGAATCGGTCAGCCAGGAGCGGACGGTGTCCAGCCTGGCCGGGTCGAACCCGGTCGTGCCGACGACGGCGTGCAGGCCGTTCTCGACGCACCAGCGGAGGTTGTCCATGACGACGCCCGGGTGGGTGAAGTCGACGACGACGTCGGCCCCCGCGAGCGCGTCCAGCGCGTCTCCCTGGTCGATCGCCGCGGCGAGCTCGGTGTCGTCCGCGCCCTCGACCGCGCGGCACACCTCGGCCCCCATCCGGCCCTTCGCGCCCAGCACCCCGACCTTGATCACATGTTCCTCCCGGTTGACGTGCGACGAGCCTACCGGCCGCGGCCGCACGCCCCGCCGGTCAGAGGCGCCCGCCGAGCTCGCGCGCCGCGGCGTGGGCGGCGCGGCGGCCGGTGCCGGCGTCCGCCGTGGCGAGGTTGGGACGGAAGGCGACGGTCTCGACGTCGCCGACGCCCGCCCAGCGGAGCCAGTCGCCGAGGAACGGGGCCTGGAAGTCCGCGCCGAAGGCGGGGCCGCGTCCCTCGCCGTAGACGGCGCTGGTGTAGATGACGGCGGCCTTCTTGTTCCGGAGCAGTCCGGTGTAGCCCTTCTCCGGATCGAATCCGAAGACCCATCCGGGCTGCGAGACCACGTCGATGAACTGCTTGAGGATGTAGGGGACGCCCGCGTTCCACATGGGGACGCTGAACACGTAGCGGTCGTAGGAGTCGAAGCGCTCGAACACGGCGCGGGCGGCCGCCCAGGCGGCGGCCTCGGCGCCGGCCGGGTCCGCTCCGCCGAAGACGGTCATCTTGGCGCCCGCGCCGGTGGGCCCGAAGGCGGGCAGCGTGCCGTCCCAGAGGTCGTGGTGGTCGACGGTGCCGCCGGGGTGGGCCTCACGGTAGGCGTCGAGCAGTGTCCCGGCGATGGCCAGGGACTCCGAGGCGTCGCCGCGAGGCGAGGCGGAGATGTGCAGCAGGCGCGACATGGCAGAGCCCTCTCAAAGTGGACTATGGTCCGATTGACCTCGAGAGTATCGGACCATAGTCCGCTTATCAAGGCCGTCGGAGGGCCTCCACGTCCAGCGCCGCGGCGGCGCGCGCGACGGCCTCGCGCTGGTGGTCGGCCAGGTCCTGGCCCGGGACGGCGAGCAGGCCGTCCAGGAACGGGTCGACGACGGGCGTGCGGAACCCGGCGAGCGTCTCGACGACCGCGAGGCCGCAGAACGGCACGTACTCCGGGGAGTAGCCGCCCTCGTGGGCGACGACGACCCGGCCCCCGGCCAGCCCGAGGACGCGCTCGGTCAGCAGCCGGTACGAGCCGGAGTGCAGGGCCATCCGGGCGAGCGGGTCGTAGGCGCTCGCGTCGAAGCCCGAGGCCACCAGGAGCAGGTCCGGGTCGAACGCCCGGACCGCGGGCTCGACGACCTTCTCGAACGCCTCCAGGTAAGCGCCGGTGCCCGAGCCGGGCGGGAGCGGAACGTTGACGGTGAAGCCCTCCCCCGGCCCGGTGCCGCGTTCGGTCACGGCCCCGGAACCGGGCGGGAACAGCCCGTCCTGGTGCAGCGAGATCGTGAGCACGGACGGGTCGGCCTCGAACAGCGCCTGCGTGCCGTTGCCGTGGTGGACGTCCCAGTCGACGACCGCCACTCGGGCGAGGCCCCGCGCGCGGGCGTGCGCGGCGGCGACCGCGACGTTGCCGAGCATGCAGAACCCGATGCCCCGGTCCGCGACCGCGTGGTGTCCGGGCGGCCGGACGAGCGCGTAGGCGTTGGCGACCGTCCCGTCCAGGACGGCGTCGACCGCGGTGACGACCCCGCCCGCGGCGAGCCGCGCGATCTCGTAGGAGCCCGCCCCGAAGGGCGACTCGCCGTCGCCCGCGTCGCCTCCCCCGGCCTCCGACCGCTCCCGCAGCCGGGCGAGATGACCCGGGGTGTGGACGCGCAGGAGCTCGGCCTCGGTCGCTGGCCGGGGCGTGAGCGGCACGAGCCGCTCCAGCAGCCCGCTCACCTCCACGAGGTTGCGGAACCGGCGCTTGGTGTCCGGATGGTCGGGATGCCTCAGCGGTTCCAGGTGGCCGCCGGACGGCGCGCCCAGCGGCCCCGTCCCGGTGTCGTGCCAGAAGTAACGCTCGTGACAGACCCAGCCGGTCGCCATCGGGCACCTCCTCATGATCGGGCGGACCGGTCAGCGTACCGGGCGCCCCGCGCGGGAGGAGCCGCCGTGGAGCGCCGGGCGGCGCTCCACGGCACAGGTGCTCAGGCGGAGAAGTCCCGGTCGCCGACCGGGCCGATGACCGTCAGCGCCCGCGGCGCGCCGAGCACGTCCCGGGCGACGGCGCGGACGTCGTCGAGCGTGACGGCCTCGATGCGGGCCAGGACCTCGTCCACCGGCAGCAGCGACTCGTACACCAGCTCGCTCTTGCCGATGCGGCTCATCCGGGAGCCGGTGTCCTCCAGTCCGAGGACCATCGCGCCGCGCAGCTGGCCCTTGCCGCGCGCGAGCTCCTCGTCGGTGAGGGACTCGGCGGCGGCCCGGCCCACCTCGTCGCGGCAGATCGACAGGACCTCCTCGACCTTGCCGGGCTGGCAGCCCGCGTACACGCCGAAGACGCCCGAGTCGGCGTACTGCGCGGTGTAGCTGTACACCGAGTAGGCGAGGCCCCGCTTCTCCCGGATCTCCTGGAACAGCCGCGAGGACATGCCGCCGCCGAGCGCCGCGTTCAGCACGCCGAGCGCGAACCGGCGGTCGTCGGTGCGCGACACCCCGGCGGCGCCGAGCACGATGTGGGCCTGCTCGGTGTCCTTGTCGATCACCCGGGTGCGGGGGTCGGCGGGCGCCGGCGCGCCGCCGATGCGGGGCGCGGCGGGCGCCGCGTCGCCGGTGAGGTGCGCGGCGAACGCGCGGGAGACGAGCCGGACCACCTCGTCGTGGTCGATGTTGCCCGCCACCGACACGACCAGGTTGGACGGGACGTAGTGCTCCCGGTAGTAGCCGTGGATGCGGTCCCGCGACAGCGCGTTGATCGAGTCGACCGTGCCGAGGATGGGCCGGCCGAGCGGGGTGTCGCCGTACAGCGCGATGGCGAACTCGTCGTGGATGAGGTCGCCGGGGTCGTCGTCGCGCATGTGGATCTCTTCGAGGATCACGCCGCGCTCGGCCTCGACGTCCTCGGGGCGGTTCACCGACGCCGCGACCATGTCGGAGACGACGTCCACGGCGAGCGGGAGGTCGGAGTCGAGCACCCGCGCGTAGTAGCAGGTGTACTCCTTGGCGGTGAACGCGTTGAGGTCGCCGCCGACCGCGTCGACGGCCGCGGAGATCTCCAGCGCCGACCGGGTCTCGGTGCCCTTGAACAGCACGTGCTCCAGGTAGTGGCTGGCGCCCGCGTCGGCGGCGGCCTCGTCGCGGGAGCCGACGCCCGACCAGATGCCGAACGCCGCGGACCGGACCGTCGGCATCGACTCGGTGATCACGCGCAGCCCGCCAGGGAGCACGGTGCGGCGCACCGCCCCGGCGCCGTCGGTGTGGATCGTGGTGGTGGTGCCGGGCTCCTGCGCCCTCGCCGGCAGGGTCACGTGTGGCTCACATTCGTGGATCGGGACCGAGGTCGGAAGCGGGCCGACCGGCCCGCCCCCGTGGGGGACGGGGTAGATGCCGGGCTCCACCGAGAACGCCATGCCGGGCTCCAGCGGCTCCAGGTTGCCCGCGACGATGTAGGGGTCCTCGTGCGACTCCAGGCCGATGCCGTGGCCCGTGCGGTGGAAGAAGTGCTCGCCGTGCCCCGCCGCGGTGATCACGTCCCGGGCCGCGGCGTCCACCGCCTCCGGGGTCACGCCGGGCCGCACCGCCTCGCACGCGGCGCGCTGCGCCCGCTCCAGCACCGAGTAGTAGGCGCGGTACTCGGCGGGCGGCTCGCCCAGGCAGTAGTTGCGGGTGGAGTCCGAACAGTAGCCGCTGGGCATCGTCCCGCCGATGTCGACCACGACCGGCTCGCCCGCCCGGATCACCCGGTCCGACACCTCGGCGTGCGGGTTGGCGCCGTTCGGGCCGGACCCGACGATGACGAAGTCGACCTGCTCGTGCCCCTCGGCGACGATCGCGTCGGCGATGTCGCGGGCGACCTCGCGCTCGGTGCGGCCCTCCTTCAGGAAGTCCGGCACGCGGCGGTGCACCCGGTCGATCGCCGCGCCCGCCGCGCGCAGCGCCGCGACCTCGGCGGCGCTCTTGCGGACGCGCAGCCCGCTCAGCACCGCGCCCGCCGCGACCTGCTCGGCGGCCGGCAGCGCGGCGCGGAACCGCAGCGCCATCGCCGCCCACATCCGGTCGGCGACGCCGACCCTCGCGATCCCGGCGGGCAGCCGCGCGGCGGTGAGCGCGAACGGGTCCTCGGTCTCGTCCCACGGCACGAGCTCCACGCCGAGGGAGCCGGCCGGCGACTCCTGCGCCGCCGGCAACTCCAGCCGCGGGACGACCAGGAACGGCTCGCCCTCCGCCGGGACCGCCAGGCAGGTGAGCCGCTCGAGCTGCTTGGCGTTGTAGCCGGTGACGTAGCGCAGGTCGGGGCCCGGCGTCAGGAGCACCGCGCCGAGACCGGCCCGCGCGGTGGCCTCCCGCACCTGCCCGAGCCGCTCGCGCGGATACAACTCCGTTGTCACATCCGTCTCCATCACGGTCGCGGCGCCCGCGCGGCGCGGGGAGCGCGCCGGGGAACGCCGCTTCCTCCTCCCCTGTGACCAGGTCCTGTTGCCGATGGGCGCGCTCCGGCCCGGCCGTCCGGCGCCGTGCGCCCTCGCAGCCTACGCTCCGCCTCCGGACGTCCCGTCACCTGGCACGGGCCCGCCCGCGTGGCCGCCCCGGGGCGTCGGACCCCCGTGGCACGATGTGCTCATGAGCGGGCTGATGCTGCTGGACACGCCGTCGTTGTACTTCCGCGCCTTCTTCGGGGTCCCCGAGTCGGTGACGGCGCCGGACGGGACGCCGGTGAACGCCGTCCGCGGGCTCATCGACATGATCGCCAGGCTCGTCCAGGACCGCTCCCCCGGCCGGCTGGTGTGCTGCATGGACGCCGACTGGCGGCCGGAGTTCCGGGTGGCGGCGCTGCCGTCCTACAAGGCGCACCGGGTCGCCGACGACGGCGGCGACCAGACCCCGGACGCCCTGGAGGCGCAGCTGCCCGTGATCGACGCCGTCCTCGACGCGGTGGGCCTGGCCCGCGCGGGCGTCCCCGGGTACGAGGCCGACGACGTCATCGGGACGCTGGCGGTGCGCGGCGCCGCGGACGGCCCGGTCGACGTCGTCACCGGCGACCGCGACCTGTTCCAGCTGGTCGACGACGGCCGCGGCCCGGTCGCCGTGCTGTACACGGCGCGCGGCATCCGCAACCTGCAGATCATGGACGAGGCGCAGGTGGCGGCCAGGTACGGCATCCCGGGCCGCGGCTACGGCGACTACGCGACGCTGCGCGGCGACCCGAGCGACGGGCTGCCCGGCGTGCCGGGCGTCGGCGACAAGACCGCGGCGGCGCTGGTCACCCGGTTCGGGTCGGTCGCGGGGATCCTCGCGGCGCTGGACGCGGGCGGCGAGGCCGGCGGGGACGCCGGCAAGGACGCGGGGTTCCCGGCGGGCGCGCGCCGCCGGCTGGAGGCGGCGCGCGAGTACCTCGCCGCGGCGGAGACGGTGGTGCGGGTCGTCACCGACATCGACGCGCCGGAGCTGGCGGGGCTGGACGACCGCCTGCCCGCCGCGCCGCGCGATCCGGAGGCGCTGGTGGAGCTCGCCGACCGGTGGAACCTGTCCAGCCCGGTGAACCGGCTGCTGAACGCCCTGGCCTCCTGACCTGCCGCCCTCCTGGCCTTCTGGTCCTCTGCCCTCCTGACCCGCTGACCGCGCGCGTCGTCCCGGTTCCCGCCCGGCCCGTGCTCCGGCGTCCGTCCGGCTTCGGGGCGCGGCAATGTGTCAGGTGACGCAGACACCGCGTGCCCGCGGGAGCAGCCTTGTGATCAATGAGGGGCTTTGCTGGGGGACGAGCAGTCGGAACGGACGCCGCGGGAGACGCGGGCACGACGACCGTCCGGGTCGCGGCGGCCGCGTGAGCGGACCGGTATCCGCGGCGCCGGGCCTCGCGGCCCCGCTCCCCCCACCTGCCGCGGGTACCGGTTCACGCGGCGGCCCGTCCCCGCGTCCACCGGACCCGCCCGACCAGCGGGCCCTCTCCAGGAGCGGGCCCCGAGAAACGGACCCCTCGTGACCGAGAGGACGGCCCTGCACGGCGACCGGCCCCCGCGTCCCTCCCCGGCCCGCGCCGCGCGGCGCGGCGACGGCTTCTGGGACCGGCTCGACACGGCGCAGCGCACGGCGCTGCGCGAGACGGCGCGTCCCCGGCTCTTCCAGCCGCGCGCGCCGCTGTGCTACCAGGGCGACGAGTCGGACCACATCATCATCATCGAGGCCGGATGGGCCAAGGTGACCTCCGCGACCGCCGGCGGGCACGAGGTGGTGCTGGCCGTGCGCGGGCCGGGCGACCTGGTGTGCGAGAGCGCGGTGCTGGGCAGCCGGGAGCGGTCGGCGACCGTGACGGCGCTCGGCCCGGTCCGCGCGCTGGTGGTGCCCGCGGCGCGCTTCACCGGCTTCCTGGACGCCCATCCGGGCGTGTGGCTGCTGGTCAGCGGCACGTTCGTGCGGCGCCTGGACGACGCGGGCCGGCGGCTCCAGGCGCATGTCGCCGCCACCGGCGCGCAACGGCTGGCGCTGCTGCTGGCCGAGCTGGCCGAGCTGTCGGCGCGGCACGGGCCGCCGGGCCCCGGCGGCCGGATCGACATCGCGCCGCCGCTGTCGCAGGAGGAGCTCGGCAGCTGGACCGACGCCTCCCGCGAGACGGTCGCCCGCGCGCTGCACCGGCTGCGGCGCCGCGGGCTGGTCAGCACGGGGTGGCGGCGGATCACCGTGGTGGACCCGGCGGGCCTGCGGGCGTTCGCGGCGGGCCGCGCCGACTGACGCCTTTACGTTGTAGATTTTTACGGCGGGACCCGGCTGGGGCGCGGCGGGACGCACCGGTGACGCACGGCCGTGACCAGGAGAACCTGCATTGACAAGATCGTTTAGGCGGCCTACATTGCCGCGCGTGGACGAGCGGCCGCGGCGGGGCTCGTCCAGGTCGGGCTGACGGTGTCGTAGGGCAACCTGCCGCCGAGCGGCTCTACCGCTCCGCCGGCTTCGAGGTGTGGGGGCGCGAGCCGCGGGCGCCGCTGGTGGACGGGCGGCCGTCGCCAAGCTGCACATGGTCCGCATGCTGGACGCTCCCCCGGCGTGACCGGCCGGGGGCCGGAGGTGACGCGGGTCACGGCGGGGCGGGCACCCGCGGCCATCGGGCACCATGGAGGGGTGACGCAGGTGGTGGGTGGAGAGGCCGGGAAGTCCGGGACGGCGGTGGCCGCGTCCGAGCCGCGGGTGCTGGCGGACCTGGTCGCCGGCGGCGGCGTGGTCGTGCTGAGCGGCGCCGGGTTGTCCACCGAGTCGGGCATCCCGGACTACCGCGGGGAGACGGGGCGGCGGCGCAGGGCCGAGCCGATGACCTTCCAGCGGTTCACCGGGAGCGCCGAGGCGCGGCGGCGGTACTGGGCGCGCAGCCATCTCGGCTGGCGGCACGTCACCGACGCGCGGCCGAACGGGGGGCACCGCGCGGTCGCGGAGCTGCAGCGCCGCGGGCTGGTCACGGGGATCATCACCCAGAACGTGGACGGGCTGCACCAGGCGGCCGGGGCGCGGGACGTGGTGGAGCTGCACGGCGCGCTGGCCCGGGTGCTGTGCCTGGCCTGCGGCGACCGCACGTCCCGGGCGCATCTGGAGCGCCGGCTGGGCGACGCCAATCCGGACTGGGACGCGCGCGCCGATGTGATCAACCCCGACGGCGACGCCGTGCTGGACGACGCGCTGGTCGAGTCCTTCCGGGTCGTGGACTGCGATCGCTGCGGCGGCCTGCTCAAGCCCGACGTGATCTTCTTCGGCGAGAACGTGCCGCCCGCCCGCGTCCGGGACTGCTACGCGCTGACCGAGGCGGCTGGGGCGCTGCTGGTCCTCGGGTCGTCGCTGACCGTGCTGTCGGGGTACCGGTTCGTCCGGCACGCCGCCCGGCACGGCGTCCCGATCGCGATCGTGAACCAGGGGGCGACGCGCGGCGACGAGCACGCGCTGGTCACCCTGGACGCCCCGCTCGGCGGCGCGCTCGCCGGCCTGCTGACGGCGCTCGGGCCCGCCGCCGCCCCGACGGCGGACCAGGGGTGATCGGCGGGGTCCGGCCCCGCGGGTCGATCACCCGGCGGGCGGCGGAGGACGAGGCCGTTGCCCGGTTCCTCGCGGGGGCGGACGGTGCCGCCGGTGGGTCGAGGCAGCCGTCGAAGAGCATCGTCTCGATCGGGACGTGGTCGTGGAACCACTCGATGTGCCGGGCGTTCGGGACGGCGCACATGACGGCGGCGTGCAGGTGCGGCGCGCAGTGCGCGGACAGGTCGCGCTGGTGGGCGCGGGCGAGCGCGGCGACGCGCAGGAACTCGGTGACGCCGCCGACGCGGGTGACGTCGGCCTGGGGGCAGTCCATGCGTCCATGAGGGGGACGTAGCCGGACAGGTCGTAGCCGTACTCGCCGGCGGCGATCTCGCAGGACGCGGCGGCGCGGACGGCCTGCTTGACGGTGTGGGCGCCGTTGGCGTCGGCGAACAGCCGGACGCCGCCGCCCACGGCGGCGCGGGCGAGATGCAGCCGGTCGAGGTCGCGGGTCTCGGCGCCGCCCCAGGACTCCCGATCTTGATCTTGACGCGGGGGATGCGCAGGTCCCGGGTCCAGTGCGGCAGCTGGTCGCGGGTCCGCGCGTCGTCGTAGGAGGTGAAGCCGCCCGAGCCGTACACCTCGACCTCGTCGCGGACGGCGCCGAGGAGGCGGTGCAGCGGCAGGCCGTGCAGCCGCGCCTTGAGGTCCCACAGGGCGCAGTCGACGGCGGAGATCGCCATGGCGGCGGAGCCGGGGCGGCCCACGTTGCGGACGGCGCGGCGCATCCGCTCGTGGACGCGGGGAGGGTCCATGGGGTCGGCGCTGGTAGTTGGAGGAGTCGTGGGCGTAGGCGGCGCGGGAACCGGCGCCGAAGCGGACCTCGCCGTCGCCCCTGCGGGCGAGGTCGCGGTGGAACGCCCCGCCTCCTCGCCGCTCGCCCCGCTCCGTCCGCCGCGCGCCGCCCGCTCCGCCGATGCAGCCAGGCGGTCCGCTTACCCGTGGCGCTGGTTTCAATCCCGTGGGCCGGGAAGCGGTCCCGTGCCGGGCGGGAGCCGTCCGGCCCGCGTCGCGAGGGAAGTGCCCAATGTCGAAACAAGTCGCCGACCACATCCTGGAACGGCTCCGCGACTGGGGCGTCCAGCAGGTGTTCGGCTACCCGGGGGACGGGATCAACGGCCTGGTGGCGGCGTTCGGCAGGGCCGATGACCGGCCGCGGTTCATCCAGGCCAGGCACGAGGAGATGGCGGCGTTCTCCGCGGTCGGCTACGCCAAGTTCAGCGGCCGGGTCGGGGTGTGCGCGGCCACCAGCGGGCCGGGGGCGATCCATCTGCTGAACGGCCTGTACGACGCCAAACTCGACCACGTCCCGGTCGTGGCGATCGTGGGCCAGACGGCGCGCAGCGCGATGGGCGGCCACTACCAGCAGGAGGTCGACCTGCTGTCGCTGTTCAAGGACGTGGCGAGCGAGTACGTGCACATGGCCACGGTGCCCGAGCAGTTCCCCAACCTGATCGACCGGGCGATCCGGGTGGCGCTGGCCGAGCGGGCGCCGACCGCGGTGATCGTCCCGGCGGATCTGCAGGAGATGCCGTACTCGCCGCCGCGGCACGCCTTCAAGCAGGTGCCCTCGTCGGTGCCCGGCTACCGGCCGCCGGTGACGTGCGCGCCGGAGGACGAGATCGCCCGCGCCGCCGAGGTGATCAACGCCGGTGCCAGGACCGCGATCCTGGTGGGGCAGGGGGCCCGGGACGCCGCCGACGAGGTGCGGCAGGTCGCCGAGCTGACCGGCGCGGGCGTCGCCAAGGCGCTGCTCGGCAAGGACGTGCTGCCCGACGACCTGCCGTACGTGACCGGCCCGATCGGGCTGCTGGGGTCCCGCCCGTCGTATGAGATGATGCGCGACTGCGACACGCTGCTGATCGTCGGGTCGAACTTCCCGTACTCGCAGTTCCTGCCGGAGTTCGGGTCGGCGCGCGCCGTCCAGATCGACGTGGACGGCAAGATGATCGGCATGCGGTACCCGACCGAGGTCAACCTGGTCGGCGACGCCGCGGCGACGCTGCGCTCGCTGATCCCGCGGCTGCGCCGCCGGGACGACCGCTCCTGGCGGGAGACGATCGAGGGCAACGTGGCGGCCTGGTGGGAGACGGTGGAGCGGCAGGCGCGGGTGCCCGCCGAGCCGACCAACCCGATGCTGCTGTTCTGGGAGCTGTCGGCGCGGCTGCCCGACGACGCGATCGTCACCGCCGACTCCGGCTCGGCCGCCAACTGGTACGCCCGGGACCTGCGGTTCCGCGGCCGGATGCGCGGCTCGCTGTCGGGCACGCTCGCCACGATGGGGCCGGGCGTCCCGTACGCGATCGGCGCGAAGTTCGCCCATCCGTCCCGGCCGGTGATCGCGCTGGTCGGGGACGGCGCGATGCAGATGAACGGGCTGGCGGAGCTGCTGACGATCGCCCGCTACCGGGAGCGCTGGAGCGACCCGAGGCTGGTCGTGGCGGTGCTCCACAACAACGACCTCAACCAGGTCACCTGGGAGCTGCGGGCGATGGGCGGGGAGCCGAAGTTCGAGGAGTCGCAGAACCTGCCGGACATGAACTACGCGGCGTTCGCGCAGTCGATCGGGCTGGAGGGCGTGGTCGTGGACCGTCCCGAGGAGATCGGCCCGGCCTGGGAGCGGGCGCTGGCCGCCGACCGTCCGGTGGTGCTGGACGTGCACTGCGACCCCGACATCCCGCCCATCCCCCCGCACGCCGAGTTCGAGCAGCTCAAGGACGCGGCCGAGGCGATCCTGAAGGGCGACCCGGACGGGTTCGGCGTGGTGCGCAAGGGGCTGAAGACCAAGGCCCAGGAGCTGTTCAGCCGCTCCTGAACGGCCCGGCGTCCCCGCCTCCTCGCCTGCCGCGGGCTCATGCTGGGTGCGGTGTTCCCAGGACGGCGAGGGCCTTCCCCGCTTCGCGGGCCCGCGCCAGAGTCGTGGTCACGCCGAAGGAGCGGTCACCGCAGGACCGCGACCGGAACGGAGACAGCCATGACCACCGCCCCCGCGCGAGGCCCCGTGTTCGTCGTGGGCGCCGGGCCCGGCATCGGCGCCGCCACGGCGCGCCGCTTCGCCCGTGAAGGCCACCCCGCCGGGCTGCTCGCGCGCGACCGCGCGCGGCTGGACGCGCTCGCCGGGGAGCT
>NZ_CAACVB010000137.1 GCF_900659635.1 Actinomadura roseirufa | reverse complement strand
TTGCGGCCGAGCAGCCGGGGCGGCGGGCCCGCGGTCGTCGCGGGCGTGGGCACCGGCCGGACGGCGGCGTAGTCGCCCGAGTGCCCGCCGGGCGCCTCGGTCAGCTCTCCCGTCGGCGTGAGGCGCACGATGTAGGAATCGGCGGCCCACCGGTCCACCTGGCCTTCGTGCGTGGGCGCGTTGAGGCGGTCCTTGGCGAGCATCGGCGCGACCTCGTCCCACAGCTCCGTGCCCGGCTCGACGTGCGCGCAGGCCGCGGTGAACGCCAGGAGCCGGCCGCCCTTGTCCTTGCTGCGCAGGATCACCGTGACCCGGTCGGCCTCCGGCAGCCCGGGGAGCGGCTGTTCCCCGTCCCCGCCGGTCAGCACGTAGGCCGACCCGTCGTGCCATATGTGCCAGGCGGCCCTGGGCTGCGGCAGGCCGGGAAGGTCCAGCCACAGCAGCCCGGACTTCTTGGCCGCCTCCTCCACCAGAGCCGCGTTGAGGTCACCCATGTGAAGCAGCGTCTCATACCGCTGGATACCATCCGGCGCATGCGTTCTCGACGTACCACCCTCGCCGTGCCGGGCAGTAACCCCCGTTTCATCGAAAAGGCCCGCGACCTGCCCGCCGACGAGATCTTTTTGGACCTGGAGGACGCGGTCGCGCCGGCGGTGAAGGAGACCGCGCGGGCGAACGTCGCCGCGGCCCTCAACGAGGGCGGCTGGGGCGAGAGGGTCCGGGTGGTGCGGATCAACGACCTGGACACGCACTGGGCGTACCGGGACGTCATCGAGGTCGTCGAGGCCGCCGGCGCGAACCTCGACGCGATCATGTTGCCGAAGGCGTCCGACGCCTCCCACGTCCAGTGGCTGGACCGGCTGCTCACCCAGATCGAGCGGGGGACGGGTCTCGAGGTCGGCCGGATCGGCATCGAGGCGCAGATCGAGGACGCCCAGGGCCTGATGAACGTGGACGCGATCGCCGCGTCCTCACCCCGGCTGGAGTCGCTCGTCCTCGGCCCCGGCGACCTGATGGCCTCGCTCAACATGAAGACGCTGACGGTGGGGGAGCAGCCGCCCGGCTACACCGAGGGCGACGCCTACCACCACATCCTCATGCGGATCCTGGTGGCCGCCCGCGCCCACGGTCTCCAGGCCATCGACGGGCCCTACTTCAACATCCGCGACGTGGACGCCTTCACCCGGGTCGCGCGGCGGGCGGCGGCGCTCGGCTTCGACGGCAAGTGGGTGCTGCACCCCGCGCAGATCGAGGCGGGCAACGCGGTGTTCTCACCGGCGCAGGACGACTACGACCGCGCCGAGCTGATCCTGGACGCCTACGAGCACCACGTCACCGTCGAGGGGCGCGGTGCCGCGCGGCTCGGCGACGAGATGATCGACGAGGCGTCCCGCAAGATGGCCCTCGTCGTCGCGGCCAAGGGACGCGCCGCCGGGATGACGCGCACCGAGTCCTTCGACGCGTCCGGGGGCTGACCCCACGTACGATTCGTCCCACGGACCGAAGCCGGTGGGAGGGGTCATACGTGTCGGAACCCGGGGGCGTGGACGGATGGGCCCCGCTCGATCCCGACCTGCCGACCGGATCACCGGCCGACTCACCGCCCGACTCGCCGGGCGCGCCCGCCGGGCGGCCCCCCGAACCTCCGGCGCCGCCCGGCCCGCGTGCCCCCGCCCAGGGCTGGTCCTGGCCGGAGCAGGACCCGGGCCCGCCGCCCTACCAGGGCGTGTACGGCGCACCGCAGCGGCCGCCCGCCCCGTACGGCGCCGACCCCTCCTGGACGGGCCAGTACGCCCCACCCCAACCCGGCGCGCCCCACTATGACGGGCCTCCGCAGCCCTACCAGCCGTATCCGGTGCCGTTCGGTGAGGCCGGGCCGGGGCCCGTGAAGGCGCCCTGGGTGGTGCCGACGCCGCCGGGCACGCCGTTCCACCGCATGGCGCGGACGGCGGCGCACCGCTGGTGGCGGCCCCTGGTCGGGACGCTGGCCGTCGCCGGAGCCGGGTTCGCGCTGGCGATCGCGATGATGATCCTCGGGCTGATCGTCCGGATCGCGGTGACCGGCGACCTGCCCGACAACGCCGGCCCGGAGTCGGACTCGCTCTTCGGCGACGACACCGCCGACCTGGCGTTCGAGCTGGCCTCCCTCGGGGTGTTCCTGCCGGTCGCGCTGCTCGGCGCGTGGGGGGTCCAGCGCCGGCGGCCGGGCACGCTGTCGTCGGTCGCGGGCCGGCTGCGCTGGCGCTGGCTGCTGATCTGCTGCGGCCTCGCCCTGGCCTTCTGCGCCGTGTCGTACGGGTCGTCGCTGGTGGCGGCCGCCTTCGTGCACGACGACTCGGGCGGCGACGACCACTGGGTCGGCTGGGGCCGCTTCCTCGCCCCCGCCCTCGTCATCATCCTGCTGGTGCCGTTCCAGTCGGCGGCCGAGGAGTACGTCTTCCGCGGCTGGCTGCTGCAGGCGGTGGGCTCCTGCACGCTGGAGACCGCCAGGGGACGGGTCGCGCGCGCCTTCAGCGTCGTCCTGCGCACACCCTGGCCCGGGATCGTCCTGGGGTCGGCCCTGTTCACCGCTGGCCACGGCTACACCGGCTGGGGGATCGTCGACATCTTCTTCTTCGGGGCCCTGTCCGCGTGGCTCGCCGTCCGCAGCGGCGGGCTGGAGGCGGGCATCGCCATGCACGTCTTCAACAACCTGATGGCGTTCCTCGCCCCCGCCGCGGTCGGGAAGCTCGACATCGAGCAGGGCGGCGTCCCCTGGCAGTACGTCGTGGCGGACATCATCCCGATGGCGCTGTACGCGGCGGCGGTGCTCTGGTTCGTCCGGCGCAAGCGGATCCAGACCGTCACGCCCGCGGCGCCCGTGGACGACCCCGGCCCCGACGCCCCCGTGGGGACGCCCGAGGCCGGGGCCTCCGGAACGCCGGTACCGCCCGTCAAGGGGCAGGCGGCCGGCCCGGAGCTCGTCTCATAGGACTCCCCACGAACCGAGGGCGTCGAGCAGCCCGGAGGTGACCGGGAGCGCCCGCAGCCCGGCGGGCGAGACCCAGCGGACGTCGGACGCGTCGTCCCCGGCCCGCAGCTCACCGCCCGTCACGGTCGCGGCGTAGTCGTGGATCTCGTAGGTGACGCCGTCCGGGCCGGGCCGGTCCACCGAGCCCACGAGCCGCCCGACGGCGACCTCCAGGCCGGTCTCCTCCGCCAGCTCCCGGGCGACCGCCGCGGCGTCGCCCTCGCCGGGCTCCACCCGGCCGCCGGGGATCGACCACAGCCCGGCGCCGGGCGGCCTCCCGCGCTTCACCATGAGCAGCCGCCCGCTCCCGTCCCGCACGATCCCGCCGACGCAGCGCACACGCATGACCCCATTTTGTCGCCCCTTTCCCAGGCGGCTACCTCGGGGAACTTGACGGGGCGGTGCCACGCCGCGCAGGGTGGGTAACCGTGAGGGCGGAGCCCACCTGCCCGCGCTGCGCGGGCCCTCTTCGTGCGCCGAGCCTCTGGTCGAGCGACTGGGGCTGCGGCGTGCACGGCGCCGTCCTGCCGCGGCAGCCGTCCAAGCGGCCCGGTCCGGACGGCCTCGCGGCCGTCCTGCTGGACGCCCGCGTCCCGGTGTGGACGCCCTGGCCGCTTCCGCTGGGCTGGCTCGTCACCGGCTTCGCCACCGTGGGGGACGAGCGCAGCGGCGCGCGCGCCGTCGCCGTCGCGGCCTCCGGTCCCGGCCTGCTGCGCGGCCCGGCCGACATGGTGCTGATCGCCGAGGAACCCGGGATCGGGCTCGGCGCCCACTACGCGGGCCTGGACGGCGGCGACCCCGGCGAGGTGTGCGAAGGCAGCCCGCCGCACGTGAAGCTGGACGTCAGCGGCCCGGCCGCGACCTGCGGCCACTCGGTGCCGATGTGGGCGGTCGGCGCCCGCCCCGACCGCGCCGTCTACGTGGGCGAGGCGATGGGCAACTGGCTGTGGGCGGTGCTGTGGCCCGCCGAGTCCGGGGTCCTCATGCTGGAGACCCGCAAGCTCCTCGACCTGCGCGAGCCCGGAATGGACCTCGACCTCCCCTACGGCGCCCACAGCCCGCGACTGGACGAGTAGGCCCACGGCCCGTCCTGCCCGTGCCGCCGGGAGAGGGCTTGGTATGAAGGGGCCATGCGGATCGATCTGCACAGCCACAGCGACGTGTCCGACGGCACCCGCCCGCCCGCCGAGGTCGTCCGGCGCGCCCGCGCGAACGGGGTGGACGTCCTCGCCCTCACCGACCACGACACCGTCGGCGGCTGGGACGCGGCGGCCGAGGCCCTGCCGGAGGGACTGACCCTCGTCCCCGGCATCGAGCTGTCCTGCCAGCAGGAGGGCCGCAGCCTGCACATGCTGGGCTATTTGTTCGACCCCGCCGAGCCCGTCCTCGCGGCGGAGCTGGCCCGCATCCGCGACGACCGGGTGGTCCGCGCGCAGACGATGGTCGACCGTCTCCAGGAGCTGGGCGTGGGCGTCACCTGGTCCGCCGTCCGGGCGCTCGCGCGCGGCGAGGCGGTCGGCCGCCCGCACATCGCCCGCGCCATGGTGGACGCGGGCGCCGTCCGCACCGCCGACGAGGCGTTCACCCCGGACTGGATCGCCCAGGGCGGCCGCGCCTACGCCGAGCGGTACGCGCTGGACCCGGCGCGGGCGATCACGCTGGTCCGCGCCGCGGGCGGCGTCTGCGTGCTCGCCCACCCGCGGGCCCGGCGCCGCGGCTACGTCTTCCCCGACGAGGTCGTCGAGCGGCTCGCCGCCGCGGGCCTGGCCGGCGTCGAGGTCGACCATCCCGACCACGCGCCGGACGACCGGGCCCGGCTGCGGGGACTGGCGGCGTCTCTGGGGCTCGCCGCGACCGGCTCCAGCGACGACCACGGCGCGCCGACCGGCGACCGGCTCGGCGCCGAGACGACCGCTCCGGACGCCTACGAGGCGCTGGCCTCCGCCGCGACCGGAACCCCGCCCCGCGTGATCGCCGCGCGCCCCGACCGACCCCGCAAAGCACGGTAGGGTGCGTGGCGTGGACGCGCGCATCGAACAGGTGGTGACGTCGGGTCAGCTCACCCTGGACGACACCGACTACGACGTCGAGAGCAACACCTACATCGTCGGCGACGACGACGAGGTCATCGTGATCGACCCGGCGTACGACGCCGAGGCCATCCTCAAGGAGGTCGGTGACCGCGAGGTCATGGCCGTCCTGCTCACCGACGGCAACGAGCACCACCTCGAGGTGGTCCTCGAGGTCGCCGCCGCGGGCGAGGAGGACGAGGAGAACTGGGCCCCGATCGCCCTGCACCGCGCCGACAGGCTGCTGTGGCGCGACTACTTCGGCCGCCTCGCCAAGGAAGAGGAGGACGAGGACGACGCCAAGGCGCTGCGCGCCCTCGAACCCGACATCTGGCTCGAGGACGGCGGCGTCTTCGAGATCGGCGAGGCCCAGCTGGAGATCGTGCACACCCCGGGCCACACGCCCGGCAGCGTGTGCGTGATCAGCGAGCAGCTCGGCGTGCTCTTCGCGGGCGACACCCTGCACCGTGGCCGCCCCGGCTCGGTCGGCGGGGTCTACGACGACCTGCGCAAGCAGCTCAACAGCATCGGCGCGCTGCTGACGCCCCTGCCGAAGGAGCTGCGGGTCCTGCCCGCCCAGGGCGAGGAGACCACGGTCGGCGAGGAGGACGCGCGCTGGGAGACCTGGGGCGCGCTCGCCCAGGAGAACGACGACTGACCGCCGGGGAAGTCCGAACGTGGACGCGGGCGAGCAGCTCGGCTTAGAGGGCATGCCCCGGCGGCTGTACGCGTGCACGCCGTCGCGGCTGAACACCTGGCTGGACTGCCCCCGCCGGTACCGGATGACCTACCTGGACCGTCCGATGCCGTCGCGGGGGCCCCGCTGGGCGCACAACAGCGTCGGCTCCAGCGTCCACAACGCCCTGGCGGCCTGGTGGCGGCTCCCCGAACGCGAACGCACGCCCGCCGCCGCCGGGACCCTGCTGGCCCGCGGCTGGCTCACCGACGGCTTCCGCGACGCCGCCCAGTCCGCGCACTGGCGCGACCGGGCCCGCGCGATGGTCGAACGCTACGTCGCGTCCCTCGACCCGTCCGACGAGCCGCTGGGCGTCGAGCGCACCGTCGCGACCCGCACCGACAGCATCGCCCTGTCGGGCCGCATCGACCGCCTGGACGCCCGCGGCACCGAGCTCGTCGTCGTCGACTACAAGACCGGACGCCACGTCCTCACCACCGACGACGCGCGCGGATCCCTCGCCCTGGCCCTGTACGCGGTGGCCGCGTCGCGCGTCCTGCGCCGTCCCTGCCGGCGGGTCGAGCTGCACCACCTCCCGTCCGGGGAGGTCGCGGCGTGGGAGCACACCGACGAGTCGCTCCGGCGCCACCTGCGCCGCGCCGAGCAGATCGCGGGGGAGGCGTCCGAGGCCGACGACGCCTACCGCGCCCGCGTCCCGAAGCCCCGCCGGGGCGACGCGCCCGCCGCCGCCCCGCCCCTCGGCGACACGGCCCTGGACGACGTGTTCCCGCCCCGTCCCGGCGCCCTCTGCTCCTGGTGCGACTTCGCCGCCCACTGCCCCGAAGGGCGGGAGGCCGCCCCCCGCAAGGACCCGTGGTCGGCCCTCCCCGAGGGCTGAGCGGCGGATCAGCGGAGGTCGCGCTCGGCCTGGTTCCAGAAGTGCGTCAGGGCGCCGGCGGTCGTCTCCGGGGCCTCGACCGCGGGGGAGTGCGCGGCGCTGGGGATGACGACCTTGGCGGCGTCGAGCCGCGCGGCCATGGCGGCCTGGGCGCGGGGGTCCCAGACGTCGTCGTCCTCGCCGTACAGGACGAGGACGCGCAGCCCCGTCTGCTCGCAGTGCTTGACGAGCTCGTCGACCCGGTCGGGCGCGCCGAGCAGCTCACGGGCCATGGAGACCAACCCGGCCTCGGAGTTGCCCAGCGTGCGGGCCTTGAGGAACGCGACGATGTCCGCCGCGACGCCCCGCCCGACATAGTCCGGTTCCAGGCTGATCGTCCAGATGGTGGGCATACCGAGCTCGGGAACGGCGTCGCGCAGGGCCCGCGCCTTGGCGGCGGCCTGGCCCGTGAGCGCGGCCGGACCCGAGCTCATCAGCGTGTACGAGGCCGGCGGCACCGGCCCGTCGAGGACGGCCTCACGCGTCACCAGCCCGCCGAAGGAGTGGCCGACCAGGTGAACGGGCTCCGGGCCGAGGGCGTCCAGCAGGGCGGTGACGTCCTCGCCCAGCGCGGCGCGGGCATAGGCGGACGGGTCGTCCGGCCCGTCCGACTCGTACTGCCCGCGCATGTCGATCGCCACGACCCGGCGCCCGGACGCGGCGAGCGTCTGCAGGACCGCGAGGAAGTCCTCCTTGCTGCCGGTGTACCCGGGGACCAGGAGGGCCGGCCAGCGCTCGGTGACGCCCGACCCCGGAAGCGCCTCCAGGGCGGCGAAGCGGCCGCGGGAGGTCTCGACGGTCGTCCGGCTAACGCCGGGGGGCAGGGTCAGGAACCGGGGCGTACTCACAGGGGGCCACCATACTAAATCGGCGTCCTCGGGCACCGGCTCCGGAAGGCGCGATGGTAGCGTCCACAGCGTGGAAGCCAAGCCGGCCGTCTCCGCGCATCGCCGGGACGAGGCGGGCCTGACCGGCCTCAAGGACGCCGTCGACTCCGGCGCCGAGTACGTCGAGATCGACATCCGGCGGACCGGCGACGGGCGCCTCGTCGTGCACCACGATCCGGCGATCGGCGGACTGCCGCTGAACCGGCTGACCTACCGGCGGCTCCAGGAGCTGTCGCCGCGTCCCGTCCCGCTGGTCGCGGACGCCATGGAGATCATCGCCAATGGCGGCGCGCAGGGCCATCTGGACCTCAAGGAGCGCGGCTGCGAGCACGAGACGGCCGAGCTCGCGGTGGCGGCGTTCGGCGTGGAGAACTTCGTGGTCACGACCCGCGAGGTGACCTCGCTGGTGGAGATCAAGCGCAACTTCCCGAAGGCGCGCACGGCCCTGTCGGTGGGGCGCGGCCTGTGGGAGCGCGGCGCCGCGCGCGACCTCGCGCCGCTGCGGCTGATCCGCGAGGCGGGCGCCGACATGGTGGCGCTGAACCACCGGCTGGCCCGCGTGGGGGTACTGCGGCAGTGCGGCCGCGCCGGGTTCCCCGTCATGATCTGGACGGTGAACGCCGAGCCGCTGATGCGCCGCTTCCTCGGCGACCCGCGCGTCGCCGTGCTGATCACCGATCATCCGGGCGTCGCCCTGGGCCTGCGCGACGCGTCCCCGAGCCCACGCCGCTGACCCGCGCCCGCTCTCACCTGGTGGGGGACGCGTGCCACCGCGAGATCACGGGTTCGTCTCCGTGATCTCGCGGTTGCGGGTGGATCAGGCGGTCTGGGACGCCTCGGCGGTCCCGCCGCGCTCGGCGGCGGGCTTGCCCGCGCGGGTACGGCGCCGGGTACGGCTCCGCTTGCGCTCGGTGGCGACCGCGTCCACGACGTTGCCGGGGGCGGGATCGCCCGCCACCGGCGCCGCCTCGGTCTCGCCCGCGACGCCGTCGACGGACACGGCGCCCTCGACGGGCCGGCCGGCCCGGGTACGGGTCCGCTTGCGGCGGCGCGGACGGGGCCGCTCCCGCTCGTGGCGGTCCCGGTCCCGGTGGTCGCGGTCCCGGTGGTCACGGCTGCGGGTCTTGCCCGTCTCGCCGATGTCCTCCAGCGCCTCGGCGTCGAGGCCGGCGCGCTCGCCGCGCTGCTCCTTGGGCAGCTTGCCCTTGGTGCCCGCGGGGATGCCGAGGACCGCGAAGAAGTGCGGCGAGGTGGAGTAGGTCTCCTCCGGCGCCGCGAACGGCAGGTCGAGCGTGCCGTTGATCAGCTTCCAGCGGGTCAGGTCGGACCAGTCGACCAGCGTGACGGCGGTGCCCTCCTTGCCCGCGCGGCCGGTCCGGCCGATGCGGTGCACGTAGGTCTCCGCGCTGTCGGGGCACTCGTAGTTGACGACGTGCGTGACGTCGTCGACGTCGAGCCCGCGGGCCGCCACGTCCGTGGCCACCAGGACGTCGATCTTGCCGTTGCGGAACGCGCGCAGCGCCCGCTCCCGCTGGCTCTGGCCGAGGTCGCCGTGCACGGCGGCGGCGTCGAAGCCGCGCTGCGCGAGATCGGCGGCGACCCGGTCGCAGGCCCGCTTGGTCTGGCAGAAGACCATGGTGAGCCCGCGGCCCTCCGCCTGCAGCAGGCGGGCCAGCATCTCCGGCTTGTCCATCTGGTGGGCCTGGAAGACGTGCTGGACGACCTGCGGCGTCGCGTCGGACTCCGCGTGCGCCTCGGCCCGCACGTTGGTGGGACGGGTCAGGTAGCGGCGCGACAGCGCCACGATCTCGCCCGGCATCGTCGCCGAGAAGAGCATCGTCTGCCGCTGCGCCGGAATCCGGTCGATGATCCGCTCGATGTCGGGCAGGAACCCGAGGTCGAGCATGCGGTCGGCCTCGTCCAGCACCAGCACGCCGACCTTGGACAGGTCCAGGTGCTTCTGCTTGACGAGGTCGAGCAGGCGGCCCGGGGTGCCGACGACGACGTCGACGCCCTCGCGCAGCGCCTCGATCTGCGGCTCGTAGGCGCGGCCGCCGTAGACCGACAGCACGCGGGTGCCGAGCTTGCCGCCGGCGACCAGGAGGTCATCGGTGACCTGCAGGGCCAGCTCGCGGGTCGGCGCGACGACGAGGGCCTGCGGCTCGCGGCCGCCGTGCCGGATGCGCTGCAGCAGCGCGATGCCGAACGCCAGCGTCTTGCCGGTGCCCGTGCGGGCCTGCCCGATGATGTCGTGCCCGCCCAGCGCGATCGGCAGGGCGAGCTCCTGGATGGGGAACGCTTCCACGATGCCCTCGGCCTGCAGGGCATCGGCTATCTCGGGGACGACCCCGAGTTCACGAAAGGTAGTCAGGGCTTTCAGCCTCCAATGTGCGGGGTCCTCACTCCCGGGTGCGGCGCGGCCCGGAGCCCGGTTCGGCCGGATGCCGACGGGTGGGCGGCCCGCACACAGGGGGCCGCCGGCCGGGCTCCGCCTTCCGGGCGTGCCCGCCGCTCGCATCCTGTGGCCGCGCGCTCGCGCGGGAGGGACCAGCCGTCAATCAATGTCTCGGCGACCGCAGTCAGGGGTTGAAAGCAGTCACTCACTGTGGCTGCGTGCGGTCACACTCCGCCACGCAGTGTACCGACCGTCAGTTCTCTACACCAATAGCCGATCACCGGGGTCAACGTTTCCCTATTCTGGTCTATTCCCCATGCCGCTCGCCAGGGCGTATTCGGTGCCGGGCGGGCCGTCCCGGCGGGTCCGCGGAGACCCGCCGCGACGGCCACATCCGGACATGCGGAAGCCCCCGCATGCGGGGTACGGGGGCTTCCGCGGGTCGGGGCGCCGGTCGGGGCGTGGCGCCGGTGCGTCAGTAGGAGCGCCGCCGGGTGCGCCAGCCGTGCCGCCGGCCGCCCCCGCCGCGCCCGTGGGCGGAGGTGAGGGCCGCCACGCCGAGCGCGGCGATCACCACCGCGAACACCAGCGCGACGAACGAACCGGCCCCGAGCGCGTCCGCGACGATGCCGCCGAGGATCGCGCCGGCGACGCCGACGAGGACCGTCAGCAGGACGCCGATGGGGTTGCGGCCCGGGACGAGCAGCCGTGCCAGGGCTCCGATCACGGCACCGACGACGATGAACCACAGGATCGTCGTGAGCATGTCGATCATCCATTCCGTTTCCGTGGGCCGGTGGCCCGTGGTCGGAGATCGATGTGCCCCGTCAGCACGGATCAAACAAAATGCAGGTCAAAGACCGGGAAGGTGGTGCGGACGGCGTGTCGCGCGGTCCGCGGGGGCGGTGCGCCGGAGCGGCCCGGCGGGCCGCTCCGGCGGCCCGGGTCAGGCGTACTGGCTGCCGAAGCCGACGTTGCGCTGCTCGTCCTCGGAGATCTCCAGGTAGCCGACGCGGGCGGCGGGCACGACCACCCGGCCGGCCTTGCGGTCCTTGAGCACGAACACGCCGCCCTCGGCGGCGAGGGCCTCGGCCAGCGCCCGCTGGACCTCGTCGGCGGACTGCGCGGTGTCCACCACGAGCTCCTTGGGCACGGACTGCACGCCGATGCGAACCTGCACGTGATGCTCCCCTTCGTCTCACGCGTCCCGCCGACCACCGGCGGACACCTCGATGGTGGCACGCGCGGCACCGGATGCGCGGTCCCGCCGCTTCGCCGCGAGTGAAACCGGAGGCGGCGCGGGGCGGGCGGGGCGGCTCAGCCGGTGCGCGGGAAGCCGGAGATCCCGCGCCAGGCCAGCCGGGCGATGATCTTCTCGGCGGTGTCCTTGGGGATGGCCCGGTGCTGGGACAGCCAGTAGCGGGCGCTGACCTCGGCCATGCCCACCAGGCCCATGCCGAGCAGATGCGCCTCGTCGCTGGCGGCGCCGGTGTCCTCGGCGATCACCTGGGCGATCATCTCGGCGCACTGCTGGTTGGCGCGGTCGACGCGGGCCCGGACCGGCGCCACGTTCCGCAGGTCGGACTCGAACACCAGCCGGTACGCCTCGCCGTCACCGGCCACGAAGTCGTAGAACGCCTGCATGCTCGCCTGGACGCGCAGCTTGTTGTCCGTGGTGGACTCCAGCGCGTCGCGGACGGTCTTCACCAGCGCCTCGGCGTGCTCGTCCAGCAAGGCCAGGTACAGCTCCAGCTTGCCCGGGAAGTGCTGGTAGAGCACGGGCTTGCTGACGCCCGCGCGCTCGGCGATCTCGTCCATCGCCGCGGCGTGGTAGCCCTGCGCGACGAACACCTCCTGCGCCGCGCCGAGCAGCTGCCTGCGACGTGCCAGCCGAGGCAGTCGCGTGCCGCGGGGGCGGGCGTCCGGGGTCGCGGTCACCACACTCTCCGATCACCGATCGTCGCGGCGGAGTGGGACGCCCGCCGCGGGAACTGATCCCACCATCGTACGCGTGAGTAACCTCCGGGGTCACCGCAGTGGCCACGCCGACGTTCCTTCACGCAGGTCAGTCTATTTCCGGCGGCGGCCCCCGCGTCCGCAGGACGGTGATGTTCCCCCGTGCTTCCTCGGGCTCCGTGCTTCCTCGGGCCCGGTGCTTCCTCGGGCTCCGCGCTTCCGCGACCCCGGTGGGCCGTCAGCGGTAGTCGTCCTCGTCCAGCCGGACCTCGCGGCGCTGCTCGGCGGCGTCGGCCTCGTCGGCGTCGAAGGGCATCGGGGCGGGCCGCTCCCGCCGTTCGTCGTCGTCGCCGAGCGTGGCGCGCTGCTCGGCGATGTCGGCCTCGGGGGCGTCGTCCGGCACCGGGTCGTCCTCGGGCCGCGGCCGGTCCAGGTCGTCGGTCTCGCTCATCGCGCGTCCTCCTCAGGGCTCGCCCGCACGGGCTCGCTCACAGCCGCCCGGCCAGCTCCCGCAGCGGAATCTCCAGGGACTCCCCGTAGGTGGGGAACGCGTGGACGACGTCGGTGAGCAGGCCCAGCGGCGTCTCCGCGCGGATGGCCAGCGCGATCTCGCTCATCCACTCCTCAGCGTAGAACCCGGCCGCGGCGGCGCCGATCAGCAGCCCGCGGGACCGGTCGGCGTACAGCTCCACCCGCCCCCGATCATCGGCCTCGACCGCCGCGCGTGCCGTCGCGGCGAGGTCGTACCCGGCGGTGAGGAGGTCTATGCCGAGTTCGGCCGCCTGCGCCGGGGAGACGCCGACCGAGTAGACGCTGGGCGTGGTGTGCACGACGCGCGGAATCGCCCGGTAGTCGGCCTCCCGGCGCCGCCCCAGCAGGTTGGACAGCACCACCCGCGCCTGGTAGCGGGCGGCGTGGGCGGTGCGGGCGACGCCGGTGACGTCGCCGGCCGCCCAGACCCCGCCCGTGGACGACGGGACGCCGCACGTCTCGTCCACGGGCACGCCGTGGCCGGGCGCCGAGGCGATGCCGAGGGTCTCCAGGCCGAGGTCGGTCACCCGGGGGCGGCGCCCGGCGGCGATGAGGACGCGGTCGGCGTCGAGGGCGCCGCCGTCCGACAGCCACAGCCGCACCCCGGCGTCCTTGCGCTCCACTCTCGCGACGCCCGCGCCGAGCCGCAGGTCGGCGCCCAGCCGGCGCAGCGACTCGGCGAGCACCTCGCCCGCGAACGGCGCCTCGGCGGTCAGCAGCCGCCCGGACGCCTCCACCAGCGCGACCTGAGACCCGAACGCCGCGTACACCTGGGCCAGCTCGCAGCCGACCGGGCCGCCGCCGAGGACGGCGAGCCTGCGCGGCAGGTCGGGGACCGACAGCGCCTCGTCACTGGTCCAGAACGGCACGTCGGCCAGGCCCTCGACGCGCGGCACGACGGGTTCGCCGCCGGTGCACAGCACGAGGTCGTCGAAGCCGATCTCGGCGCCGTCGACGTCGATCCGGCCGGGGCCGAGGATCCGGCCGCGGCCGCGCAGCACGGCGACGCCGTCCTCGGCGAGCCGGGCGACGGCCCGGTCGTCGCCGCGGTACGCGGCCAGCCCGTCGCGGCGGGTGAGGGCCAGCTCCCACGACTCGCCGCGCCGGGCCGACAGCAGCAGCGACTTGGAGGGGACGCAGGCGAAGTACGGGGACTCGCCGCCGACCAGGCGGCTCTCCACGAGCGCGACGTCGCGTCCGGCGCGGGCGAGCCCCGACGCGACCATCCCTCCCGCGGTTCCCCCGCCCAGCACCACGGCGCTGTAGTGATGGTTGTTCCGCACAGTTCGTCCTTCCGGGCCATGTCCCCCTGGCTTCATGGTGACGGAATCCGGTGCCTCAGCGTGCGGATTCGAACACATAGGGCAGTCGGAGCGCGTCCGGAGGGGCCCCGAGCGGCGAGAAGGGCGGTCAGGAGGGGAGGGGCCGCCGGTCGCCGAGCAGCGGTTCGAGGAGGTCGCCGTGGTCGGCGATCCGGTCGAGGGCCTCGGCGGGCGTGAACACCAGGTCGGTGGCGTCGCGGCAGGACTCCAGCTCGTCCCAGGACACGGGAGTCGACACCGACGGGCTGTCCGCGGCGCGCAGAGAGTAGGGGGCGACGGTGGTCTTGGCCGGGTTGTTCTGGCTCCAGTCGACGAAGACCTTGCCCTTGCGCAGCCGCTTGTCCATCTTGGCGACGACCAGGCCGGGATGCTCACCGGCCAGCCGCTGAGCCGCGGCCTTGGCGTACTGGGACGTCCGGCTCGACTCCTCGATCGGGACGTACAGGTGCAGGCCCTTCTTGCCGCTGGTCTTCGGATGGGACTCCAGCCCGTCCTCGGCGAGCAGGTCGCGCAGCAGGCCGGCGACCTCGCACGCCTCCACGACCGTCGCCGGCGGACCCGGATCCAGGTCGAACACCACCAGATCGGGGTCGTGCACCCCACCGCGCGGCCCGATCCTCCACTGCGGGACGTGCAGTTCCAGCGCGGCGAGGTTGGCGCACCACACCAGCGTGGCGAGGTCGTCGACGACGACGAAGTCGAGTGTGTCGCGGCCCGTCGAACTGCCGGGGGTCGGGACGGTGGCGGTGCGGACCCAGCCGGGCGTGTGGGCCGGGGCGTTCTTCTCGAAGAACTTCCCGCCGGACACACCGTCCGGCCAGCGGATCCGCGTGGCGGGACGGTCCTTCAGATGGGGCAGCATGACCGGCGCGACCCGCGCGTAGTAGTCGATGACCTCGCCCTTGGTGAAGTCGGGGTAGAGGTCCTTGCCGAGGTTGGACAGGCTCAGCTCCCGGCCGTCCACCTCCACGCTCACCCTTTCGCCGCCGCCCGTCCCAGCGCCGCCCGTCCTACTGGTCACTGGTCACCTCCAGCGGGTCCTTGTCGTCGCGCAGCCCCCGCCAGGACGGGAAGCGCAACCGCCCGTCCCGGGTCCGCGCGGCGTAGGCGATCTCCCCGACGAGGCGCGGCTCGACCCACTGGGCGTCGCGGGCGAACTCGCGCGGGACGGGCTCGTCGTAGGGGCTGGTGGGACGGCGCAGCGGCCACAGGGTCCCGTACAGCTCGTCCAGGGCCCGGTCGGTGAACCCGGTGCCCACGTGGCCGACGAAGCACAGCCGGCCCTTCGGGTCGTACTCGCCGAGCAGCAGCGAGCCGACGCCGCCCTCGCGGCGTCCCCGGCCGGGCTTCCACCCGCAGACGACGATCTCGCGGGTCTGGAAGTTCTTGACCTTGCGCCAGTAGTCGACGCGCCGGCCGGGCCGGTAGGGGGAGTCCAGCCGCTTGGCGAGCAGCCCCTCCATCCGCTGCTCCTGGGTGAAGTCGAGCAGCTCCTTGACCTGCGCGGAGTCGCCGCCGTGCAGGTAGGGCGGCACCTCGATGGGGCCGGTCCCGGCGAGGTCCAGCCCGGTCAGCAGGGCGCGGCGGCTCGCGTACGGCTCGTCCAGCAGGGTCCGCCCGTCCAGGGACAGCAGGTCGAACACCACGTACCGGACGGGCACCTCGCGGATCAGCCGGGCGCCGGGACGGCCCACGTGCATCCGCCGCTGGAGCCGCTCGAAGCTCGGCCTGCCCTGGTCGAACGCGACGACCTCGCCGTCCAGCAGCACGTCGTGGTGGGGGAGAAGGTCGGCCAGGCCGGACAGCTCGGGGTAGCGGCCCGCCACGTCGCCGCCGCGCCGGCCCGCCGCCCGGACCCCGCCGCCGCACACCCGGGACAGCACGCGGACGCCGTCCCATTTCAGCTCCAGGCCCCAGCGCTCGCCATCGCCCGGGAGGTCCCCGGTGACGGCCATCATCGGCTCAACCGGCCATGGCATGGTCATAACGGCGTCCTACCCGTTGCCCGCACCCAAGAAAAGGATCAAGGGCTCGTTGTGGAGCAAATCGCACGAGGTTGCGACGCTAAGGGGAGGAACGTGCTGGGTAAGGAGGGATCATGCGCAGTATCTGGAAGGGCGCGATCTCGTTCGGGCTGGTGACCATACCGGTGAAGCTGTACTCGGCGACCGAGCAGCGGGACGTCGCCTTCCACCAGGTGCACCGCGAGGACGGGGGGCGCATCAAGTACAAGCGGGTGTGCACGATCGACGGCGAGGAGGTCCCCTACTCCGACATCGCCAAGGGCTACGAACTGCCGGGCGGCGAGATCGTCGTGCTCACCGACGAGGACTTCGCCGACCTGCCGCTGTCGTCCAGCCGCCGGATCGACGTCCTGCAGTTCGTGGAGCGGGACGAGGTCGACCCCATCTACTTCGCGAAGTCGTACTACCTGGAGCCCGAGGGCCAGGGCGCCAAGCCGTACGTGCTGCTGCGCGACGCGCTGGAGGAGTCCGGGCAGGTCGCCATCGTGAAGGTGGCGTTGCGGCAGCGCGAGTCACTGGCGACGCTGCGGGTCCGCGCGGGCGTGTTCGTCCTGGAGACGATGCTGTGGCCGGACGAGGTCCGCGCACCGGGCTTCCCCTTCCTGGAGGAGGACATCGAGGTCCGCAAGCAGGAGCTCACGATGGCCACTTCGCTGATCGAGTCGATGGAGGGGGAGTTCGACCCGGCGGAGTACAAGGACGCCTACCGCGAGGCGCTCCAGCAGGTCATCGACGCGAAGGTGGAGGGCCGGGAGGTCACCCGCCCGGCGGAAGAGGCCGCCGAGGAGCCCGCCGCCGACCTGCTGAGCGCCCTGCGCGCCAGCGTGGAGGCCGCGAAGAAGAGCCGCGGCACGAGCGGGAAGTCCACCTCCCGCAAGACCACCAGAACGAAAGCGGCCCCCAAGTCCAGCGAGAAGAAGGAACCCCCCAAACCCCGCACCCGCAAATCCGCCTGACCCTTCCCACCGGCGCTCCAGGAGGGCCCCACAAGATCGTGAAGGCCGCACGCGAAGACAAGTGAAACCGCGCAGCGCTCGTAAGCACCGCGCCCCGGTGAACGGTTGAGTGCGGGAGGTACGGGGGCTCGCGTGAGAACTCCCTGGGGGCAGCGAGTGCTGCGAGAGGTTCCGCAATTGTCCTTTGGGGCGTTCGCGTGAGGGCCTGGGCGGGGGTTGCTTGCGGGGAGCGGGTGGAACTGTGTGCGGGCCGTGTGGGGTTGCGAGGGCGCGTGAAGGTTTCGTGAGGCTCGGGCGGTGATGTGGGGGGCTTCGGGAGGCTCGGCGGGCTGGTCGGGTGGGAGCGCGGGGCTTGGCTTGGGCTAGGGCCCTATTAGGGCCTTGTGAGGGGTGGGTGAGGGGCGAGCAAGGGGTGCGTGAGGGCTCGTGAGGGTGTGAGGTTCCGCGGGGGCATGGCAGGGCCGTGGCGGGCTTGGAGGCTTGCGGGGGTGCGGGCCGGGGGCGGGCGCGAAGGGCGTGCGAGGGCGTCGCTTCGTTCAGGTGGGGGGGCGCGTGGGCCCACTTAGGTGTGGGGGTGAGGCCGCGGCGGCGCGGGCCCTCCGCTCCGCGCCGCCGCGGGTTCGATCCGTCCGGGGGCGGGCCGGGCGTGCGGGCCCGCCCCCGGACGGCGATCAGCCGTCCCGGCGGGCGGCGAGCACGCGGCCGAGCAGGGTCGCGGCGCCGGACGGGTCGTCGCACGGGGCGATCCGCTCGCCCCAGCTGTAGAAGTAGGCCCAGGCTCCGCCGGAGCGCTCCGGCGCGGCGATGACGTTCTCCTGCAGCGCGCGCATCTCGGGGTTGGCGACCAGGGCGCTGGGGCGGCGGTCGGCGGGCGCGGTGACCTCGACCGTCCAGCCGCGCGAGCGCAGGACCTCGGTCAGGCGCTCCAGGTGCCCGAGCGCCGTCTCGGGGTCGGTCATCACCTGCGCGGACATGCTGCCTCCAAGGAACGTCCCGTGAACGGTGGGGGAGGGGCCCGCCGGGCGGTCGCCGCCGCGGTGCGCGTCACGCCGCGGTCCGGCCGGGGGGAACGCGCTCAGTCTCCCGCCGGTCGGGGGAGATCACAAGGACTTTGCGTTACTTGGCGTTCACTCTGACGGCATCGGGCGTCCGGTGGGCGGTCGGCCGCCGGTTCCATGGCCCGTGGGCCGGGCGACCCTTGGTCTGGCCCGTTCCATACGCGCATGGAAACCCCCCGCAGGGCCTGGACCGTGTGCACCCACAGGTGATGCGACACGGGCCGGACGGCGGCCCTGCGGGGGGCTGGACGGTGAGGCGGGGGCCGGGTGGTGGCCGGCCCCCGCGCAGGAGTGTCAGGGCACGGGTTCGAGCCGCTGCGGGATGGCGGACTCGCTCTCCCGGATCCCGTAGCGGCTGTAGATCCGGCGCAGCGGCCCGGGCGCCCACCAGTTCGCCCGGCCCAGCAGCCGCATCGTCGCGGGCACCAGCAGCGCCCGGACGACCGTCGCGTCGATGACGATCGCCACGGCCATCCCGACGCCGACCATCTTGATGAACGCGATGCCGGACGTCGCGAACGCCCCGATCACCACGATGAACAGCAGCGCGGCGCTGGTGATGATCCCGCCGGTGCGCTGCACGCCGGTGGCGACGGCGAGGGTGTTGGAGCCGGTGAGGTCGTACTGCTCGCGCACCCGCGACAGCAGGAACACCTCGTAGTCCATCGAGATCCCGAACAGCATGGCGAGCATCAGGATCGGCATCGCCGGGCTGATGGCGCCGGTGGCGGTGAAGCCGAGCGGGCCGGACAGGTTGCCGTCCTGGAAGATCAGCACCACCACGCCGAACGTCGCCGACAGCGACAGCAGGTTCATCACGATCGCCTTCAGCGGCAGCACCACCGAGCCGAACGCCAGGAACAGCAGGACGAACGTCGCGCCGCCGACGAGCAGCGCGAGCCAGGGCAGCGTCGCGGCGAGGCTGCCGAGCTGGTCGACGATGTCGGCGGTGGAACCGCCCACGTGGGTCGTCGCGCCGGGCGGCGGCGGAACGTCCCGGACGCGGTCGACCAGGTGCCGGGCGGCGGACGAGTTCGGGTCGGCGTCGTAGCGCAGCGAGATCCGGGTCGTAGTGCCCTCGGTGCCGGTGACGGTGCTGCCGGTCACGCCGGGGACGGCGGCCAGGCGCTGGCCGTACGCCTGCACCGCGGCCCGGTCGGAGGTCCCCGTCACCACGGCCTCGATCGGGGCGGTGGCGTTGCGCGGGAACTGCGTCTCCAGCGTCTCGGCGACGACCCGGGCGTCCGCCCCGGAGGGCAGCACCTTGGCGTCCACGCCGCCCCAGTTGATGCGCAGGAACGGGGTACCGAGCGCGGCGAGCAGCGCCACGGTGACGACGGCGTAGATCACGGGACGTCGCATGACGCTGTGCGCCAGCCGGCCCCACCAGCCGTCGGCCGTTCCGGCGCTCTCCGCCCCGGCGGTCGCGGCGTCACCGGCGGTCGCGGTGTCACCGGTGGCCGCGGCCGAGGTCCCTGTCGTGGCGGGCTTGCGGCGGCGCCGGACCGACAGCGCGTTCACCCGCGGGCCGAGGACGGCCAGCAGCGCGGGCAGCACGGTCAGCGCGCCGATCATGCAGACGAAGACGGTCGCGATGCCGCCGTACCCCATGGAGATCAGGAAGTTCTGGTCGAACAGCAGCAGGCCCGACAGCGACACCGCGACGGTGACGCCGGAGACGGCGACCGTGCGCCCGGCGGTGGCCATGGTGGCGGCCAGCGCGTCCTCGATCGCGGTACCGCCGCCGGGGTCGCGGGAGATCTCCTCGCGGAACCGGCTCACCACGAACAGGCCGTAGTCGATCGCGAGGCCGAGGCCGAGGAACGTCGTGATGTTCACCGCGAAGATCGACACATCGGTGACGTAGGTCAGCAGGTGCAGCGCGGTGAACGAGCCGAGGATGGCCATGCCGCCGATCGCCAGCGGCAGGCTCGCCGCCACCAGCCCGCCGAAGATCAGCACGAGCAGGACCAGCAGCACCGGCATGGCGAAGCCCTCGGCCCGGCCGATGTCGGACGACACGCGCTCGTTGATCGCGGTGCTGGTGCCGATCTGGCCGCCGACCTTGGCGGTCAGCCCGCCGCCGACCTCGGTCAGGTCCTTCTTGATCGCGTCGTAGGAGTCGTCGCGGGCGCCCTCGTCGGCGCCGGCGAGCCGCAGCACCGCGTAGGTGGCGGTGCGGTCCTTGCTGACGAACTGCGGCGCGCGGGTCGTCCAGTACGTCGAGGTCGCGGCGATCTTGTCGGCCGGCAGCGCGCCCAGCGCCCGCTCGACGGCCGACCGGTAGGCCGGGTCGTCCACGGTCCGGCCCGCGGCGCCCTGGTAGAGGACCACCACGTCGGCCTCGCTGCGGCCGAGGTCGCGCTCGGCGATCTTCATCGCGGTGGCGCTCTCGCTGTCCGGCGTGCTGAAGCCGCCGGACGAGGTCAGGGCGCCGAAGACGCCCGTCCCCCAGACGGCGGCGAAGACGAGCGCGGCGCCCGCCGCGGCGAGTACCCAGCGGCGGCGCCGGTGCACCCAACGCCCCCATCGTTCGAACATGGTCGATCCCCCATGAGGTGATATGCGCTAACGGCAGTGAACGGCGTTTAGAGCGAACGGTGTTAACTTTGCATCAGGGCTTCACTTTCGTCAACGGTGTTTCTTGAGGAATCATGCGGGGGCGGCCGGAGACGGCCGGGGACCGGACGGCGGGGAACGGAAGGCGGGAGGATCGTGAGCGGGGCAGCGGAGGGAGAGCGCGGCGACGTGAGGACACGGCGGGATCGGCTGCGGGCCGCGACGGTCAAGGAGATCTCCGAGACCGCCCGGCGCATCCTCGTCGAGGAGGGCGCCGAGGCGGTGACGCTCCGTGCCATCGCCCGGGAGATGGGCATGACCGCCCCGGCGCTGTACCGCTACTACGACAGCCATCGGGAACTGCTGCGGCATGTGGTCGGGGACCTGTTCACCGAGCTGACCGCCGAGCTGCACAACGCCATCCACGAGGTGCAGCCCCCCGACCTCAGCCGCAAGTTCCTCGCGGTCTCCCGCCAGTTCCGCCGGTGGGCGCTGGCGCACCCCCGCGAGTACGCGCTGCTGTTCGGTGCCCCGGTGCGCGGCACGTCCAGCCAGGAGGACGCCGACTTCGCCGAGGCATGCGCCCGCGAGTTCGGCTGGACGTTCCTGGCGCTGTTCCTGGAGCTCTGGCAGAAGAAGCCGTTCCCCGTGCCCCCGGACGAGGAGATCGACCCGGCCCTGCTCGTCCAGCTGCGCAAGTACCGCGACGAGGACCTCGGCGTGAGCCTGCCGCTCGGCGTGATCCAGCAGTTCCTGAAGTGCTGGGTGCGGCTGCAGGGCGGGGTCAGCCTGGAGGTGTTCGGGCATCTGGAGTTCGCACTGGACGACGCCGAGCCGCTGTTCGAGCTCATGCTCAGCGAGATCAGTCCCATCCTCGGCCTCACCTACACGCCTCCCGGCGGGCCACCGGCCGCCGGGCCGTCCCTCGCCGGCTGACCCGTCGCCGAGGCGCGGGTTCGGCCCGGGACGGGGCGGGACCGTGTCGAAGCGGGGCCGTCCAAGGTTGGTGCCCACATCGGCGTCCTCTCGTCGGCGGGCCGGACACGTCCACCCTGGTCGCGCGGCACGGCGGGCGGCATCCCCCGGGCGGCCCACGACCCGGCCACCCGGCGGAGCGGCCTCCTCCAAGTGGAGGACTCGCCGGCGCGGGACGGGCTTCTACGATCGAGGCGTGCTGATGCGATGGATGGAGCGCGCCCTCGAAGGCCGTTCGGGGCCCGCGCGGCTGCTCGCCCTAGTCGCGCTCGGCCTCGGCGACCTGCTCCTGCTGCACCGGCCGCAGGACGCCGCCGACCGGCTGCTCGCGCTCGCCGGCTTCGCGATCTGCGCCGCCGCCTACCTGGCGCCGCGCGCCGCCCCGCCCGCCGTCCCCGCGCCCGCCGTCTCCGGCGTCGCCG
>NZ_CAACVB010000136.1 GCF_900659635.1 Actinomadura roseirufa | reverse complement strand
CCAGCGCATCGTCGGCCACTACATCGGCGACGTCCAGCACTACCGGCCGGCAGGCGACCTGGAGCGCGCCCAGGCCGCCGCGCCCGGCCGCCCCGTCCGCGACCACCTGCGGGAGCGGCACGCCGCGCTGGCCGCCGCGCGGAACCGGCTCGCCGCCGACCGCGCCGCCCTCGCCGAGCTGGAGGACGCCGAACGGGAGCTGGCCGGGCTCACCGCCGAGCACGACCGGATCCGCGACCGCGTCGCCGAGCTGCGCCGCCTCCACCGCCTCGCGGACGAGGTGGAGGCGCTGCGCCTCCAGGAACAGGCCCTGACCGCCCGCACCGCCGCCGAACCGGACGCCGCCGCCGAACCGGACGCCGCCGCGGACGCCGAGCGGGCCGTCGGCGACGCGGCGGAGGACCTGCTCCGCCTCACCCGCAAGCAGCTCGCGCTGCTGGAACCGCGGGTGCGGCAGGCCGTCGAGGACGCCGCGCGCGCCGACGCCGAGCTGGCGGAGCTGCGCGCCCGGCTCGACGGCGCCGACGAGCGCGTCGCCGCGTCCCGCGCCGAGCTGGCCGAGGCCGCCGAGGGGTTCGAGAAGCTGCGCGACCGGCGCGAGGAGGTCCTGGCCCCGCTGCGCGCCTACCGGCAGGCGAACCGCGAGCTGGCCGCCGGGCTCGCCACCGCGCTGGGCGGCGGCGTGCCCTCCCTCGTCAAGGAACCCGGGCTGGAGCGCGCCGAACGCGAGCTGGCCGAGGTGGGGACCCGGCTGGAGGCGATCGACGAGGTGATCGCCAAGGTCCTCGCCGACCACGTCCAGGCCCACGAGCGGGCCCGCGCCACCCTCGGCTGGACGGCCTGACCCCGCCCCGCGCGCACGACCCGGGTCGAGCACTGCTTAAAGTCGTGGTGAAGGGTTATTCGTTGGACGAGGTGCACGGACCTGGGGAGACTCGAACGATCCAGGTCACATCGGCAACAGAGGGAGCGGCATGAGAATCGGGATCGTCGGGGCCACCGGCCAGGTCGGGAATGTGATGCGCCACATCCTGGACGAGCGCGGATTCCCGGCCGACGAGCTGCGCCTGTTCGCCTCCGCCCGCTCGGCGGGCCGCCGGCTGCCCTGGCGCGACACCGAGATCACCGTCGAGGACGCCGCGACCGCCGACTACACGGGCCTGGACATCGTCCTGTTCTCCGCGGGCAAGACCACCTCCCGGGAGCTCGCGCCCAAGGTCGCCGCCGCCGGCGCCGTCGTCGTCGACAACTCCTCCGCCTGGCGGCTGGACCCCGACGTCCCGCTCGTCGTCTCCGAGGTCAACCCGCACGCCGTCGCCGACCGGCCCAAGGGGATCATCGCCAACCCCAACTGCACCACGATGGCCGCGATGCCCGTGCTGCGCCCCCTGCACGCCGAGGCCGGGCTGAGCGCGCTGGTCGTCGCGACCTACCAGGCCGTCTCCGGCAGCGGCCTGGCCGGCGTCGCCGAGCTGCACGAGCAGGCGGGCAAGGTCGTCGAGTCCGCCGACCGGCTCACCCACGACGGCGCCGCCGTCGAGTTCCCCGTCCCGCGCGTGTACGCCCGCCCCATCGCGTTCAACGTCCTGCCGCTGGCCGGGGCGATCGTCGAGGACGGCCGCGCCGAGACCGACGAGGAGCAGAAGCTCCGCAACGAGAGCCGCAAGATCCTGGAGATCCCCGGGCTGAAGGTGTCGGGCACCTGCGTCCGCGTCCCGGTGTTCACCGGCCACTCCCTCCAGATCAACGCCCGGTTCGAGCGGCCCCTCAGCCCCGAGCGCGCCGCCGAGCTGCTGTCGGGCGCCGCGGGCGTCGTCCTCTCCGACGTCCCGACCCCGCTCCAGGCCGCCGGGCAGGACCCGACCTATGTCGGCCGCATCCGCCGCGACGAGACCGCCGAGCACGGGCTCGCCCTGTTCTGCTCGGGCGACAACCTGCGCAAGGGCGCCGCGCTCAACACCGTCCAGATCGCCGAACTGGTCGCCGCCGAGTAACGGGCCGTCCGCTTTCGGGCCGCCCGGAACCGATCATGCGCCATCCTCGTCTCAGAGGTCGTCGCGTGAGGGTTCTGGGGGGTCCGGATGAAGTTCATAGTGATCTTGACGGCGAGCACGGTGCTGCTCGCGGGATGCGGCGCGGGTGCCGGCGCGGACGAGCCCACGACCGCGGGCACCGCCCCGCCGCCCGCCGTCGGCGCCACCAGCACCCCGCACTTCGGCTCCGACCCGAAGGTCGCCCCGGCGGCGCCCCCGGCCCGCACCGCCGGCGCGGGCGCCGCCGCCCGCACCCCCCTCGGCCCCACCGGCTTCGGCCCGCTCCGGCTCGGCATGACGGTCCCGCAGGCCGCCGCGACGCGCCTGCTCGTCGGCAAGGTCCGCGGGACGGCCTGCAACGGCTACGACTTCCGCTCCCACCGGACCCCGGCGCACCAGGTCGGCGTCTACATCTCCCGCCGCTCCGGCCTCGCCACGATCTTCGCGCTGGGCCGCATGCACACCCCGCAGGGCATCGGCCTCGGAGCCACCCTGGCGCAGGTCCAGCACGCCTACCCGAAGCTGAAGACCGGCGTGAACACCTCCACCGCCGCCGTCCCCGGCAACCCGAGGGCCGTCTACACCTTCGCGATCAGCGGCGGCAAGGTCACCGCCATGTCCCTGGACCTCCAGGGCCAGGACTGTCATTAGTCCATTGCAATCCCGGCCCACTTCGCTCGCCTGGCGGCTCGCTTCGTGACCGGGCTTGTGCGAGCGCGAATCGCTTCGCGATCTTCCCGGCGGAGGCTCGCCTTCGGCGTCGCCCCCGCCGGTCAGGGCGCGCGCTCGCGTGACGGCTGAGGTCGGTTGACCTGGGGAGCCTGGTTTGGGGACGGCTCCCCATAGTGGCCCAGCCCCTTGTTGTCAGCTGGCGCGTTGTTGGCCGCGGATCTCCAGGGAGTCGAGGAGGGCTGCGGTGCTGCGGGCGATCTCCTCCACCGCGCGGTCGAACGCCTCGGCGTTGTGGGACGCGGGGGCGCGGAACCCGGAGATCTTCCGAACGTACTGGAGGGCGGCGGCCCGGACGTCCTGATCGGTCACGTCGTCGGCGAACGGCGGGCGGAGCGTCTTGATAGAGCGGCACATACTCCCATTGTGCAACCCGGGCGGAGCCGCCGGGGACGCCGCGATCACGTCGTCCAGGAGGCGCGGAGATGGCCGGATCGTGTCAACCTTCCGGCCGGGAGTAGCCGTTCGGGGTGTGCGGCGCGTCACAGCACTGACCCCCCGCCGTCATCACGAAACGACGGGACTCTCATGCGCACGCTCACGGCCCTTCTGGCCCTTCTCGCCCCCTTGGCCCTCGCGACGGCCTGCGACCCGGCGAGCCAGCCCACCGCCGGGCAGAGCGGCGGCGAGGCCGTGGCCGGTCAGAAGAAGGGTCCCGTGCCGATCAAGCTGGTCGCCAAGCGCGCGGCGGCGGCCAAGAGCGTCCTCAGCGACGGCGGCGCCCTGTCGTGCGTGCGGGTCACGGTCACCAACCAGACCAAGAAGAACCTTGAGGTCAACCCGCTGTACTTCAGCCTGACCGACACGAGCGACATCAAGCACGACGCGTCCTTGGCGCTCGGCGACTACGAAGGGCAGATCGACACGACCAGCCTGGCGCCGAAGGAGAAGGCCAGCGGCCTCGTCTGCAGCCGGGGCTCGTTCACGCCGAAGACGATCGCGATGACGAACCCGCTGTTCTCCGAGGCCGCCCGCGCCCAGGTCGTCGCCTGATCCACCGACCGGCACCGCCCGCCCCACGGCCCCGGCGGGCGGTGCCCTGCCACGTCGGCCGCCAGGGTTCGACGGCTACGCGTTGTTCCAGGCGTCGCCGACGCAGCCGGTCTCGACCCCCCACCGGCCTTCGCCGCCGACGAGGAAGGACACGTCGTTCAGCTCATTTGGACGTGTTGCGGTCGAATCCGTACTCGCGTTCGACTCTGGCGACGCGGATGTCGTATGAGGTGTAGAAGCGTTCGCGGCCGAGGCGTATCGCGACCTGGTGTTCCGGGTGGAGGCGCCAGGCTTTGAGGGACTCTTCGTCGGCCCAGTAGATGACGGATCTTTCCTCGTTCTCCCCGCTGGGCAGGGACTCGCGCCCCAGGTAGCCGGGCTGCTCCTGGGACAGCTTCCCCATCGCATCGTCCACCTCGTCGTAACCGTCCAGGTCGTCGGAGAGCGTCGATCTGATGTAGATGGCGATATAGGGGGGCTCGGGCGGCGCCATGGGGACTCCTGTAAGGACCGTTCGGTCTGTGCTGATGAGTCTTCGTGGGTTGTGCGGAGCCGGCGGCGACCAGTGCCGTCCCGGTTCCGTTTTACGCGCCCCAGCGGGAGGCGCTCGCCCCGAGTTCCATGGCCGTCGGGTTGGTGCCGAGCTCCCCTCGTTCTTGGATGAGGTTGTGGGCGGGTGTGTTTCGCGGGGCGGCGGTCTGCGGGGCACGGGCGGCGTGCTGGACGATGCCGTCGACCAGGGCGGTGACCACGTTGAGCCGGGGGTAGCGCAGGTGGAGGGCGGCGCCTTGGGCATCGGTCACGTGGTCGACCCCGACGCCGAAGTCCCCGGCCACCCCGCTACGGGTGAGATAGGCCAGCACACTCGTACGTTCGGCGATGCCGGGTGTCGTGTGCAGCGCGATGGCCTCCCAGACGGCGTCTATCTCGGGCGTGCCGTAGCCGTGCCCGGTCAGGAACTCGGCGGCCATGTCGGCGCCCTCGATCTCGAAGCGGGTCAGGCCGGGGGCCGACGGCGAGGTACCGAGGTCGTGCATGACGCAGGCGTGGAAGAGAAGATCGGGGTCGAAGTCGGCGCCGGCCGTCAGCCCTTCGTGCTCGGCGAGCAAGGTGGCGAACACGTAGGTGCGGAAGCTGTGATTGGCGACGGGCTCGCTCTCGCACCACCGGACGTAGTCGACGGCCTGGCGGGCCACAAGATCGTCGGGCAGCGCCGGGACGAGGTGGGCAATGTCCATGGCTCGACCGTAGGCGCGCGCTCACCGGTACCGGCAGTGGCACGGGTGCCATGTGTCACTAGGATTGTGCCATGCCTGATCGGACATTCGGCGCATCTCACCACGTGGTCGTGCTGGCTCTGCCCAACGTCCTCGCCCTGGACCTCGGGATTCCCTTGCAGGTCTTCGGCAGCTGGCAGGACGGGCCGTACAGGCTGACGGTGTGCGGGGAAAGCCCGGGACTCGTCCCGATGCACGGCGGTCCGGCGCTCTTCGCCGAGCGCGGGCTGGAGTGCCTGCGATCCGCCGACACCGTCATCGTCCCCGGTCAGGCCGACCCGCTCGTGCCCTCCGCCGCCGTCCGCGACGCGTTGGCGGCATCGGCGGCCCGGGGCACCCGCATCGTGTCCATCTGCACGGGCGCCTTCGTCCTGGCCGCCGCCGGTCTCCTGGACGGGCGGCGCGCCACCACCCACTGGCAATATGCGGCATCGCTGGCCACCCGGTACCCGCGGGTCACGGTGGAGCCGAGGGTGCTCTACGTCGACGAGGGCGAGGTCCTGACCTCGGCCGGGGTCGCGGCGGGACTGGATCTGTGCCTGCATCTCATCCGCCGCGACTACGGGGCCCGCGCGGCGAACCAGCGGGCCCGCCGGCTCGTCGCCGCACCGCACCGGACCGGCGGCCAGGCCCAGTACATCGACCTGCCCGTACGGCCCGAACGCGCCGGGGCGCTGACCCGGCTGCACGAATGGGCCCTGCACAACCTGCATCGGCCACTCACCGTGAACGAGCTGGCCCGGCAGGCGGGCATGTCACGGCGGACCCTCATCCGCCGCTTCAACCTCGAAACCGGACAACCGCCCATGCGATGGCTTCTGGAGGCCCGGCTCAGCCACGCGCGGGAACTGCTGGAGACCTCGGACCTCACCGTGGAGGGTGTGGCGCGGCGTTGCGGGCTGGGCACCCCGGCCAACTTCCGCGCCCTGTTCAAAGAGCACGTCGGCGTCCCGCCCAGCGTCTACCGGGGCACCTTCCGTCCGTCATCGGCGGTGGACCGCGAACCCCGGCTCCATGCCGACGCGCCCGACGCATGATCGCCTGTGCCCGGGGCATCCGGCGCTGACCAAGGCGATCAGGGATTCTCCCCCGGACGCTTGAGGGCCCTCGGCGCCGAGGACAGGTAGGCGCCGAGGGCCCGGCGGGGGGCGGGTCCCCGAGGGGGGCGGCCGTACGGGACGGGCCGAGATCGTCCCGTACGGCCGCAGACGGTCAGCCCGTGCAGGTGGTGGGCTCACCGCTGGAAGCCGGGACGCTCACCGCGTTCCACGCGTCCCGGGTTCGGGTGAAGTCGGTGCAGGTGGCCTTCTTGGCCCGCACCAAGTTGAGAGCGGCCTGGATGCTGGTCCTGCGGACGCTGGTGTGCGTCCAGTTGGACGTCTTCGTGTTCAGGGCGGACATGAAGATCAGCCCGGCCTTCTGGATGCCGATGCCCGTGACCTTGGAGTCGTTGCAGGTCGGGCTGTTGGGACGGCCGTGGTCCGGGTCGTTGGCGTTGGAGCCCTCGGCGAGAAGGTAGAACCAGTGGTTCTGCACGCCGGCCCCTTCGTGCGGCTCCTGGGGCGGGTTCTTCGCGTCGAAGCAGTCGCGGTGGCCCCCGATCAGGGACGGCTTGTACATGTACCGGATCGGGCCGCTGCCGACGAGGTCGACCTCCTCGCCCAGGGTGTAGTCCGGCGGGTCGTAGTTGAGGAGCGCGACGGTGCCGGAGAAACGCTCGGCCACCCGCGGCTCGTGGAGGTACCACTCGGTGAGCGCGCCGAAGATGTCGCCGGTCGACTCGTTCAGGGCGCCCTTCTCGTTGTCGCCGAGGATGCCGCCCGGGGTCGTCTGCATGATGGCGTGGCCGAGCTCGTGCGCGACGACGTCGGTGGCCGTGGCCTGCTTGGTGTTGGACCGGTTGTGCCCGAAGTTGGCGTAGCTGCCGGACCAGTAGGCGTTGGCGTCATTGAGGCCGACGCGAATCGGCCAGCCGCCGCCATGGCCGTCCAGGCCGTTGCGGCCGAGCCAGGTCTTCGCCATGTCGAACTCGGCCTGCGCGGCCTTCAGGGAGTCGACGCAGGCGGTCTCCAGGTCGACTCCGTCGGCGTTGCCCCAGGCGTCATCGGTCCCGGTGTAGGGGGCGCCGCTCTGCCCGGAGCAGCTGATGCCGGGGCGGGACGGGTCGCGCATGGTGTACGAGCCGGGGGAGCCGCTGGTGGTGATGCTGGTCGGCTTGGTGCGGCCGCCGTGGTAGAAGCTCTGGTCGTCGTCGAGGTCGGTGACCTCGTCCCAGGTGCGGACGACCTTGCCGGTCCTCGCGTCGACGAACACGTGCAGGACGGACGGGCGGGCGGTCTGCGCGGCGAGTCCATAGGATCCGGGCGGCCCGGCGAGTCCGTACGATCCGCGCGGGCCGGAGAAGCCATAGGAGCCGCCGGGCCCCGCGAAGCCGTACGAGCCGGGCGGTTTCGCGTGGCCGTAGGAGCCGGGGGGCTTGGCGTGGCCGTAGGAGCCGGTAGGCCCGGCGAAGCCGTATGACCCAGGAGGTCCGGCGAAACCGTAGGACCCGGGTGGGCCTGCGAATCCGTACGATCCGGGCGGGCCTGCGTTCTGCTTGGCGGCTACGGCGCCGTAGGATCCGGGCGGGCCCGCGAATCCGTACGATCCGGGCGGTCCGGCGAAGCCGTATGAGCCAGGAGGTCCGGCGAAACCGTAGGACCCGGGCGGGCCGGCGAATCCGTATGACCCGGGCGGGCCCGCATAGCCATATGACCCGGGCGGGCTCGCGTAGCCGTAGCTGCCGCCGGGGCCGGCGACGCCGTACGAGCCGGGCGGCTTGGCGTGGCCGTACGAGCCGGGCGGCTTGGCGTGGCCGTAGGAGCCGCCGGGGCCGTGGCCGTAGGAGCCGGGCGGGCGGCGGGTGCCGGTGACGACGGTCTCGTAGACGAGGCGTCCGCTGCCCTCGGCGAGGACGGAGAGTGTGGGCGCGGAGGTGCGGGTGACCGTGCGGAGTTGCTTGCGGGACGCCGCGGTGGCCTGGGCGGCGCTCACCGTGGGCGTGGTCGGGACGGTCAGCTCGGCGTTCTGGGCCGAGGAGGTGCTGAGCACGGTGCCGGCGGCGTCGGTGGTCACGACGAAGTCGCCGCCCTGGACGGGGAGTCCCGCGTGGGTGCGCTCGTAGGAGACGAACTGCAGGCCGCCCGCTCCGGCCGCGACGCCGCGGCGGACGATCCTGTCCTTGGGGGAAGCGTGCACCGGCGCCCGGCCGGAGGAGACGAACTGGTCGGCGGCTGCCGCCGCCTTGGGCGACGGCGTGGGCGGGGAGGGGAGGGCGCGGGCACTCGCGCCGGTGGCGGGGGCGGACATCGCCATGGCGAGGCCCGCGGAGATGGCCGCCGCCCCGAGCGCGGTCTGATGTCTCACAGGGGGTGCTCCTTTGCACGGGCCGGAGGCTTTCTTCCGCGGAGCCCCGTGGTGGGAGGACCGCGCTGCCGGGAACCTCCAGCGTTGGTGTGAGCGGGGACCCGCTCCGGGTGCCGCGGATGCGGCCGGGGGGAGCCGGCCGCATCCGCGGGCGTCCGTCGCGGGCGCACGGGACGCTTGGCGCGGATCTGGGGGGTCCGCGCCGGGCGCACTTGGTGGACGTTGTCGACCTCAACCTGGTGAGCTGTCCAGAAGTGCACCTTGACAGCCGTTCGGTGTCAACGAATCCATTTAGTAGTGGAATTTCAATATTTGCCGTTGATGAACTGAATGTCGTTGAAACCGGGGGTTGAGCAGCGGGAACTCCGCGTCATTTGGTGATCTTGATGTCGTCCAGCCCGGCCTCGACGAGACTGTTGGTTCCGTTGTCGGCCGCCTCGACGACGATGCGAACGGACTGCCCGGCGTAGGCGGAGATGTCGGCGGTCTGGGTCTGCCAGGCGCCCGCGCGGTTGGCCGCCGCGCCCTTCTCGTCCAGGACGGTGGTGGTCCCGTTGGGCCCGACCAGCCGGACGCGGAGGTAGTCGTCGGTGCCGCTGTTGTTGAGGTGGGCGAAGTTGTAGGCGAACGACAGCGTCTTCGACCCGGCGGGCAGGTCGATCGGCGCGGACTGGGCGGACGTGGTGCCGCCGTCCAGGTCGTTGGTCCCGGCGTCGCTGCCGGCGGACGCGCCGGTCACCAGGGCGCTGCCGCCGCTGGCGGGCGCGAGCTGCAGGTCCGTCCCGGAGTAGTTGGTCGCCTGTGAGGCGCCGCGCTCGAACTTGCCCGCGGTGGCGGTGTCGGTGCCGGCGGGGTTGATCTGCCAGCCCTTGTCGGCTTCGAGGTCGTCGGAGTAGACGGTGTCGCCGCCCGGGTCCGGGTCGCCGCCGCCGGTGCCCGCCAGCGTCCAGACCGCGTTGGCGATGGCCTGGACGTTGCGGTCGAGGGCGGTGTCGTTGATGTTGGCCGTGGTGTCGCAGGACGAGTGGTAGCACCGGTCGAACGCCGTGCCGGACCTGCCGTTCCACTTCTGCGCCTGCGCGGCGCTCATCCGTCCCTCGGCGCCGGTGAACAGGCCGCCGGCGGGGATCTGGTAGCGGATGAACGGCCCGTAGTCGGAGCGGCCGTCGAACGCGGTGTCCTCGACGGGGACGTTGATCGAGGTGAAGTAGGAGCGCAGCACGCGCTCGATCTCCGCGGACCCGGCGGGGCCGCCGCTGCCGCTGGAGCCGTCGCCGTCGTAGGCGAAGTAGCCGGGGTTCGGCGAGCCGATCATGTCGAAGTTCAGATAGCCCTTGATCTTCGAGCGTTCGGTCGAGGACAGCCCGTTGACGTAGGCCGTCGAGCCGACGAGGCCGAGTTCCTCGGCGCCCCACCAGCCGAACCGCAGGTGCCGCTTGGGCTGGTACTTCTCCCGCGCGACCGCGAGAGCGATCTCCAGGTCGCCGGCCGAGCCGGAGCCGTTGTCGTTGATGCCGGGGCCCGCGGTGACGCTGTCGAGGTGCGAGCCGATCATCAGGGTGTTGTTGACGTCGCCACCGGGCCAGTCGGCGATGAGGTTGTAGCCGGTCGCGCCCTGGGAGCTGAACGTGACGATCTGGGTCTTGTACCCGGCCGCGTCCAGCTTGCCCTTGACGTAGTCGATCGACGCCTTGAAGCCCGGACGGCCGTGGGCGCGGTTGCCGCTGTTGCTGCTGGCGATCGACTGGAGCTGGGCGAGATGCGCTTTGACGTTGGCGAGCGGGATGGTCGGCGTCAGCACCGACGGTGCGGGAGCGGGGGCCGCGGGCGCGGCGGTGGCGGCGCCCGGAAGGAAGGCGGACAGGGCGAGGGCGGCCGCGCCGGCGGCCGCCGTCAAGCGGGGTTTCATGGTGATTCCTCCGAGTGGACGCGGCCTGTGACGGGGGAGCGGACCCCGTCACAGGCCGCGAGCGGGCGGGGGCGGTTACGCCTTGACGATCTTCACGTTGTCGACGCCGCCCTCGACGAGGCTGCCGGTGCCGTTGTCGGCGGCCTCGACGACGATCCGGACGGACTGCCCGGCGTAGGACGACAGGTCGAACGTCGCGTTCTGCCAGGAGCCGGCGCGGTTGGCGGCCGAGGCGGTCTGGTTGACGACGGTGCTGGAGCCGTTGGACCCCACGACGCGGACGCGCAGGTAGTCGTCCGTGCCGCTGTTGTTGAGGTGGGCCAGGTACCAGGAGAAGGTCAGCGTCAGGGTGCCGCTGGGCAGCTGGATCGCCGGGCTCTGGACGCTGGTGACCCCGCCGTCGACGTCATAGGTGCCGGCGTCGGTGCCGGCGGCCTTGCCGGTGACCAGGTCGTTGCTGCCGCCGGCGGCGGCGAGCTGCAGGTTCGTCCCGGAGTAGGAGGTCGGCTCCGGAGTGCCGCGCTCCCACTTGCCGGCGGTGGCGGTGTCGGTGCCGCCGGGGTTGACGGTCCAGCCCAGGTCGGTCTCGAAGTCGTCGTTGAAGACGTCTCCGGGCGGCGTGACGCTGCCGACCGACAGGGTGTAGGTGGCGGTGCGGTCCACGGTCGTGCCGTCACCGAGGACGTTGATCTTGTACGTGCCGTCCGGGGTTCCGGCGGGCACGTTGATGGTCACCTGGGTCGACTGGCCCGACTGGATCGTCGGGTTGGCGAAGGTGGCCGTCGGGCCGGCCGGGGTGCTGGTGGCCGAGAGCTTGACCTCCTGCGCGCTGCCGCCGGTGACCGTGGTGTTGACGGTCGCGGTGACCGACTCGCCGGCCTTGGCGCTGCCCGAGGCAGGGCTGAGCTTCAGGTCGAAGTCGCTCTGCGTGGTGCCGCAGGCGGGCTCGCCGCTCTGCGCCGGGACGCTGATCGCGGCCCAGGCGGCCTTGACCGCGTTGCACTCGTTGCCCGAGTTCGGGAACAGCTCGTTCGCGGCCTGGATGGTCGCGACGCGGGCGCGCGCGTGGGTCCAGGACGTGACCTTGCGGTTGAGTCCGCCGAGGAAGATCTGACCGGCCTTCTGGATGCCGATGCCCGTGACGGTGGAGCTGTTGCAGGTCGGGCTGGTCGGGTTGCCGTTGGTCGGGTTCGAGCCCTCGGCGAGCAGGTAGAACCAGTGGTTCTGCGGGCCGGCGGCCTTGTGGACCTCGGTGTTGGGGATGGACGAGGAGTAGCAGTTGGGGTCGCCCAGCGCCCCGGGGTTGTACATGTTGCGGATCGGGCCCTGGCCGACGAGGTCGACCTCCTCGCCCACCAGGTAGTCCGGCGGGTCGAGGTTGGCGGGCTCGTTGATGTAGTGCTCGGTCAGCGCGCCGAAGATGTCGCCGGCCGACTCGTTCATCCCGCCCTTCTCGTTACCACCGGAGTCGCCACCGGGGGTCGTCGTGAAGATGGCGTGGCCGTTCTCGTGGCCGACGACGTCGACCGAGGTGGCCTGCTTGTTGTTGGCCTGGTTGTGGCCGAAGTTGGTGTAGCTGCCGTTCCAGTAGGCGTTGACGTCGCTCAGCCCGACCCGGGACGGGAAACCGCGGCCGTTGCCGTCGGTGCCGTTGCGCCCGAGCCATGCCTTGAGCATGTCCCATTCCTTCTGCACGGCGTACAGCGTGTCGACACAGGCCGTCTCAAGGTCGGTGCCGCTGCCGTTGCCCCAGGCGCTGTCGGTGCCGGTGTAGGCAGACCCGCCCTGGCCACCGCACTGGTGACCGGGCCGCGTGGAGTCGGTCATCGACGTCGCCGCGGTGCTCAGGTCGACGGTGCCGTGATAGAAGCTGCGGTCGTCGGCGGCGTCCCGGACCTCGTCGAAGGTCTTGACGACCTTGCCGGTCCTGGCGTCCACGAACACGTGCAGCTTCGTCTCGGCCCTCTTCTGGTGGCCGGTGACGAGCGTCTCGAAGACCAGCTTCCCCGAGCCCTCCGCCAGAACCGTGAGGCGGGGGGTGGAGACCGTGGCCACCTGGGAGACCTTGGCGCGCGAGGTCTTCGCCGCCTGCGCGGCGGAGATCGCCGCCTTGGTGCCGACGTTGAGCTCGGTGGTCTGGTTGACCGACGTGCTCAGCACGCTGCCGTCGGCGTCGGTGGTGACGACGAAGTCACCGCCGAAAACCGGCAGACCGTCATAGGTCCGCTGGTACTCCACGTACTGCAGGCCGCGCAGGCCCGACGTGACGTTGGTTCGGAAGATCTTGTCCTTGGGGGCCTTCCTGACCGCCCCGGGCTTGACGGTGACGAAGACGTCGGCCGCCGCTGCGGCCAGGGCGCGGGGAGCCGGTTTGGCCGGTGCCGCGGGCGCGGTGCGGTTCGTCGCACCTGTGGCGGGGGCGGACATCGCCACGGCGAGGCCGACGGCCACGGCCGCCGCCCCGATCGCGGTCTGGTGTCTCACAGGGGGTGCTCCTTCCACGGGCCGGGCAGGGTCCGGGCATGGGAGGACGCTTGGGGAGCGCTCCGCGACACCCTTGTCTGCCGGGCGAGGATTGGGGACGTGCCGCTCATCGAGATGAGCTGCCCCGAAGTGCACCCCGTTGGTTGAAAAGTGTCAATGAATCCATTTGCTGTTGGATTTTCAATATTTACGAAGTTGTAGGTGAAAGCTTAGGAATGTCCTGCCTGGACGGGGTGGGCCGATGCCCGGCCCACCCCGTCCGACCGGGGAACCTTCGACCTTCGGCGCTCGTTGAGGCGCCGGTGCGCGCGAGGCGCGCGAGCCCTTCGGCGGGGCTTGCGGACGGGTCGCGGACCCGCCGGACGTCAGGGCGCGATTCGCCGGCAGAGCCAGCCGAGCGCCATCGGATAACGATAATCAATTCCCATGTGCGTCGCGTCGAAAAGCTCGAAGCGGATGACGTCCTCGGCGACGCCCGCGTCCAGCAGCGCCCCCCGGAACGCCTCCGCGCCGATGTCGAGGAACCATTCGTCGCGGGTGCCGGCGTCGATCCAGATCGCCCGCTGCGACCGCAGCGCCGCGGCGTGCCCGGGGACCATCCGCACCGGGTCCCAGGCCAGCCACCGCTCCCAGACCTCCGGCCGCAGCACCCCGGTCACCGGGTCGAACGGCAGCTCGGGCCGCCCGTCCTCGGACGCCGAGTAGCAGGCCGTCATGGCGAGGAGGTTGAGCAGCTCATGGTCCTCGGGCCGGGTGAACGACGTCCGGCCCCGGAAGTCGTCCCACCAGCGCCCGATGTCGCCGTCATAGGCCCGCAGGTGCCGGACGCACGTGGGGAACTCCGGCAGGTAGCAGTACTCGAACAGCGCGTCGCCGGCGTGCGTCGCCAGCGCCCCGAACAGGTCCGGGCGCAGCATCGGCGTGATCATCGCGCCGTAGCCGCCGCTCGACTTGCCGCTGATCGCGCGATGCTCCGGCGCGTCCAGCGTCCGGTATCGGGCGTCCACCCACGGGACGACCTCGTCGCAGATGTAGGAGTGGTAGCGGCCGGTGCCGGGCGAGTCGACGTACTGGCTGCCCCCGTACGCCGTCCAAGCGTCCACGAACACCAGAATGGCGGGCGGCGTGTCACCGGCGGCGAAGAGCGCGTCGGCGGTCTCCGGGAACGGCTGCCGAAACGGCGTCCGGTTGCGCCACAAGCCGACATGGCCGGTGAACCCGGTGATCACGTAGACGCTCGGATAGCGGCGCTCCGGCTCGTCGTCGTAGCCCGGCGGCACGTACACCAGCAGCGGACGCTCGTGCGGATCCCCCAGCGGGTTGCCGCGCAGCAGCGCGCTGTCGACGACGTGCTCCTCCAGGCGTCCCGCGAGATCAGTGGACCAGGGCAGCATGCGGCTCCTCTTATTTCAATCCCGGCCCACTTCGCTCGCCTGGCGGCTCGCTTCGTGACCGGGCTTGTGCGAGCGCGAATCGCTTCGCGATCTTCCCGGCGGGGGCTCGCCTTCGGCGTCGCCCCCGCCGGTCAGGGCGCGCGCTCGCGTGACGGCTGGGGATGTCGCGTCGGTTTGAACACGGTCCTGAGCGAGCCCTGGGACTCGCCTGCGGCCTCTGCCGCAGGCCCCGTGCCCGCCTGGGCGCGCTCTTGCTGGGCGGTTCTTCGACCGAGCCTAGTGATCACGTGGGTGCGGGGCGCGGGGCCTCGGGGAGGTTCGTCGGGATTTGCCAGTGTGGGGGCGCGAGGCTGATCACTACCGTGGGCGCCATGAGAACGCGTTGGACCGTACCGGCCCTGACCGCCGCCGTCGCCGCCGCCGTCCTGGCGCCCGCGGGCGCCGCCCAGGCCGCGCCGTCGCACGCCCCGCGAGGGGCGCACGGGCACACGGTGCGGTGCGTGTTCACGCCGACGCCCGACAACCCGGCGGCCAAGCCCGTCCGGCCCCCGGCCCGGAAGGCCCGCGCCCGCGGCACCGTCGAGGTCGTCGTCCGCACCAACTTCGGGACCGTCGGCATCCGGATGGACCGGCGGAACGCCCCCTGCGCCGTCCACAACTTCGTCAGCCTCTCCCGGCAGCGCTTCTACGACCACACCCGATGCTGGCGGCTGACCGACTCCCCGCGGCTCGGCGTCCTGCAGTGCGGCGACATCTACGCGGCGGAGAAGGGCGGCCCGGGGTACAAGTTCGACGACGAGCTGACGGGCAAGGAGACCTACCCGCGCGGGACGGTCGCCATGGGCAACTGGGGGCCGGACACCAACGGCAGCCAGTTCTTCTTCGTTCACTCGCGCGCGGAGATCCCCCCGGCGTACACCGTCCTGGGCAAGGTCACGCGGGGCCTCCCGGTGCTCGACCGCATCGTGAAGGGCGGCATCAAGCCCGGCGAGAACGGCCCGCGGCAGGACGGCGAGCCCGTCCACCCGGTCAAGATCTACCGGGTGTCCGTCCACGGTTGACGGGGGGGGCCGGTTCTCGCCTGATGGCCGGGGGCTGACGGGAGCGCCGCGTCCGGGCATCGCATTGCTCGCGGTCTGATCGGTGGGCCTCGCTGAGGGGTGACGGCGGAGTGTTCGGCGCTCGGGCTTTCGTCTGGGCGCCGTGTGCCGTCCGGGGGTGCTTCTCCGGTGTTCGTCGCGGGAAATGGCGGGGGCCTTCCGGTGCGGCCGACCGGATCTTTGGAGAGGTGTGTGGCCGCTCTGCGCCATCGGCGGCCGGTGGCGTCCGCCGCCCGGCACGCTGGAAGCGAGGACGGGGCCGGGGGCGGCGGGAAGGAAGACCGGTTGGACATCGGGCGTGTGGTCGAGGTGGCGGGCCGGGCGGGCGGCGAGTGGGAGATCGGGACGGGGTATCTGGTCGGGGGGCCGCTGATCCTGGCGGCCGGGCATACGCTGCCCGACGGGCTCACCGAGGTGAAGGTGCGCCTGCCCGAGGGGCGGTGGCGGGACGCGGCGGCGGCCTGGCGCGGGAGCGGGGACCTGGACGCCGCGCTCGTCACGCTCGGCGACACGTGGAAGGGACCGGGCCCGCAGCCGTTCGGGCGGATCACGGGCTCGTCCAAGTCGGTGCGCTGCACGGCGATGGGCTTCCCCGCCGCGCTGTCGGACCGGCTGGAGGAGCAGGAGTCGTTCCAGCTCGACGGGAAGATCCGGCCCGGGTCGGGGCGCAGGCGCCGCGAGCATCACATCACCCTGGCCGACCACCCCGGTGACCTCGTCCGGCGACGGGGCGCCCGGCGGACGCGCTGGTCGGGGTACTCGGGCGCGGCGGTGTTCTGCGGAGACCGGCTGACGGGGGTCGTCGTCGCGGACCTGGACGAGGCGGGCGGCTTACGGCTCATCGCGCTGCCGATGGAGCGGCTCCTGGCGGACGCGGGGTTCCGTACGGCGCTCGGCCACGTCCCGGATCTGTGCTCGGTGGAGCTGCACCCCTCCTATCCGCGGCGAGCGCGGGCGCCCCGGGCGCCGTCGGAGTGGCTGCGTCCCGAGACGGAGGTGACCGGGTTCCGGGGCCGCGACGCACTGCTGGACGAGCTGGCCGGCGGCTGGTGCGGTTCGGCGGCGCCGCAGTCGGTCCTGCTGGTGACGGGGTCGGCGGGGCAGGGCAAGACGCGGCTGGCCGGGGAGCTGTGCCGCCGGATGCGCGAGGCGGGCTGGGAGGCGGGGCGCCTGGCGGAGATCGGCAAGGGCCTGGGGAAGACCGTCGCGGACACCGCCGTCCCGCTGCTCCTCGTGGTGGACTACGCCGAGACGCGGACCGGGGAGCTCGGCCGGTTCCTGGCGCGGGTGGCGCGGCGCGACCACGGTCCGCCCGTCCGCGTCCTGCTCCTGGCCCGGACGGCGGGCGAGTGGTGGGAGCAGTTCCGCGCCGCGTCCGCCGAGACGGAGGACCTGCTCGCGGACTGCGCGGTGCACAGGCTGGAGCCGCTGGCCCCCGGGGCGGAGCTGCGGGCCGAGGAGTTCGCGGTGGCGCGCGCCGAGTTCGCGGCGGCGTTGTCGGTGAAGCCGCCGGCGGAGCCCGCGCCCGACCTGTCCGGCGCGGAGACCGTCCTGGCCGTGCACGTCGCCGCGTTGACGTCCGTCCTGCAGAGCGGTGCCGCCGCTATGCCCGCGCTGGAGGGCGAGCGCCCGGAGACGGTGCTGCTGAAGCACGAGGAGCACTACTGGAGGCGGGCCGCGGCGGCGGCCGGGCTGCACGCCGAGGACGGCGGCGGGCTGCGGCTGCGCACGCTGTCCCGGCTGGTCGCGGCGGCGGCGCTGTGCGGCGCGGGCGACTTCGCCGACGCCGAGCGGTTGATCAAGGCGTTGCGGGAGACCGCGGACCTGCCGGTGGAGCGGCGCGACGCCGTCGCGGAGTGGCTGCGCGGCCTCTACCCCGCGGACGCCTCTTACTGGGGCCCGCTGCAACCGGACCGGCTCGGCGAGCATCTCGTCGCCATCGAGTCGGCGCGGCCCGCGCCGTTCCTGGAGCACCTCGTGGACGAGCTGCTCGCGGCGGACGGCGTCGCGCAGGTGGTGCAGGCCCTCCAGGTCGCGGCCCGCGCCTCGGTGCACGACGACGCGATGGGGGAACGGCTGTCCGGCCTCGTGGCGACGCGTCCGTCGGGCCTGGCCCTGCACGCCGCACGGCTCGCCCCCGCGCTGGAGCGCCCGGAGCCGCTGGTCGCCGCGCTTCGCCGGATCGTCGCGGACCCGGCGACGCCGGACGGCGTGCTGAGCGCGCTCATCGAAGAGACGAGCCCGCTGAGCCACGTCCTGAGCGGAGTGCTGTTCGACCTGGCGACCAGGGCGATCGCCGTGCACAACGCCGACCCCGAGAGCGACCCGGACGACCTCACCGCGCTGCTGATGATCAGGGCCGGCGCCCAGATGCGCCAGGGCGACTTCGGCGGCACGCTCGCCGCGTTCGCCGAGCTGCGGCGGCGGGCCGGGACGCTCGACACGTCGGTGATCGGGGACTGGACGTTCGCCCTCAGCCTGGTCGACGAGGCCGACGTGCTGCTCATGAGCGGTGCGGCGGAGCGGGCCAGGGAGGCGATCGAGGCGGCTTGGCAGCTGATCTGGAAGCGCTTCGACGAGGACGACGAGGACGACTGGGCGATCCTCGCGCACACGTTGCGGGCGCACGCGCACTGCCTGTGGATCCTCGATGAGAACGAGGACGCCGCGTTCCTGGCGGCCGAGGCGGTGACCCTGTCCCGCAAGATCCTCGCCGACGGGCCGGCCGAGGCCTGGGCGTCGCTGCTGTCGGTGTCGCTGGCCGACGCGCTGAAGACGCTCTGCGGGGCGCGGTCCGACCTCGGTGACCTCGCGGGGGCGCTGGCCGCGCACAACGAGGCGCTGGAGGTCATCGAGCCGCTGGCCGCCGACCGCCCGGACATCTTCGGTACCGCCCTCGCCCCGGCGCTCGTGGTCGGCGCGATGATCTTGGACAAGCTGGACCGCCGTCCGGAGGCGCTCGACCGGATCGAGCGGGCGATCGCGGTGCTGCGCAGGCTCAGCAGGTCGACGCCGAGCCTCTACCAGACGCAGATGGTCTACGCCCTGTCGCAGAAGGCGCGACTGCTGGCTCTGCTCGGTCACCCTGACCGGGCGGACGCCGTCGCGGCCGAGGCGTTCGCGGTGACCGGCGGCGCCGCGGACGACGAGCGGGCCGCCATCTACCTGGCGGTCATCGCCGAGGCGGTCGACCAGTTGCGGGCCGAGGGCGCCGCGAGGCTCGCGGTCACGTTCGGCCGGGAGGCGGTGCGGCGGCGGCTCGCGGGGGCCGACGCCGTGCCCGCCGGGGAACTGCCGGGCCTGCTGCGGTCGGCGTTGTCGCTGGCCGGCGCCCTGTCGTCGGTGGGCGAGGCGGAGGAGGCGGGCCGGGTCTTCGGCGACTGCCTGCGCTGGTACCGGGGCGCGGAGAGCGCCGCGACGCCGGTCGCCGAGTTGCTGCGGCTGCGCGACCTCGGCCTCGACCTCGGCCGCTGGGCGGACACCCGGGCGCTGTGCACGGAGGCCGTGCTGCGTTTCAACGGCCGTCCGGGGCAGGACTCGAACCTGGCCTACGCTCTGCGGGCGCTGTTCAGAGTGGTGAACGCGCTGGGCGAGCACGATGCCGCGCTGGAGGTCGTGACGGCCGCCATCGGCGTCCGGGCCCGGCTGCCGGACGCCGACCCGGCCGACCTCGGGGAGCTTCACACGGCCCGCGCGGACACGCTGCTCTACCTCGGGCGGCCACCTGAGGAGAGGCTGCCCGACGTCGAGCGGGCGCTCGCGCTGTTCCGCACGGCGGATCCGCCGGACCCGATGATCGCCTGTGCCCTGGTCGCGCTGGGCGCCTGCATGGCCGAGCTGGGCCGCCGGCCGGAGCTGCTCGACGCCGCGGAGGAGGCGATCGCGGTGGCACGGGACGTCCCGTCCCAGCGGCCGGCCTACTCCTTCGCCCTCTACCAGCGGGTCTACGCCCTCGCCATGCTGGGACGGTACGAGGAGGCCGAGCGGTACCTGCGGGAGATCCTCGACCACTACCGGGACGACCCCTCCGCCGAGAACCCGAGGCAGTTCGCGAGCGCCCTGATGATGCTGGCGACCATCGTCGACGACCGGGGCGGCGACGCGCAGGAGGTCAGGGACCTCGCCGGGGCGGCGCTCGCGGTGACGCCGCGCCTGCCGGAAGGGGAACGGAACCTCAACACGCTCAACGCCCACCATCGGATGGCCGGGGCCTCCCGGCGGCTCGGCGACCTGGAGGAGGAGATCGGTCATCTCTCCGCCGTCGTGGCCCTCCGCCGGGAGGCCCCGGCGCTCCTCGGCGACCTGGCGGACGACCTGACCAAGGTCGCCGCCACCGCCAACGCGCTGGGCCGGTTCACCGAGGCGGCCGACGCGGCGCGCGAGGCGGGCGACCTCCTCCGCGCCGCGGCACCCGGCTGGCCGCGGCTCCAGGCGCTCAACGAACTGCAGCTGGCCATGCTCGGGCTCGGCCGCGTGCGGGAGTCGGCGGTCACGCTGGCGGAGAACGCGGACCTGGCCGGGAGCATCGGCGAGGCCGCGCGGGGGACGCGGGCGTCCTGCCTGGTCACGCTCGCCTGCCAGCGGTGGCGTCTCGGTGAGCGCGAGGCCGCCGCCGAGGCGGCGGTGGAGGCGGTCCGGGCGCTCGTCCGGCCCGGTGAGCTGCCGGACGGGCTGCCGACGCTCGGCCGGGCGCTCGCCCTGGAGGCGGTGACGACCGGCCGGCCGGTCACGGCGGACGAGGTGGAGGCGGGGCTGCTGGCCGCCGCGCCCGAGGCGGGCCCGGCCGACCTCGCCGCCGGGCTCGCCGCGTTCGCGGCCTTCCACGTCCTGGCGGGGTCCGTGGCCGTCTCGCACGCCGCGAACGGGCGCGCGATCGCGCTGCTGCGCCCGGTGGCGGCGGCCGATCCCGCCCGGGGGGCCGCGCTCGCCGAGATGCTCCAGTTCCACGCCTGGGCGGGCCAGGCGCTCGGGCTCGCGGTGAATCCGCTGGAGCTGACGGCCGAGGCCCGCGCGCTGACCGAGCCCGCCGACCCGTCCGCCGCGCCGCCCTCCGCCTACGCCATGGCGGTGTTCTCGGAGGCCAACGGACGGTTCTGGCTGGGCAGGCCGGACCTCGCGTGGGCGCGCCGCACGATCGAGGTCACCGGCGGCCTTCCCCCCGAGACCTATGGGCGCCGGGACTGGCTGGCGAACGCGTGGGCGATGACCGCCATGTGCCACGTGCTGCTGGGCGACGGGGCGGCGGGCGCGGAGGCCGCCGCCCGTTCGCTGGAGCTGCTGCCCGGGGAGTGGAGCGTGGCCGACCCGAGCGAGGCGATCCGTGCCAGCGCGATGACGGCCAAGGCGCGGTCGGAGTTCCTGCTCGGCGAGGACGCGGCGGCGCTGGCGACGCTGGAGGACGCCGTCGCGCTGCACCGGGTGTCCGGCGGTCCCACCGGCCATCTCGGCACGGCGGGGCTGGCGTTCGCGCTGACGACGCGGGCGGAGGCGCTCGCGCGGAGCGGCTGGGAGGAGGCGGCGCAGGAGGCGGCGGAGGAGGCCGTCCCGCTGTGGGACCGCGTCCGCGCCGCAGGACTGCGCGCCATGGAGGGCCTTCCCGAGCGGGCCCGCGTGCTGGCGAAGGACGCATTCGGCTGACTCGCAGAGGGGGGACGAGTGGACAACGGCCGCGTCGTCGAGGTGGCGGGCCGGGCCGGGACGGGGCCGTGGGAGATCGGGTCCGGGTACCGGGTCGGCGGCCCGCTCGTCCTCATGGCCGGACACGGCCTGCCCGCCGGGCTCACCGAGGTGAAGGTGCGCCCGCAGGACACGCGGGAGTGGCGGGACGCGACCGTGGCATGGCGCGGGACGGGCGAGCTGGACGCCGCGCTCGTCGCGGTGTCCGGAGACGAGTGGCCCGACGCGGGGCCGGAGTCGTTCGGCCGGATCACCGGTGGATCGAGGCACGTGTCCTGCACGGCCGTCGGGTTCCCCGCCGCGCTGGCCGCCGTCCTCGGCGCGCGGGAGTCGTTCCAGTTGGAGGGAAGGATCCGCCCGGGGTCGGGGCGCAGGCGCCGCGAGCACCACATCACCGTGGCCGACCACCCCGGCGAGATCGGGCGCCGGCCCGCCGGCCGGACGCGGTGGTCGGGGTACTCGGGAGCGGCGGTGTTCTGCGGCGACCGGCTGACGGGGCTGGTCGTCGCGGATCTGGACGAGGCGGCCGGGCTGCGGCTCGTCGCGCTGCCGGTCGAACGCCTCCTGGAGGACGCGGGGTTCCGCTCGGCGCTGGGGTTCGTCCCGGACCTGTGCTCGGTGGAACTGGCCCCCTTCTACCCGTCGCGCGTCCGGGCGCCGCGCGCGCCGTCGGAGTGGCTGCGGCCCGAGGCGGAGGCGACGCGGTTCCGTGGCCGGGAGGCGCTGCTGGACGAGCTGGCGGCGCGGTGGTGCGGCGCCGCGGCGCCGCTCGCGGTGGCGCTGGTGACGGGCCCTGCGGGGCAGGGCAAGACGCGGCTGGCCGCCGAGCTGTGCCGCCGGATGCGGGACGCCGGCT
>NZ_CAACVB010000135.1 GCF_900659635.1 Actinomadura roseirufa | reverse complement strand
TACGGCGACCACCGAGATCTACACTCTTTCCCTACACGACGCTCTTCCGATCTCAACGGCGGGTTCGCGTTCGGCTGCCATGAGGGCGCCGCGCGGGCGCGCTTCCCCTGGCTGGTGTTCGTCAACCCCGACGCGGTGCCCGAGCCGGGGAGCGTCGAGGCGCTGCTGGAGTGCGCCCGCGCCGACCCGCGCGCCGGGATCGTCGGCGGGCGCTGCGTCGCCCCCGACGGCTCCGCCGACCCCCGCTCGTGGTGGGGGCGGCCCGGCCTGTGGGGCGCGTTCTGCTTCGCCTCGCTGCTCAGCTCGCTGTTCCCCGGCAGCCGCGTCTTCGACCCCGAGTCGCCGCGGCCCTGGTCGGGCACGGCGGCCGAGACGCGTTCCGTGCCGGTCGTCACCGGCGGGTTCATGCTCGTCTCGAAGCGGCTCTGGGACGAGACCGGCGGGTTCGACCGCGACTTCTTCATGTACGGGGAGGACGCCGACCTGTGCCTGCGCGCGGCGGCGCTCGGGTACCGGCCCGCGGTCACCGGGCGGGCCGTCTACCGGCACGAGGGCGGCGGGTCGTCCACCAGCGCGGGCAAGCTGCTGCTGCTGTTCACCGGGAAGGCGACGCTGCTGCGCCGCCACCTGCCGCGCGGGACCCGGTCGGCGGGCGTGGGGCTGCTGCTGGCCGGGGTCCTCGCGCGGACCTTGCTCGGCCGGGTGCTCGCCGCCCGTCCGGAACGCCAGGGCCGCCCCACCACGGGCGGCGCCGACTGGCGCCGCCTCTGGGCCGAGCGCCGTACCTGGGCCGCCGGCTGGCCCCGCCGGTGCCCCGCCCGGTTCCCTGCCCGGTGACCCGCCGGTGATCCGCTCGGGGACTCGTCCGGCGATCCGCGCCGGGACCGCCCGGTGACGGGATCAGGCGCGGCTGCTCTCGTCCCGCTGCCACTGCGAGTAGTCGCCGCGCCGCCGCGACCGCCGGGCCCGCGCGATCACCGCGACCGCGAGGAACACCCCGACGTGCGGCGCGAGCAGCGGCTCCCGCCGCACCAGCGCGGCGAGGTCGGCGGGGCGGGTGCGCGCCGAGCCGCCCGGCTGGTCGAGCCCGGCCCGTTCGAGCTGCTCGACCCCGGCGGCCGCCCGCTCGCGCCGCCGCAGCAGGTCGCCGAGCGTGCGCGGCGGGTGCACCGTGACGTGCGCCGTGCCGACGACCGTCCGCTCCCCGGCGGCGAACGCCAGCGAGGACGCCAGGTCGTCGGCGATCACGCCGGGCAGCGCGGCGAGCCGGTCGTGCCCGGCGCGCGTCACGCCGACGACGCCGCGGCCGAACAGCCCGCGCCGGACCTCCGGCAGCCTGGTCCACACCCGGTAGTAGGAGCGGACGGGCCACGCCCGGCCCGTCATGTCCAGCCGCCGGGCGGGCGCCGCCGCGCGGACGCCCGGCCGGTCCAGCGCCGCGGCCAGCGCCCGGACGTCCCCGGTGCGCAGCTCGACGTCCGCGTCCACGTACAGGCGGGGGAACCCGCGGGCCGCCGCGTCGCCGAGCCGCAGCGCCGCCGCCTTGGACGCCTCGCGCGACTCCACGACCCGGACCGCCGCGCCGTACGCGGCGGCCACCCGCGCCGTCCCGTCGGTGCACCCGTTCGGGACGACGACGATGTCCAGCTCGCCCGGCGCCGCCCCCTCCAGCAGGCCGTCCAGCAGGCGGCCGAGGACGCGGGCCTCGTTGTGCGCGGGGATCACGATGCTCACCACAAGTGGTGAGTATGAACCAGTCACCTCCCGGAGGCACCCCATGGGCGAAACTCGCATACTTCCCAGCGCGGACGTCGACGAGCGCGCGCGGATCGGCGGCGGGACCACCGTCTGGCACCTGGCGCAGGTGCGCGAGGACGCCGTCCTCGGCGCGGACTGCGTCATCGGCCGCGGCGCCTACGTCGGTCCGGGCGTCCGCCTCGGCGACGGGGTCAAGCTGCAGAACCACGCCCTGGTCTACGAGCCGGCGGTGCTGGAGGACGGGGTGTTCATCGGTCCCGCCGCCGTGCTCACCAACGACCCCTACCCGCGCTCCCTGGACGTGGACGGCGCCCTCAAACGGCCCGGCGACTGGGAGGCGCTCGGCGTGACGGTGCGGGAGGGCGCCTCGGTCGGCGCGCGGGCCGTCGTGGTCGCCGGCCGGACGGTCGGCCGGTTCGCGCTCGTCGGGGCGGGCGCCGTCGTCACCCGGGACGTTCCGGACTTCGCGCTCGTCGTGGGCGTCCCGGCCCGGCGGATCGGCTGGGTCGGCCGCGCCGGGGAGCCGCTCGACAAGGCGGACGGCCGGGACGCCGGCGCCGCGCAGGACGGCCCGCGCTGGCGGTGCCCGCGCACCGGCGAGGAGTACATCGAGTCGGGCGGACGCCTCAGTCCGGCCTAGACGTGATCCCTGGGTCGTCTAGGCCACCACCGGCCAATCCGGCATCGCCCGGAGCATTCCCCCCTATAGTTCGGAGTGCTTTTGTCGGGCCCTTTTCGGGCCGGTGGTCGGTGCGAACGCGGACCTCGATCGGGCGTCCGCTGTTTCGCTCACAACGGGGTGGGGCCTGGGGGGACTCATGGTCAGGTCACGGGCGTCGTGATAAAGCCGGGGACGCGCGCGGGCGGTCGTGGGGCGAACCGGGTGACCGCACTGCTGCTGACGGTGTTCGCCCTGATGGCAACGGGTTTGGCGGCGCTGGCGCAGCCCGCGGTGACGGCCGCGGCCGGGCCATGCGACAGCGGTGGCAATCCGGTCGCCTGCGAGAATTCCAAGGCCGGGTCGCCCTCTTCGGAGTGGGAGAAGATCTCCGGTGGAGGTCAGACCATCGAGGGTTTCTCCACGAGCTTCAGCGTCAATGTCGGGCAGCAGGTGCAGTTCAAAGTCAACACCCCCGCGCGGTCCTACTCGATCGATATTTATCGGATGGGCTATTACGGCGGTAATGGCGCCCGAAAAGTCGACTCGGTGAATCCGTCGGCGACGCTTCCGCAACGCCAGCCGTCGTGTCGCACCGACGACGCGACCGGCGTCATCGACTGCGGCGCGTGGGGCGTCTCGGCGACCTGGCAGGTGCCGTCCTCGGCGGTGTCGGGGATCTACTTCGCGCACATCGTCCGCACCGACGGCACGACGGACGACAACCACATCGTGTTCGTCGTCCGTAACGACGCGAGCCACTCCGACCTGCTGTTCAAGACGTCCGACAGCACCTGGCAGGCCTACAACCGCTGGGGCGGCAACAGCCTGTACTTCGGCGACAGCACCGCCGCGCCCGGACGGGCCGTCAAGGTCAGCTACAACCGGCCGTTCAGCACCCGGGAGAACACGCCCTGGGGCCGCGACTTCGTGTGGGCCAACGAGTACCCGATGGTCCGCTACCTGGAGGCCAACGGCTACGACGTCAGCTACCTGGGCAGCGCCGACGCCGACCAGCGCGGCCCCCTGCTGAAGAATCACAAGGCGTTCCTGTCGGTCGGGCACGACGAGTACTGGTCCGGCAACGAGCGCGCCAACGTGGAGGCCGCCCGCGACGCGGGCGTGCACCTGGCGTTCTTCAGCGGCAACGAGGTGTTCTGGAAGACGCGCTGGGAGGCCAGCACCGACGGGTCGAACGTCGCCTACCGCACGCTGGTCACCTACAAGGAGACCCGCGCCAACGCCAAGATCGACCCGACCCCGCAGTGGACGGGGAGCTGGCGCGACCCCCGGTTCAGCCCGCCCGCCGACGGCGGCCGCCCCGAGAACGGCCTCACCGGGACGATCTGGACGGTGAACTGCTGCGGCGTCGCGCTCAAGGTGCCCGCCGCGGACGGCAAGATGCGGTTCTGGCGGGGGACCGCCGTGGCGAGCCAGGCCGCCGGGGCGACCATGACGCTCGCCGACCAGACCGTCGGGTACGAGTGGGACGAGGATCTCGACAACGGCGCGCGGCCCGCGGGCCTGGTCCGGATGTCGTCCACGACGGCGAACGTGCCCGAGAAGCTCATCGACTACGGCACCAACGTCGCGCCCGGCACCGCGACGCACCACCTGACGCTCTACCGGGCGCCGAGCGGCGCGCTGGTCTTCGGCGGGGGGACCGTCCAGTGGTCGTGGGGCCTGGACGCCAACCACGACGGCCCGGGGGAGGCGCCGTCCTCGCCCGACCCGAACATGCGGCAGGCGACCGTCAACCTGCTCGCCGACATGGGCGTGCAGCCCCTCACCCTGCAGAACGGCCTCACCCGCGCCACGGCGTCCGCCGACCGCACCGCCCCGGTCTCGCTGATCACGTCGCCGCTGCCCGGCACCTCGACGGTCAACGGCCGCACGCTGACCGTCAGCGGGACGGCGACGGACGTGGGCGGCGTGGTCGGGGGCGTGGAGGTGTCCACCGACGGCGGCGCGACCTGGCATCCGGCCGAGGGCCGCGGGACGTGGACCTACAAGTGGGACGCCACCGGCAACGGCCCGGTGACGATCAAGACGCGCGCCGTCGACGACAGCGGCAACCTGGAGACGCCGGGCGCCGGGGCCGCGGTGACCGTGAACTGCCCGTGCAGGCTGTTCGGCGACTCGACCGTGCCGGCGACGCCCGCCGACACCGACACCACGGCGCTGGAGGCCGGGGTCAAGTTCACCTCCTCGGTGTCCGGCTGGGCGACCGGAGTCCGCTTCTACAAGGGGACGGGCAACACCGGCACGCACACCGGCAGCCTGTGGAAGGCCGACGGCACGCGGCTCGCGACCACGACCTTCACCGGCGAGACCGCGTCCGGATGGCAGACCGCCTCGTTCCCGTCCGCCGTGCAGATCGACGCGGGCACGACGTACGTGGCGTCCTACTACGCCCCGAACGGCCACTACGCGGCCGATCCCGGGTACTTCGCCGTCAGCCCGCACGTGAGCCCGCCCCTTACGGCACCCAAGGCGCAGCCCGACGGCGGGAACGGCGTGTACCGGTCGGGGAACAGCGGCTTCCCCTCCTCGACCTACGGCGGCGGCAACTACTACGTCGACGTGAACTTCGTGACCGTCAAGCCGCCGGACACGGTGGCGCCCACCGTCATCGACAACACCCCGTACTCCGGGTCGTCGAGCGTGAGCACGGGGGTCCGGCCCTCGGTGACGTTCAGCGAGCCCGTGCAGGCGGGCACGGCCGTCTTCAGCTTGAAGAACGGGACCACGGGGCTGGCCGCGTCGGCGAGCCTGGACGCGTCCCGGACGGTCCTGACCCTCGCGCCGTCCTCGCCGCTGCCCGCGGCGACCAGGCTGACCGCCACCGTCACCGGGGCCAAGGACGACGCGGGCAACCCGATGCAGGACTTCACCTACTCCTTCACCACCGCCAAGGCGACCCCTCAGCCCGGCGTGTGCCCGTGCAGCATCTGGCCGGACGAGACGACTCCCGCGATCGAGGGCGTCGACGACCGCAACGAGCTCGAACTGGGCGTCCGGTTCACCGCCGAGCGCGACGGGTCCGTCAAGGCCATCCGCTTCTACAAGGGGCGCAACAACGACGGCACCCACATCGGCACCCTGTGGACGGCGTCAGGGCAGCAGCTCGCGAACGCCACGTTCACGAACGAGTCCACGATGGGCTGGCAGGAGGTCACCTTCGCCACGCCCGTCCAGGTGACCGCCGGGACGACCTACGTCGCCTCGTACCACACGACCAAGGGCTGGTACTCGGCCGACTACGGCGGGCTGTCCCGCGCGGCCGACAACCCGCCGCTGCACGCGCTCGCCGACGGGAACGGCGGCGGCAACGGCGTGTACAAGTACGGCGTGCGCGGCTTCCCGAACCAGTCGTCGGGGTCGACGAACTACTGGGTGGACGTCGTGTACTCGCCGCCGCCCGACACGACGCCCCCGGCGGTCGCCGCCAAGAGCCCCGGCAACGACGCGACGAGCGTCCCCACCGGCGGCAAGGTGACGGTGACGTTCAACGAGGCGATCCGGCCCGGGACGGCGGCGTTCACCGTCGCCGGTCCCGGCGGGCAGCAGGTCGCGGGCACCACGACGCTCGACGCGTCCGGCCGGGTGCTGACGTTCGCGCCGTCGGCCGGGCTCGCGGCGGCGACCCGGTACACCGCGAGCGTCAGCGGGGCCAAGGACATCGCGGGCAACACCCAGACCGGCACCGTCCAGTGGTCGTTCACCACGTCCGGGTCGTGCCCCTGCACGCTGTTCGCCAGCGACGCCGTCCCCGGCACGCCGTCCGCCGGGGACGCCGGAGCGGTCGAGCTGGGCGTCCGGTTCTCCCCGGACCAGAACGGCTGGGTCTCCGGCGTCCGGTTCTACAAGGGCGCCGGCAACACCGGCACGCACACCGGCAGCCTGTGGCGATCCGACGGCACCCGGCTGGCCTCGGGGACGTTCACCGGCGAGACCGCGTCCGGCTGGCAGACCGTGACCTTCTCCGCGCCGGTCGCGGTCACCGGCGGGACGTCCTACGTCGCCTCCTACTTCGCGCCGAAGGGCAACTACGCCGCCGACGGCGGGGCCTTCGGCAACGCCTACGACAACGCGCCGCTGCACGCGCCGTCCAGCGACGCGGGCGGCGGCAACGGCCTGTACGCCTACGCCTCCTCCTCGCGGTTCCCGAACGAGACCTACGGCGGCTCGAACTACTGGGTCGACCCGGTGTTCACGCTCATCGCGCCCGGCGACACGACCCCGCCGACCATCGACGCGGTCGGCCCGGCGGACGGGGCGACCAGCGTGCCGCGCGCCGCCCGCCCGTCGGCGACCTTCGACGAGCCCGTCCAGGGCGCCACGGTGCAGTTCACCGTCACCGGCCCCGGCGGCGCCGCGGTGCCGGGCTCGGTCGGCTACGACCCGGCGAGCCGCACGTCCGCGTTCACGCCCTCGTCCCCGTTCGCCTGGAACACCAAGTACACCGTCAAGGTCGACGGCGCGAAGGACCTCGCGGGCAACGCCCTGGCCGCCGCGCGCACCTGGTCGTTCACGACCGCGCGGCAGACCTCGCCGGGCACCTGCCCGTGCTCGGTCTGGGCCGACGAGGACGCGCCGCAGATACCGGACGTGGACGACTCCTCCTCGGTGGAGCTGGGCATGAAGTTCCGCGCCGACGCCAACGGCTGGGTCACCGGCGTCCGGTTCTACAAGGGCGCGGACAACACCGGCGCGCACACCGGCAGCCTGTGGAAGCCCGACGGCACCCGGCTCGCGACCGCCACGTTCGGCGCCGAGTCCACCTCGGGGTGGCAGGAGGTCAGGTTCGCGACGCCCGTCCAGGTGACGGCCGGGACGACCTACATCGTGTCCTACCTGGCACCGAAGGGGCACTACGCGGCCGACACCGGCGGCTTCGAGAACGCCGGGGTGGACGCGCCGCCGCTGCACGCCCTCCGCTCGGGCACCGACGGTCCCAACGGCGTGTACGCCTACGGGCCCGGAGGGTTCCCCGGCACCGCGTCCACCTCGAACTACTGGGTCGACGTCGTGTTCACCACAACCCAACCCTGAGGAGATCACGGAGATGACGCCCATCGGCCTGGCCGTGGTCGGCGCCGGATACTGGGGCCCGAACCTCGTGCGGACGGCGCAGGCGACCCCGGCCCTGCGGCTGGAGTGGCTGTGCGACCTCGACGAGGAGCGGGCCCGCGCCGTGCTCGGCCCGTACACGACCGTCCGCGCGACGTCGTCCTACCAGCGGGTCCTGGACGACCCGGACGTCGCCGCCGTCGCCGTCGCCACGCCCGCCGCCACGCACTTCGACCTGGTCCGGGCCGCGTTAGAGGCGGGCAAGCACGTGCTGGTGGAGAAGCCGCTCACGCCGAGCGCCGACGAGAGCGCCAAGCTGGTGGAGCTCGCCGCCCGGTCCGGTCTCGTCCTGATGTGCGACCACACCTACTGCTACACCCCGGCGGTCCGCAAGATCCGGGAGCTGATCCACGGCGGTGAGATCGGCGACGTGCAGTTCGTCGACTCGGTGCGCATCAACCTCGGCCTCGTCCAGCCGGACGTGGACGTGCTGTGGGACCTCGCCCCCCACGACCTGTCGATCCTGGACTACGTGCTGCCCGACGGCGTCCGCGTCGAGGCCGTCGCCGCGCGCGGCAGCGACCCGATCGACGCCGGCCGGCTGTGCGTGGCGCACCTGTCGGTGCTGCTGTCCACCGGCGTCATGGCGCACGTGCACGTCAACTGGCTGAGCCCCACCAAGATCCGGACGACGGTGATCGGCGGGTCCCGGCGCACGATCGTCTGGGACGACCTGAACCCCGTCCAGCGGCTCGCGGTGTACGACCGCGGCGTCGACCTGGCCCCGGTGGGCTCGCTCGGCCACGACGAGCGGCGGGCCGCCCTGATCTCCTACCGCGTCGGTGACATCCTCGTCCCGGCGCTGCCCGAGCGGGAGGCGCTGCGCGAGGTCATGGCCGAGCTGGCCGCGGCCATCGCCGAGCGGCGCCCCGCGACCACCGACGGCGGCGCCGGCCTGCGGGTCGTCGCGCTGCTCGAGGCCGCCACCCGCAGCGTCGCCGCGGGGGGCGCCCTCGTCCCCGTTGAGAACGGCTCCGAGGAGTACGCATGATCGAAGGATCCCGCTGCCTGGTCACCGGCGGTGCGGGGACCATCGGGTCCGCCGTCGTCGACCAGCTCGCCGCGGCGGGCGCGGCCGACGTGGTCGTCCTGGACAACTTCGTCCGGGGCCGCCGCGCCAACCTCGCCGGCGCGGGCCGGGCGGTGCGGGTGGTGGAGGGCGACATCCGCGACCGGGCCCTGGTCCGGTCGCTGATGGACGGCGTGGACGTGGTGTTCCACCTCGCCGCGATCCGCATCACCCAGTGCGCGCAGGAGCCGAGGCTGGCGCTGGAGGTCCTGGTCGACGGGACCTTCGAGGTGGTCGAGGCCGCCGCCGACCGCGGGGTCGGCAAGGTCGTGGCGTCCTCGTCGGCGTCGGTGTACGGGCTGGCGGAGGAGTTCCCGACCCCCGAGGACCACCACCCGTGGGACAACGACACCTTCTACGGCGCCGCCAAGACGTTCAACGAGGGCATGCTGCGCAGCTTCCACGCCATGCGCGGCCTCGACTACGTCGCGCTGCGCTACTTCAACGTGTACGGGCCGAGGATGGACGTCCACGGCCTGTACACCGAGGTGCTGATCCGGTGGATGGAGCGGATCGCGGACGGGAAGCCGCCGCTCATCCTCGGCGACGGCGAGCAGACGATGGACTTCGTCTACACCGAGGACATCGCCCGCGCGAACCTCCTGGCCGCCGAGGCGGACGTGACCGACACGGTCTTCAACATCGGCAGCGGCACCGAGACCAGCCTGCGCGAGCTGGCCGAGGCGCTGCTGCGCATCATGGACGCCGAGGACCTCGGGCTGGAGTTCGGGCCGCCGCGCGCGGTCAACGGGGTCACCCGGCGGCTCGCCGACGTGTCCGCCGCGCAGCGGGCGCTCGGCTGGAAGGCGCAGGTCGACCTGGACGAGGGCCTGCGCCGGCTGGTCGCCTGGTGGCGGGACGCCCGGCGGGACCCCGCGTGATCGTCTACTTCGGCGGGTCGGCCTACGCGGGCCTGGCCGGGACGGACCGGCAGCTCGTGGACCGGCTGTCCGTGTCGGTGCCCGTCCTGTACGTCGACCCGCCGGTGTCGGTGACGACGCCGCTGCTGCACCCGCACCTCGCCGACTCGGTGCGGGGGGAGGCCCTGCGCCGGCTCGGGCCGCGGCTGTGGCGGCTGTGCCCGCGGGTGCTGCCCGGCGCGTACCGGCCCGGAATGTACCGGGTCACGAACGCGCTCGTCCGCCGGGCCGCGCGCACCGCGGCCCGGCGGCTCGCGGCTGAGCTGGACTCGCCGGTCACGGCCGTGGTCGTCGCGACCGGCGCGGACCTGATCGGCGCCGTGCCGGGCACGCGGACCGTCCTGTACCTCACCGACGACCTGGTCGCCGGGGCCGAGCTGTTCGGGCTGCCGCGGCGGCGGCTCGCGGCGGCGCAGGAGTCGATGATCGCCCGCGCGGACGGGTTCGCGGTCGTGTCGCCGCACATGGCCGAGGCCTTCCGCGCGCAGGGGCACGACCCGGTGCTCATCCCGACCGGCTGCGCCCCCGAGGCGTACGCCGGGATGGAGTCGGCGCCGTGGCCGGCGGACGTGCCCCGCTTCGACCGCCCCGCCGCGGGCTTCGCCGGGCACATCAACGGGCGCATCGACCTCGCGCTGCTGGAGGCGGTGGCCGAGGCGGGGCATCCGCTGCTGCTCGTCGGGCCGCACGAGCCGGGGTTCCAGCCGGCCCGGTTCCGCGCGCTGACCGAACGGCCCGGCGTCTGCTGGACGGGCCGCAAGCCGTTCGCCGAGCTGCCGTCCTACCTCGCCACGATCCGGGTCGGGCTGACCCCGTACGCGCTGGACGGCTTCAACCGCGCGAGCTTTCCCATCAAGACCCTGGACTACCTCGCCGCCGGGCGCGCCGTCGTGTCGACCGACCTGCCCGCGACCCGGTGGCTGCGCGCGACGCCCGGCGGCGCCGAGCTGATCCGGTCCGCGTCCACCGTGGACGGCTTCGTCCGCGCCGTGGAGCGGGAGCTGGCCGCCGAGCCGGCCCCGGACCTGGTCGCCCGGCGCCGGGAGTTCGCGGCGCGGCACGACTGGGCGCACCGCGCCGGAGTGCTGGCGCGGATGCTCGACCTGGACCCCGACCCCGCCCGACAGGAGGAACCCGCACCGTGATCCCCGTCATCAGGCCCGTGCTGGGCGAGGAGGAGGCCGTGGCCGTCGCCGCGGTCGTCCGGTCGGGATGGGTGGCCCAGGGGCCGCGCGTCGCCGCGTTCGAGGGCGCGTTCGCCGAGCGGCTGGGCGCGCCCCACGCCGTCGCCGCGTCGTCGTGCACGACCGCGCTGCACCTGGCGCTGCTGCTCGCCGGGGTCGGACCGGGCGACGAGGTGATCGTCCCCTCCCTGTCGTTCATCGCCACCGCCAACGTCGTCCGGCACGCGGGCGCGCGCGTCGTCTTCGCCGACGTCGACGCGGGCACCGGCAACCTCACCGCCAAGGACGTCGAGACGGCGCTCACCCCGCGGACCCGCGCGGTGATCCTGGTGGACCAGGGCGGTGTCCCCGCCGACCTCGACGCCGTCCGGGGCGTGTGCGACCCGCTCGGCGTCACCGTCATCGAGGACGCCGCGTGCGCCGTCGGCTCGGTCTACAAGGACCGCCCGGCGGGCGCCGGGGCCGAGTACGCCGCGTGGTCGTTCCACCCGCGCAAGCTCCTCACGACCGGCGAGGGCGGCATGCTGACCCTGCGGGACGAGGCCGGGGCGCGCCGCGCGCGGCGGCTCCGCGAGCACGGCATGAGCGTGAGCGCCGCCGACCGGCACGGCAGCGCCCGGGTCGTCCTGGAGGAGTACGGGGAGACCGGCTTCAACTACCGCATGACCGACCTCCAGGCGGCGCTGGGCCTCGTCCAGCTCACCCGGCTGGACGCGATCGTCGCGCGCCGCCGCGACCTGGCCGCGCGGTACCGGCGGATGCTCGCCGACGTGCCCGGTCTCGCCTGCGTCGGCGACCCGCCCTACGGCCGGACCAACTACCAGTCGTTCTGGATCCTGCTGCCCGACGACTTCCCCATCGGCCGCGACGAGCTGTTGCAGCGGATGCTCGACGACGGCGTCTCGGCTCGCCGAGGCATCATGGCCGCGCACCGCGAGCCCGCCTACGCCGGCGTCGCGGCGGACCTGCCGGTGACCGACCGGTTCACCGCCCGGTCGCTGATCCTGCCGCTGTTCCACGACATGACGGCCGAGCAGCAGGACCGGGTCGTGCGGTCGGTGGCGGCGCACGCATGAGGATCCTCGTCTACACCCACGCCATGGAGATCGGCGGCAGCCAGATCAACGCGATCGAGCTGGCCGGAGCCGTACGCGACCTCGGTCACGAGGTCATGGTCGCCGGTGAGCCAGGCCCCCTGGTGGACCTGGTGCACCGCACCGGGCTGGAGTACGTGCCGCTGGACCCGGCGCGGCGCCGGCCCGCGCCGTCGACGGTCCGGATGCTGCGCGGGCTCGTCGCCGCCCGCCGCCTCGACGTGGTGCACGGCTACGAATGGCCGCCGGGCGTCGACGCCTACTACGCGGCGCGGGGCCGGCCCCGCGCCGCCGCCGTGTGCACGGTGATGTCGATGGCGGTCGCGCCGTTCCTGCCGCCCTCGCTCCCGCTCGTCGTGGGCACCGAGCAGATCCGGCGGACCGTCCTGGACCGGCGCGGCCGCCGCCCCGGCACCGTCCACCTCATCGAGCCGCCCGTGGACGTCGAGGCCAACGCGCCCGGCCACCCCGACGCCGAGTTCCGCGCGCGCTTCGGCCTGGACCCCGGCCCGCTCGACCTCGTGGTGGTGAGCCGGCTCGCCCCCGAGCTCAAGCTGGAGGGCCTGCTCACGGCCATCGAGGTCGCCGCGCGGCTGGCCGGCGAGGTGCGGCTGGTCATCGTCGGCGACGGCCCGGCCCGCGCCGAGGTGCGGGCCCGCGCCGCCGAGGCCAACGCCCGCGCGGGCGATCGCGTCGTCGTCCTCACCGGGCAGCTGGACGACCCGCGGCCCGCCTACGCCGCCGCGTCGATCGCCCTCGGCATGGGCGGCTCCGCGCTGCGCGCCCTCGCGTTCGCCCGGCCGCTGATCGTCCAGGGCGAGCGCGGGTTCTTCGAGCCGCTCACCCCCGAGACCAGCGCCACCTTCCTCGACCAGGGCTGGTACGGCGTCGGCGGGCGGGGCGCCGACCGGCTGGAGGAGATCCTGCGCGAGCTGATCGGGGACGAGGCGCGCCGCACGGAGCTCGGCGGCTACGGCCGCCGGCTCGTCACCGAGCGCTACGGCCTGGAGCGCGCCGCGCGGGTCCAGGAGGCGATCTACACCCGGGCCGTCGCCGAGGCGTCGGCGCGGTCGGTGGCCGTCCGCTGGGACGCGGCGGCGACCGCGCCCCGCGTCGCGCTCTACAAGGCGGTCCGCAAGGCCGCCCGCCTGCGCGGCCCCGTCCCCCGGGACGACTTCAACGCCGTCGCCGGCACCACCCCGCGCGGGCTCGCCGCCGGGGCCGGGGCCGGCCGGGAGGGCGGCTGATGCGGCTGGCCGTCGGGGACGAGGACTCCCTTTTCGGGAAGGCGTCCCGGGCGCTCGGGTGGAGCCTGGTCAACACGGCGGTGGGACGGCTCGGGACGCTGGCGATCGGGATCGCGCTGGCCCGGCTGCTCGGCCCCGCGGAGTTCGGCGTGTTCGCGGTCGCGATGGTCGCGCTGCTGGCGGTGCTCAGCTTCCACGAGCTCGGCGTGAGCCTGGCCATCGTCCGCTGGCCCGGCGACCCGGCCGAGATCGCGCCGACGGTCGCGACGATCTCGGTGGCCTCCAGCGTGCTGATCTACGCGGGCTGCTTCGCCGGCGCGCCGGCGTTCGCGGCGGCGATGGGCGCGCCCGCCGCGGCGGGCGTGATCCGGCTGCTGACCCTGAGCGTCGTGGTGAGCGGGCTGGTGGCGGTGCCCGCGGCGCTGCTGCAGCGCGGCTTCCGGCAGGACCGCAAGATGCTCGCCGACCAGGTGAACAACTGGGGCGGCGCGCTGGTGTCGATCGCGCTGGCGGCGACCGGGACGGGCGCGATGAGCCTGGCCGTCGGGCGGCTGGCCGGCTCGGCGGTCTCGGCCGTGCTGCTGGTGTGGGCGGCGCCCGGCCGGTTGCGGTTCGGGTTCGACCGGGAGCGGGCGCGGGCGCTGCTGCGCTTCGGGCTGCCGCTGGCCGGGTCGAGCATCGTGGTCTTCGCGGTCGCGACCGTCGACCAGGTCGTCGTCGGGCACGCGCTCGGCGCGACCGCGCTCGGCTTCTACGTGCTGGCGTTCAACCTGTCGAACTGGCCGGTCACCATGTTCTCCCAGCCCGTGCGGAGCGTCGCCCCGGCGGCGTTCGCCCGGCTCCAGCACGACCCGCCCGCGCTGCGCGGGGCGTTCCTGTCCACCGCGGGGCTCCTCGCCGGGCTGACCCTGCCGGTCTGCCTGCTGCTGTCGGGCGCCGCCGAGCCGCTGATCGGGCTGGTGTACGGGGACCGGTGGGGTCCGGCGGCGGACGCGCTGCTGTGGCTCGGCCTGCTCGGCGGGATGCGGATCATGTTCGAGCTGATGTACGACTTCTTCGTGGTGCTGGCCCGCACCCGCGCGGTGTTCACCGTCCAGGTCGTCTGGCTGGTGGTGCTCGTCCCGGCGCTGGTCGTGGGCGCGCGGGTGAAGGGCATCCCGGGCGTGGGCGCGGCTCACGTCGCGGTCGCCGCGCTGGTCGTCCTGCCCCTTTACCTGTCGGAGCTGCACCGGTCGGGGGTCGGCGTGCGCGCCGTGCTGGCCCGCGTGGCGCCCCCGGCGGCGCTCGCCGGCGCGGTCGGGCTCGCCGCCGTCGCGGCGCACGCGGCGATCCCCCTGGACCTGGCGGCGCTCGTCGTGGCCGGGCTGGTCGCCCTCGCGGTGATCGGGCTGCTGCTGCGCCGCACGCGCGGCGCGCTGAACGGGCTGCGGACCCTGGAGGGCGCGGATGCCTGATCTGGTGATCTTCGGCGCGGGCGGGCTCGGCCGGGAGACGGCGCAGGCGGTGACCGCGCTGCCGGACTGGCGGCTGGCCGGCTTCGCCGAGGACGCCCCGCGGCGCGGCCTGCTGGTGGACGGCGTGCCCGTCATCGGCGGGCCGCGGGACGTGGCGGCGCTGCCCGCCGCCCGCGTCGTCGTCTGCACCGGCAGCCCGCGCGACCAGCACAGCCGGGAGCGGATCGTGCGGCGGCTCGCGCTGCCCGCGGCGCGGTACGCGACGATCGTGCACCCGTCCGCGTGGGTGTCGCCGTCCTCGCGGATCGGGCACGGCACGGTCGTGCTCGCCCAGACCGTGCTCACCGCCTCCGCCCGGGTCGGCGCGCACGTCGCGATCATGCCGCATGTCACCGTCACCCACGACGACGTCGTCGAGGACCACGCGACCATCGCCTCCGGCGTCCGGCTCGGCGGCTCCGTCCGGGTCGGCGCCGGCGCCTACCTCGGCGCCGGGGCGCTCGTCCGGGAGGGCGTCACGATCGGCGCCGGCGCCCTGGTCGGCATGGGCTCGGTCGTCCTGGCCGACGTGCCGCCCGGCGAGGTCTGGGCCGGTTCCCCCGCGCGTCTCCTGCGTCCCGCACCGCACCGGAAGGAAGCCTGATGCCCGACGACGTCCCCTTCGTCGACCTGGCCGCCGCGCACGCCGAGGTGGACCGGCAGGTCCGCGCCGGGTTCGACCGCGTGCTGGCCGCCACCGCCTTCGTCCAGGGCCCGGACGTGGCCGCGTTCGAGCGGGAGTACGCCCGGTTCACCGGTGTCGCGCACTGCGTCGGCGCCGCCAACGGCACCGACGCGCTCGAACTGGCCCTGCGCGCCCTCGGCGCCGGGCCGGGCACCGAGGTCGTGCTGCCCGCCAACACGTTCGTCGCCACCGCCGAGGCCGTGGCGCGGGCGGGCGCCCGCCCCGTCCTCGTGGACGCCCGCCCCGGCGACCTGCTGATCGACCCGGCGCTCGCCGCGGCGGCCGTCGGCCCGGACACCGCCGCCGTCGTCCCCGTCCACCTGTACGGGCGGCTGGCGCCGGTGGGGCCGCTGGCCGAGCTCGGCCCGCCGGTGCTGGAGGACGCCGCCCAGTCGCAGGGCGCCGTCCTGGACGGGCGCATGGTCGCCGGCGCCATCGCCGCGACCAGCTTCTACCCGGGCAAGAACCTCGGTGCCTACGGCGACGCCGGGGCCGTGGTCACCGACTCCGCCGAGCTGGCCGCGGCCGTCCGGCTGCTCGGCGACCACGGCAGCGAGCGCAAGTACCGGCACGAGGTCGTGGGCTTCAACTCGCGGCTGGACACCCTCCAGGCGGTCGTCCTGCGGGCCAAGCTAAGCCGCCTCGCCGACTGGAACGAGCGCCGCGCCGCCGCCGCCGCGCGCTACCACGACCTGCTCGCGGACGTGCCCGGCCTCGTCCCGCCGCCCCCGGCGGGACCCGAGCACGTCTGGCACCTGTACGTCGTCCAAGTCCCCCGCCGGGACGAGGTCGCCACCCGGCTCGGCGAGCTGGGGGTGCGGACCGGGGTGCACTACCCGGTGCCCGTGCACCTCCAGCCGGCCTTCCGGCATCTCGGTCACGGCCCCGGCGACTTCCCGGTCGCCGAGGCCGCCGCCGCGCGGATCCTGTCGCTGCCGATGTTCCCGCAGATCACCGAGGAACAGCAGCACCGGGTCGCCGGCGCCCTACGCAAGATCCTCGGCTGAAAGGAAACGGCCATGGCTCTGGGCAACCCGAGCAGGGCTCCCCATAGGAACCCCGGCAAGACCCCGCGCGGGACGCGGCGCCCGGCGGTGCTCGCGCCGCTGCTGGCGGCCGTCCTCGCGGCGGGCTGCCTCACCGCCTGCTCGGACGGCGGGAACGATGCCAAAAGCACCGCGGTCACGGCTCCGGCGCGCCCCCCGGTGTCGGCGCCGCCGCCCGCGGCCGCCTCCGCCTCCGCGGTCCCGGCGCCGCCGCTGAAGCTGAAGACCCAGGATCCGGCGGGCGGCGAGGGCGCGCGGATCGGCTGGCCGACGCTGCGGACGGCCGGGGTCCCGGCCGGCCGGCGGCTGCGGCCGAGCGGCCCGATCACGATCCGCAAGCGCGGCACGGTCATCGACGGGCTGCTCGTCCGCACCGAGATCAACGTCGCGGCGAGCGACGTCACGATCCGCAACACCCACCTCATCGCGGAGGGGGAGTGGGGCATCATCCAGCGCAAGGGCGCGTCCAACCTGCGGGTGGAGAACACCGAGATCAACGGTGACGGCAAGCGCAAGGCGCAGTTCGGCATCCTCAACCAGGGCGGGATGCTGACCGTCCGCAAGGTCCACATCCACACGGTCGCCGACGGCATCGGCACAGACCACGGCCTCATCGAGGACTCGGTGATCCACCGGCTCAAGGAGTTCCCCGGCGACCACGTCGCCTGCATCGCCTCGAACTCCGGGCCCGCGCCGGGGCTGTCGCTCGTCATCCGCCACAACGTGGCCCTGAATCCGCTCGGCCAGACGTCCGCCGTCTCCATCTACCAGGACTTCGGCCGCGCCTACGACACGACCGTGGAGGGCAACCTCCTCGGGGGCGGCGGCTACGCCCTCTACGGGGGCAAGGGAAAGTTCGGGGTCTCGTCCAACATCCGGATCCTGCGGAACGTGTTCAGCCGCAGCGTGTACAAGAACGGCGGCTACTTCGGGCCGGTCACCGCGTTCGAGCCGCGCGGGCGGGGCAACGTGTGGAAGGGCAACGTCTGGTCGGACACGGGACGTCCCGTCCTGCCCTGACCTTCCGGTGAGGTCCGGGGGAGCGGTCAGCCCGGTCCGTCCGGCTCCGGGCGGCTCATGCGCCACAGCGCGCCGCAGCACCCGAGCAGCAGGAACGCCAGGTTCGACACCATCGGGAAGCTGAACGCGTCGAAGGTGAAGAACGAGAACAGCGCCACCGCCATCGACGCGGCGAAGCACTGCGCCAGGTGCGCGTTCTCGGCGTCCTGCCCGGCCAGGTACGCGCGGCGCGCCGACCGGGCCAGGAACCAGCCCGCGAGCAGCACGGTGAGCAGCGCCGCGACCCCGACCACACCGGTCTCGACCGCCGACAGCAGGTACTGGTTGTCCAGGATCCGGTAGCTCTGCGGCAGGTACGTGCCGAACCCGCGGCCGAGCCACGGCCGGTGCACGAACGTGTTGCCGAGCACGACGTAGTCGTCGGTCCGCGTGGTGGTGCTGGAGTCGGAGCCGATGTCGGACACCAGGCTCGTCAGCGTGCCGATCAGCCCGGGGACGACGGCGCGCAGCCCCACCATGAACACGCCGAGCGCGAGGACCGACACGACCCGCCACCGGGCCGGCCAGATCGGCAGGATCACCGCGCAGACCACCGCCAGCCCGAGGATCGCCGAGCGGGACACCGTCATCGGCAGCACGACGAGGATCATGCAGACCAGGAACCAGCGCCGCGCCCGCCGCTCCGGCGCGGCGTGGACGGCGCCGTGCAGGGCGAGCGGCAGCAGCATCGCCAGCACCACGCCGAACTCGATCGGGTGGGTCGCGGTCGCCATCGGCCGGTTGAAGTCGTCGCGGCTCAGCAGGGAGGTGTAGTCGGTGCTCGCGCTCAGGCCGGGGAACGCCAGCCGGCCCGCCAGGTCCAGGCCGGTGAAGAACTGCAGGCAGCCGAGCGCGGCGATGAAGCCGCCGCCCGCCACCAGCCGCCGCCGCACCGCCTCCAGCCGGTCCGGCCGCGGCACGCCGTCGGCGGCCAGTAGCGCGATCCCGGCCCAGCCGGCGGTGAGGATCAGCCCGCGGTCGGCGGCGTTGGCCTCCAGGCCCGGCAGGTAGCGCATGTTCGCCGCGGCGTAGGACGCCAGCATCGCGCAGCAGAACACGGCCACGACCGGGCGCACCGGCTGCGCGCCCCGGACCGGCGACGTCCGCGTCGCGATCAGCGAGCTGAGGTACCAGAGCAGGCAGAGCACCGCCATGATCCCGGCGGGCGTGCCGGCGGCGCCGAGCGCGCCGACGACGAAGCGGGCGGGCACCACCGTGAGCATGACGACGAAGACGCTGAGGACGGTGACCGCGTCCACCTGGCCGCGGACGCTCCGTCCCGTCGCCTGCCGGCGGTCGCCCGCCGTCGTGATCGGGACCATCGGCGCTCTAGGCGTCCGGCTCGGACGTCTCGGCCGGCTCCGCCTCGGGCGGCGCGCTCCCGTTGGCGCCCGCGGGCGCGGCGGAGGGCCGTTCCGGCGGCTGGTAGGTGAGCAGCCCGTACGACTCCGGCGTATCCGGCGCCCGCATCGCCGAGTCCTCGGACTTCACCGCGTCCTTGGGCGTCGTGGTGTTTCCGGGCTTGGCCGTGTCCTCGGGCTTCGCCGTGGTCTCGGGGGTCGCCTTGAGGGGCCTTGGTCTCGGCCTGGGGCGGTCTCGGGGTCTCGGTTCCGCCTCGTCGCGAGGCTCCTCGTCCCGGGGTGCCTCGGTGTCCGTGGTGCCGGGGCGGCGTGGTCCGGACGCGGGGTCGCGCGGGGCGGCCGCGCTCTCCCGGCCCCGGCGGCGGCGCTCGGCGAGCACCTCGGCGAACAGCGGCACCGCGATGGCGACCACGATGCCGAGGAACAGGACCATGACCACGGTGCGGATCTTGTCGGTGGCGACCAGCGCCGCCTTCGGGGAGGCGCTGATGACGTTCATCTTGATCTGCGCGTTCGGCGACACGCTCTCCTGCGACTGGAGCCTGGCGAGCCGCTGGGGGACCTGGGCCAGCAGCGCGTCGAGCGTCGCCTTGACGCCGGCCGCGTCGGTGCCGCTGACGTCGATGGCCAGAACCGGCCCCGTCGAGTCCGGGGCGACGCCGACCACGTAGGTGGCGGTGAGGCCCTTGGCCTGCAGCGCGGCGGCGGTCCGCTGGTCCATCATCTCGCGGCCGAGGACCTCGGCGGTGACGGTCAGCGAGCTGTCGAAGACGAGCCACGGGTTGCCGCCCGCGCCCTTGGCCTGGACCGACGAGGCGAGCAGCACCGCGGTCGCCTTCGCCTCGTACTTCCACGGGGTGACCACGGCGATCGCGCCCGCCGCGAGCAGCGCCGCCAGTAAGAGCGGCAGCGTCAGCCACCATCTCCGCAGCAGGGTGCCCACCCAGTCCAGCAGGTCCACTGGTCCCCCTCCATGGCACTCGTCGTCGTTCCGCCGGGGCGGGGCCCATCGGCGCCGTGCTGGCCACACCCGGCGAGCGCGACCGCCCGCCGTCCGTCTCATGCCACGATGACACGACATCACTGACTGGAGCGGCTTGTGGCGATTCGGGATTTCGTGGCCGCCCTGCGGCGCAACCTCTGGGTGACGATGACCGCGATCGTGCTGACGGTTCTCGTGATAGGGCGCATGGAGACCCTGCCGACGGACTACGAGGCCCGGTCCGTCGTCACGTTCCTGTCGCCGAAGTCGCCGTTCCCGCGCAACGCCTTCGCGAGCTTCACGCCGTCCCTGGTCACGATGGCCGACGTCTCCGCGCGCTGGCTGAACTCGCGGGACGGACGGCGCGCGGTGGTGGCGGAGGGCGGCGACCGGGGGTTCCAGGTGCTGCTCGCCAACCGGGGCAACCAGGAGCAGCCCATTCACGACCAGCCCTACCTCACCGTGGTCGCGACGGCGCGCGCACCCGAGCAGGCCCACCAGACGCTGCTCAAGGTGCTCGGCGTGCTCCGCGACCGGCTGCGCCGCGTCCAGGCGGCCCAGGGGGCGCAGCCGGGCTCGTACATCTCCTGGCAGATCGCCGCGGGCAGCGACCGGCCGGTTCCGGTCGTCGGACGGCCCTCGCGCGCCGCGCTGGCCGTCCTGCTGATCGGCGGGATCGGCGCGGTGTACGCCGCGGTCACGGTCGATCGCCGGCGGCGCCGCGCGGGCGGGGCCGGCCGCGCAGGAGTTCCGCGGCCACCATGGCGACGAACGCGCCGTTCGTCGTGAAGTAGCGCGGGCCGAGCCGCAACGGCTCCTGCAGCACCCGGTACAGCCACTCCAGCCCGTTGCGCTGCCACCACTCCGGCGCCCGCCGCACCTCCCCGGCCAGCACGTCGAACGTGCCGCCGACCCCGTGCGTGACCTGCGCGCCCGTCCGTGGCGACCAGTCCCGCACGAACAGCTCCTTCATCGGCGAGGAGATGCCGATGAACAGCAGGTCGGCGCCCGCCTCGCGGATCTCGTCGGCGATCGCGGGCGCCTCGGCGGAGGAGAAGTACCCGTGCCGGGTCCCGGCCACGACCAGGCGCGGGAACCGGCGGCGCACCTCGGCGACCATCCGGTCCAGCACCTCCTGCCGGGCGCCCATGAAGTACACCCGGTGGCCGCGCCGCTCCGCCTCGGGCAGCAGCGCCAGCATCAGGTCGATGCCCGCCACCCGCTCGGGGAGCGGCCGGCGCAGCAGCCCGGCCGCCCACACCACCGACTGCCCGTCCGCCAGGACGAGGTCGCAGCCCAGCACCGCGCGGCTGAGCCGGGCGTCCTTGCGCAGCCGAACGATCTTGGCCGCGTTCAGCACGCCGATCGTGATCGGCGCGCGCTCCTCGACCGCCTTGACGCACCGCGCCACGGTCTCGTCGATGGTGAGGGGGTCCACGTGGACGCCGAGGAAATGCCGCCGATCCGGCTCGCGACGCTGCGGCTTCATGGTCACTCCCTTGTGCTGGGATCGAGCCAGGTGTGCAGGAGCCACCCGAGCTCGTAGGGACGGCACTCCCGGTCGACGGCGACCGGGGGGAACCTTCGGTCGAGGGAGCCGAGGCGCCAGCCGGGCCGTAGCGCGGTGGTCGCCGCACGCACCCCCCGCACGGCCTTGCGGGGGTCGTTCCTGGCGACCTTGCGCCAGGTCATGACGGGTTCGCCGGGCTCGCGTCCGGGGAGCAGGGAGGTCCCCGTCTCCGGCGGCCGCGACAGCCACCGCACACCCTTGGCGACGGCGTCGAGACGGTCCGCGCCGCCCGCGTCGGCGAGGTCGAGCAGGGCCATCGGCGCCATCGCGTGCTGGTGGACGCTGTAGACGGGGTAGCCCTCCACCACGGCGCCGGTCCGGGCGTCGTAGTGCCACCACCACTGCCCGCCGGGGCCCTGTGCCCCGCAGATCCCCTCGGCCACGGAGTCCGCGGCGGCGACCGCCGCGTCATCGCCGATCCTGGCCAGCGCCTGGATCGGGTACACCTGGTCGGCGAAGCAGCCGACGTGCGCCCGGTAGCGCGGCACCAGCCCGGTGCCGCCGGCCTCGTGGGCGAACAGCGCCCGCCCGCGCAGCGCGCCGAGCAGCCGGTCGCGGGCCCGCTCCAGGTGCGCCCGCGTCTCGCCGCCGCCGCCCGCGTCGCGGACC
>NZ_CAACVB010000134.1 GCF_900659635.1 Actinomadura roseirufa | reverse complement strand
CACCAATGATACCGAAGTGACAATTAACGCGATCGCTGCTTAACTAGCACAACGGATCACGGGGTGGCCTTTTCTTACACCACTCCCATGGACGCGGCCGGGGGCGCTGGCGTCCACGGTGTCGACCAGGTGCATCTGGCCGCGCGGGAGTGGCCCACGCAGCGCCCACCAGTTGCCCCGGTCGGTCTCTATGAACCGCCACCCGGGGAACCGGCGTTTCAGCTGCGCCTTGATGGCGTTGATGCCAAGGCACGGCGCGGTGCTGATGGTGTTTGCAGGCATGGCGAAGTCCCAAAGGTGCGGCGTGTGATGGGAAAGGCGATGGTGCTGGTGACGGCGGCGGGGCTCCGAGTTCAAGCGGTCGCCCCGCCGCCGTGGCTTCCGCACCGCGCGGCCCGGCAGAGTCAGCGGCGTTGCGGCCGGGCCACGCGGCCTTGGTCTCGGCCGCCGCCGAGACCAACGGCGACACGACCGGCCTCGCAGATCGGACTCAGGACCCGGCCGGCCGCGTCACCGGGCTCAACCCGACGGCCCCTCCTCCTCGCTCAGAGCCGCGACGAGTTCGCTGAACCCGGGCGGGAGGGGCGGCGGCGGGGAACGGTGACCACCCACCACGTGGACGATCACCCGGACGACATGATCGATGTCGCCGACCAGACCGATCGGACGCTCCGGCGTCCGGCCCCAGGCGAAGTACGGTCCCTCGGCACTGTCACGGACCAGCACCTCGGCCGCACGGTACGGATCACCATGCCCATCCGGCGGTTCCATCCGCAGCAGCACATCCCGATCACCACCGAGCTGGCTCCCGACCTCGACGAACTCACACGCCCAGCCGCGAGCCGACATGACCTCTTCCAACTCAGCAAGGTGCTGGTGGGCTGCTCCTGTGCGCTTGCCATCGGCATGCATCGAGGCCCTCCCCGTTGCTGATTTCAATAGAAGCTTCTGCGAGTTGTTGGCGGTCACCTGCCGTTCGACACCTTCAATTCCGCAACACGGTCGCAGGGGTTGGCGTGACAAGATGCCGCGCGAGAATATCCATATTTCGTTGGGTTGATCAGATATTTTTGGTGATGGCATGTTGAGAAGAAGAGTTGGCGGCCGTCTCTAACTCGTAATCTTCCTCCGTTCTTCTTTCAGGGCTGCGCTGCCTGTGTGATGCTCCGTATAGTTTCCCGTGTAGGCCCAAACGACGGAAGTTTGGTCAACGCTCTGAGCGATAGGGGGTCTCCAGTGGAGGCCGGGAGCCTTCCCGAAGCACTAAAGATGATCATGGAAAGCCGGGGGTGGTCACAGGGCGATCTTGCTCGCGAGCTGGGGGTCTCGCAGGGCTGGGTCTCGGAGGTCTCCCGGGGACTCAAGGACACCGGGTTCGCCAAGAGCGTTCGGCTGCTCGCTCGCGTAGGCTGGGAGGTGAAGCTATCGCCCAGAGCGGAGGGCCCAGTGGAGCGAAGAGAATTTGTCGCCGCCGCCGCCTCTGTGATCTTCGTTCCGTCGCGTAAGACAATCCCCTTCGAAGATCCTGCCTACGTCCGTACTCTTGCCGACTCGCTGGCTCGCAACCGGTATGAACTCGGAGGGGTCCCGCTGGTTACTAACGCCGTAGAGCATCTCAGGCGCGCACGGCGAATCTCGGACTCCGCTCCTGATCATGCTGCGTTGCAAATGGCAATTTCTGAACTCGCGAACCAGGTCACGCTAGTTCTGTATGACGCCGGCAAGATGGATGCGGCGGAGCGTGCGGGCCGTATTGCGCTCAACTGTGCACTTCAGGTTGAAAGCAGCGAGCTCCAAGCACGGTCCTATGATGCGCTCAGCCGAGTGTGTGCAGACCGTGGTGATGCCATCCACGCGGTAAAGTACGCCCAGCTGGGCCTGCGTCTGAATGACGTCAGCAACAGCCAACTAGCCTCCCTTCACATGAGGCTAGGGCGCGCACTCGCCCTTATCCCCGGCCAAGAATCACCATCTCGAATCGCGCTCGACCAGGCACAAGGCGTAGGCGGACTATCCCCCTTCGGAGAAGCAGCCTTGATCGGGGACGTAGGCATCGGATTTGGGTCTCTGAAGTCCTATGACGAGTCGAGCCGCCTCTTGAACGAGGCGGCAGAACTCATCGGGCAGTGGTCTCCGCTCTTCAGAGCTCAGTACTTGGGGCGACAGGCCGTCACGGCGCTCAAGGCGGGAGATCCCTCGCACGCAGCAGATCGAATCACTGAACTCGCCCGAGCACTCCCGTTTGTCTCATCCGCACGCGTTTCTCAACGCGCCCAAGTCATATTAAAGATCTCCGCTGCTTGGGGATCCTCTCTCGAATTGAGCGAAGCGGGGGAGCACCTGAAAGCAGTAATCGCCCAGCGCTAAGGGTTGTCCCGCAACGCTGGACGATCTTGGTTGTTGATCTTGCTGTGGAGCAGGTGACCAGGGCCGACCGGGACGAGTGGGTGCCGGTATTCACCGTCCTGCCGATGCGGCAGTTCCGCAAGCCGGTGCGGATCGTTTCAGGCCGGGGCGGTGAGCAGACCGGCACCGGCAGGCGGTGGAGCGTGCCTTTGGCCGACAGGGTGCTGCTGATCGCGGTGTACTAGCGCACCAACCTCACGCTGTGGCAGGTCGCGTTGCTGGCCGGGGTGCCGAAGTCGGCCGCTCACCAGGTGGTCGACCACCTGGCGCCGCTGCTCATGCTTGCCCCGCCCGCCCGGCGGCATTGTCCGGACACGATGCTGATCGTGGACGGCACGCCGGTGCCCGTCCACGACCCGACGATCACCGTCTCCTCCAAGAACTACCGGTACTCGGTGAACATGCAGGTCGTCATCGACGTCGACACCCGGCTGGTGGCTGCGGCCGGGCGGCTCCGCAGTCGAGGGCTGCTGTTGGCGATGACCGTGGCCGGACTTCACGCCCTTGGTCTGCGTTGGATGTCGCTGTGGAGTTGGTGGGTTTGGTCGTCGGGTTCGGTGTCGAGGTCGTGGAGGCGGGTGGTGAGGAGTTGGTAGGTGCGGTTGGCGGCGTCGGGGTGGCCGAGGTGGTGTTGGAGGGTCATGAGGGTGCGGTAGAGGGGTTCGGCGTAGGGGTCGTGGTGGATGGCGTGTTCGAGGGCGGTGAGGGCGTGGTCGGGGTGGTGGTGTTGGAGGCGGTGGGCGAGGCGGGTGAGTGTGTCGGTGGTGGTTCGGCGAAGGTGTTCGCGGTGGGTTTCGGTCCAGGTGTGGGTGAGGTCGGCGGCGAAGTCTGCGCTGTAGAGGTCGGCGATGGTGTGCAGGAGGCCAAGGCGTTGGGTGTCGTCGGCGGCGTGGGGGACGTGGTTGAGGGTGGTGATCAGGTGCCAGAGGTCGGTGTCGATGAGGTGGGAGTCGAGGTGGTAGCGGCCGGTGGCGTGGATCAGGAATTTGGGTTCGCGGAGGCCGGTGGCGTTGCGCAGGACTCTGCGGATGTTGCTGACGGCGGTGTTGAAGGTGCCGGTGGCGGTGTCGGGGTCGTGGTCGGGCCACAGGGTGTTGATGGCGTGGTCGCGGGTGATGCCGTCGGGGTGCAGGGCGAGGTAGGCGAGGAGATCGCGGGCGCTGCGGCGTAGGCCGGTGGTGATGGGGCCCTCGGCGGTGCGCAGGCGAACCGGGCCGAGCAGTTGCAGTTCGACGGGGCGCGGCTGGCGGCGGTCGCCGGAGTGGGGCGGCGCGACAAGTGCGGCGGGGGCGCTCGGGGCAGTGGCGGGATGGTCCGCGCGGGGCGAGCTCGTAGTGGTCGGCGGTTCAGGGTCGGGGCTGGGTGCTGGTCCGGTGGGTGCGCTGGTCTCTGATGGGCAGGAGCTCGCCAGCGCGGGCGCGGGCGTAGGCGCGGGTGTGCCGGTTGCCGTGTGCAGGGCGTGGAGCATGGCTGCGGCGTCGTCGGTGGTGAGGTGGAACAGCCGTGTTCCGGTGAGCGTGGTGGCGTGGGGGCCTTGGGCGCTGGTGATGGTGGCGTCGGAGTTGAGGTGGGCGGTGGTGCTGGCGGGTGCGGGGCCGAGGAGCAGGGCGCCGATGCCGTAGCGGTGTCCCAGGTTCACGACGGCGTGCAGGGTGTGCGGGCTGTGGTCGGGGGCGGTTGCGATGAGCAGGACGTGGGGCAGAGGTTCTGCGGGGTCAGCGGCGCGTAGGGCGGTCAGGTCGGGGTGATCGCTGGTTTCCAGGAGCCGGGCGCGGTGGATGATCTCTGCCTCCAGGTGCGCGGTGGCGGCGTCCAGCGTGGAGACAAGGGTTAGGCCGGGCAGCGCCGCGGCAGGCTCGGTCAGTCCGGCGAAGTCCAGGTCGGGGAACAAGCGCTGGGCGTCGGGCTGGAGGAGGAGCTCTGCACGGTCGCGGCGTGCGCCGGCCAGCAGCTCGACGGCGATGGCACGGGCGGTGGCGGCGACGGCGGTGGTGTCGCCGGTCAGGCCGAGGTGCAGGCCGGGGAGGGCCAGGGTGATCGGCTCGTCGTTGCGGGTGCCGAGGGTGAGCTGATCGGGGGGCGGGGCGTGGCGGTCGCGGGTGATGAGGTCGGTGTCGGTGGGGATGGGCTGGTCACGGTCGGCGTAGGTGTCCAGGAAGGCTTTGCGGGCCTGTGCGACGGGCTCGGCCAGGGAGGTATCTGTGTGTTTGGCGGGTGATGATTGGGGCGCGTTGGGCGTGGGGAGAGGGTTGCGTCGGCGGCGGCGGTGTAGGCGGGTGGCGGCCAAGGCGAGGGCGAGGGCTCCGGCCAGGCTCAGGCCGATCCGGGATCCGGAGGGCAGGGTGATGGCCGAAGGCGTGTCATCGCGGTGGGCCGCCCGCGGCTCAGGCTCAAGGGACGGCGGCGCCTTGGACGGTGAGGGTGCAACCGCCGAATGACGCGGCGTCGGGGATGACGATGCTTTCGGCAGACGGGTCGGCTGGGGAAACGGTTGTGGGGCTCGTGAGGGGGCGGCTTCGCCGGGGGCTTGGCGGGCGGGCGAGTGAGTGGTGGTGGAGACGCCCTTCGGGATGGGGGCGTGGGGGCGTGCAGGGCGCGGTTTGCGCAGGGGCGGGGCTGGTGGGCGGTGGGGGTTCTGGAGGTGGGGGAGGCGCAGACGCTGACCGGGCTGGATCTGGTCGGGGCGGGTGAGGGGCGGAGCTCCTCTGGGCTGGTCGACGTTCTTGCTGGCTTTGAAGATCGCGGGGTAGAGGGTGCCGGTGCCGTAGTGGCGGCGGGCGATGCTCCACAAGGTGTCGCCTTTGCGGACCATGCGTGTTTGACGGATTTCGGGCTCTGAAGCGGGTGGGCGGTCGTCGGTCTGCTGGGTGGACGGTGTGACGCCGGGTCGGTGGGGGGCTGAGTGTGTGTCGGTGTGGGGCGGTGGTGCGCCCTCGGCGGAGGCGGGGTGTTGGGTGAGGGCGGTGGTGGTGAAAGCGAGGGCGGCCATGGTGACCAGGTTCCGGGCCAGCAGTTGTGCGGGGCGGGCGGGCCTGGGCAGCGCCGGGGTGGAGCGTCTGGCGAGGTAGCCGAGGGTCTCGGTGATGGTGGCGGTCACGAACATCGCCCACGCGGCCCAGCAGGTCACGGTGACGGCGTGCAGGAAGAGCCGGTTGTCGGTGTCGGGCCACATCAGGGCGGTGGTGATCTGCGTCCAGGTCGGCGGCGCGGTGGGCAGGGATGGGCTGCTGACGGTGATGAGCGTGGCGGGGACCCCGGCCAGCAGGACGCCCAGCACGGTCAAGGCGGCCAGTCCGCGGGCGAGGTCGAGGGCGCGGCGGTGCGGGGCGTGGTTCATGGCTGGCGGGGTCCTTGCGCTTCAGTGGTCAGCGTGGCGGTGGCGGTGGCGTCCGTGTGCAAGGCGGTGATCCCGATGATGGGTAGGAACAGCGCGGGCCTGGTGAGGTGGACGCGCACGCGGATGGTGTGGGCGCCTTCGGTGGTGACGGTGCCGGTGTGACCGTCGGCGTGCAGGTAGGTGCGCGCCGCGCGCACGGCGTCGGGACGGCCGACGATGTACTGGCCTCGGGTGTAGGCACGGTCGAGGTCGATGTGGCCGGCGCCGGCGCGGGCGGCCTCCTGGGCGAGGGTGTGGGCGTCGTGGCGGGTCTGTAGGGCGCGTTCGAGGTCGACGACGGCGCCGAAGAACACCACAACGACCGCCGTGATGATGACGGCGAAGATGCTCACGCTGCCCTGCTGACGGCCGTCGGCGCGAGCGAGTCGGCGCAGAAGTGTGCGCGGCACGGTTACCGGCCACGGTAGGGGTCGAGGGCGGAGCGGTGAGTCTTGGTCACCGTCCGTGCAGCGGGCAATCCTGGGAGGGCGAGGTCACCGAGCCGGATGGTGCAGGTCACCTGCGCGGCCACCGTGGCGTCCTGTCCGAGGGGGCGGGTGAAGCCGGACAGGTCCAGGCGCACGCGGGGCGTGCAGTGCAGGCCGCGGTCGCGTAGGGAGGTCAGCGCGCTGCCGGTCGCCGCGGCACGGGCTTGGGAGGCGGTGCGGGCGATGGAGGCCTGGCGCGCGGCGTCGGCAGCTGCCTGGTCCACCACTGCGGCGCCATGGGCTAGGCGCATCGCGATCGGCAGGCCCGCCAGGAACATGATGAACAGTGGCGCGAGGATGGCGACCTCGACCACGGCGTTCCCGTCCTCGCGCGCACGTCGCCGCGTCGGCCGGTTGCTCGGGGCGGTCATGGCGGTCCGGGGCTGGTGGGGGTGGTGAAGCGTTCGCGGGCGCCGCGCGCCGTCCGCGCGACGGCGATGTGGACGCCCGGCAGGAGTGAAGGCGCGTGTCCGGTCACCCGTACGGCCAGGGTGGTGCCGCCGGAGACGGTGACCGTGGGTGTCTGCAGGACGGGCTCGCGGCGGGCGAACGCTTGGGCGGCGGCGTGGCCTTGGTGGCGGGTGCCGTGACGGGCGCGGGCGACGCGTAGTCCTTCCTGTGCGGCAGCCAGTGCAACTTCGCGCGCAACCGCCACCATGACCGCCTGCGCCAACGCCAAGAACAGCAGCCCCACGGCGGGGAAGGTGATGGCGACGGCGACCGTGGCCGAGCCCCGGTCCCTGTCCCGGCGCCGGAAGCCGCGCCCGTCTCGGCGCCGGTGTTGGGGCGCGTGTGAGTGGGGTCGGGCGGTCATGGGCCGTGGGGGCCGGGGATCTTGTTGATCCAGCTGTGGACCTTGCCCGAGACGGTCACGTAGATGGTGAAGGCGAGCCCGGCGAAACCGGCCACCAGGATGACCGTCTCCACCACTCCGGAGCCTCGGTCGCGGTGATGCCGCAGGTCCAACTCCATCTGATCCGCGCGGTTGGATGCAGTGGTCGCTATGCGGGCCGCCAGGCCGATCGCGATGGTGGTGAGCTTGTTCATGATCCCCCGTGTTCGTTGATCGCACTCGATGGGTCAGCCGGATTCCAGGAGCTTGGAGAAGAACGGGAAAACGACCAGGATGACGAAGCCGAGCAAGAGCAGGCAGGTGGGCACCCACATCGCGGTGGTCCGGGCTCCCGCTTCGGCGCGGGCGGCGGCGGACGCCTCATGCCGCATGGAGGTGATCTTGGCGACCAGGACGTCGTGGATCTTGGCGCCCTGGCCCCCGGCGATCTCCGAGGTGTGCGCCAGGTCGATCAGGTCAGCGACACCGATGTCCTCGCCCAGCGCTGCCAGTGCTCGCCAGGGCTGCTGCTGAGCGTGCCGGGCGCGGGTCAATGCCTGGTGCAGGCGCTGGAACGGCCACCCGTTGGTGATCTTCGCCGGTTCCTCCAGGGCGGCGTTCAGCGCGGCCCCGGCCTGGCGTTCCAGCACGACCAGCTGCAGATAGCAGGTGAAGGCGTATCGGAACTCTCGGCGCCGCATCCGGGCTTTGGCGCGGACGTTCCAGTCCGGGACCAGCGCCAGTACCAGTCCCAGGGCGAGGCCGCCGAGCGTCGGCAGCGCCCACGGCGGCGACCCGCCGGCCGCCACAACCAGGCCGGTGAGGACCCCGGGGGCGGCCAGACCGGTGAACAACAGGGCCAGCTTGTCCAGCATGAACCGCTCGACCGGGCGACCGAGTAAGGCCAGATCAGTGCGAGGAACCGCGAGCAGCCCCGCGGGACGCGTAACCCGTTCGGCCAGCCACCGCCCGACACGCTCCGCCGTGGCCGCGTCATCGTCGCGGGCCGGAGCCGACTCAAACGGCACGGCCTGGATCCGGGCCAAGGCCGCGTCCAGACGCGGTGGCGCGGGCCGCAGCTCCTCGGCGAGCAAGATGAGGCCGGCGGTGGCCAGGCATCCGGCCAGAGCGGCGATCGCGGTCACCGGTCGGGCCCTTGCTCGCCGATGGTCTTCGGGGCGGTGGTGTGAAGGAGGCGGGTTCCGGTCGACAGGACGGCCAGGCGCCGCATCCACCCCAATCCGGCCGCGTAGATGGCGGCGACGACCGCGAGTACGCCCTGCCCGAGCGGGGTGCCGTACGGGTCGGAGAGGGTCTGTGACGACGCGAACAGCACGCTCAGGATTCCCACGGAGGCGACGATCACGATCAAGGTCGTCCGCAGTCCGGCCCGCTCGGCCTCGACCACCCGGCGAACGACCACCTCCTGCTCGACCGCCTCGGCCAGCGAACTCAATGCATCACACGTACCCGGGCCGCGGCGACGGGCCGCCAGCAGCAGAGCGCAGGCGATCAGGTCGGCGATCGGGTCGTCCAGTTCATCGGCGAACGCCCGTAGCGATTGGTCGGTGTTGGCGTGATTGTTCAGCCGCCCGGCCAGCGTCCCGACGGGCTCTGCGATTGCGGCGGGGGCGACGCGGGCGCTGTCGGCCAGTGCCTGCTCCAGGCCGCGGCTGGCCCCGAGCATTTCCGCCAGCCGTCGTGACCACTGCGCCAGGGCCTCCAGCCGCGCGATGCGTCGCTGCGGTTCTCGCCCAGACAACATCGGGGGCAGCGCGTACGCCCCGGCCCCGACCGCGAGCGCCGCCACCGGCCATCCCGAGAACAGCAAGGCCGCCAATCCAGCGGCGATAGCACCCAGGAGGCGGCTGCGGCGCCCCGGCCATGCCGGTGACCGCATTACGGCTTGGAGCAGGGAAGGCGGCCGGCCGTACTGTCGACCGGCATCGGCGCCCCGGAATCCGGCCACCAGGACGACCAGACCCCCTGCGCTGCACAGGCCGGCGAATGCGGCCAGTGAGTCCGTCATGCCCAGCTCCCACGTGCGGGTTTCAGGAGCGCGGAATCAAATCCCTGAGCAAGCAGCTCGTCCAGGAGAGACGGGCTGATGTGCCCCTCGGCTGGGTTGGCGCGGCCGTCCTGGCCGGCGGTGAAGACGAGATTGCGGGTCGGTTCGGAGGAGTCGGCGGGTGGCCCGACCTCCATTACCTGAGACACGTACCGCTCGTTGGTGGTCTTATCTCGTTCCAGGTAGACGATCAGTGGTTCGGCGAGTCCGAACATCAGATGCACGTCGTCAGCGCCCAGGCCGAGGTCCGCGCGGCGAGCGAGCTGGACGACGCGGCTGAAGACGTGCTCAGGGCGGTGAACGTGCAAAGTGCACATCGATCCGCGCGCGCCCGAGTACATCACCTCCAGCATCGGAGCGAGTTCCCCGTGTCGGGCCTCACCGACAATGACGCGGTCGGGATTGAGGCGCAGACACGCTGGCACCAGGTCCTGCAACCGCACCTCGCCGGCACCCTCGGAGTTGGCTTGGCGCGCTTCGAGGGCGACCACGTCCTGGTGCCGGTGCGCCAGGCGCGGGTCGTCCAGGAACAGCTCGAAGTCGCTTTCCAGGGTGATGATCCGCTCCTGCGGCGGGATCGCCCCGGCGAGGGCCCGTACGAGGGTGGTCTTGCCGGTGTTGACCTCGCCGCACACGATGATGTTCCGGCGTGCGGCGATGGCGGCGCGCAGGAACTGCTCCAGCGCTGGCGTGAGGGTGCCGAGGTCGCTGAGCTGTTCCAGGGTGATGTCGACGAGGCGGTGGACACGGATCGCCAGATGCGGATGCCGCGCCACCCATCCCACGACCGCCAGCCTCACCCCATCGTGGAGCGCGATGTCCAAGAGCGGGGAGGCATGGGAGAACTCCCGACCCGTATTGCCGCGCCGCGCCAGGAGCTGCACCCACTCGATCAGGTCCTCGTCAGTCTCAGCGACTGGCGGGCCCGGCTCCTTGGAACCGTTGGTGTAGCTGATCCAGGTCTGGCGACAACCGTTGATCACGATGTTCTCCACATCGGAGCGTTCCAGGAACGGCTGCAGCGCCCCGAACCCGAACCGCCGATCGAACACCAGCTGCGCTACCCGCCGCTGTTCCAGCGCCGACACCACTCGTCCGGTCGCCATCTGCTTATTCGCCCACGCCTGGACTTGTGCACCGATCAGCTGCCGTGCCCGCACTCGGTCGCCCTCGTCACCGAGACCGTCGAGCAACTGCGCGGAAACCTCGCGCACCGCCGCCCATGTGCTCGCTTGGCCGTCGGCGTCGGATCCTCGTACGGCGGCCGGATCCGCAGCTCCCGAACCGAAGCTCGTCGGCTCAGTGGATACCCGACCTGGCCTGGTCACTGGCTGGCCTCCGTGGTCGCCGGACTCACAGGCCGCGCTATCCCAGTACGGACGGTTTCGGATTCAGTAACAGCCGCTCGGACTCGTCGCCCCAAGGCGTCCAGTGAACGCACCAGCAACGACGTCCGGAACGTCAACCGCGGACGGGCGCCGTCCGACAACACCTGCGCATCCGCCCGCGAGAATGGCAGCTCCACCAGTACCGGGACACCAAGCGCCCGTTCGACTTCCGCCGAGGTGTAAGCGCCATCGGCGATCAGACAGGCCCCGACCGCCGCCCGCTCATCCACCACCTCCCTGAGGGCATCCAGGCGAGGCTTGGCCGCATCGACCTGCACCAGCGTGGGCTTGAGCACCAAGATCACAGCGTCCGCCGCCATCAGCAGCTCGGCCGGGGTATCGGCACCGCCGATCTGTCCCAAGTCGGCGATTACGTCACCGTCTCGAGTCGCCAACGCCTCGGCCAGCCGCCGCCACACCGGCCTCAACCGGGCCCCGTGACGGGGGTCCCCCAGCCCGTGCAGCAGCTCCACGCGGCCGTCGTCGACGATCGACATCACATGGTCGTCTGGTACGAGCGTGGCCTGTGGGTCGGCCTCGGCGGCCATCGCCAAGCCGAGCAATCCCGACCCGGCAGACCCACGCATCCGATCGACCATGAAGCCCGGCAGCACACGACGTCCCAGCGGATCGCACTCGGCAAGGAGCACTCGTCCCGGCCAGCCCAACGCCAACCCGAGAGCCGACGTGGTCACTCCCGGGGATCCACCAGGCGAGACCAGGCAGTAAAACGCCATCGACTCAGTCCCGCCTCTCGATCACCACGAGAACGACCAGCCCGACCGCCGCCTGCTGCGCCACAGCGCTGCTCTCGGAATCGGCCACCAACAGCGACACCGTCATCGAACCCTCAGAATCCGGCCCCTCCACCTGGTCGACGACTGCGGCAACATCGCGCGTTACCAGGCCTCGGCCACGATGCGGCGCTATGCCCGAGGCCTGCTCGTGGTCAGGCGTGATCACCACGCGAACTCGCCAACCAGGTGCCAGCCCCAGCGGCATTGCGCTGGTCTTCAGCGGCACCGTCACCAGCGCCTGCCCGGGTTGCAGGCTCGGCCGGGTCGCCAGCTGCGACCCGGCCAGCAGCATCCCCCTGCGCAACCCCACCGCTGCCCGGCGTCCCACGACCTCTCGTAGTCGACGCTCTGGGATCGTTGTCAAAGCCGAATCGGCTGCGACTCGCACCACGTCAAGATCTGCTTGGCCGATCCGCTGCCCGACGGGCACGTCCCGCGCGACCCGGACCACCGGTGCCCGCTTACCAGCCGACCGGAACAAGGACACGTTCAGCAGGATCGCGAGCGCCAGCAACATCACCCCCGCGACAATCCACCTCGGTCGCCGCTGACGCGCCAACCGTTTCGGCAGTGCGTGCACAGGTCCACTAGAAGTTTCTGGAACCCTCGCCCTGCTTAGGGTGTGACTCTTGAACATGCGACTCCTCATCCGTACAGGCCCTGCGCTTCGGCGATCTCAAGCCGGAGAGCCACTGAACGAGTCAAAGGTGGCAGCGTTCCACCGGACCCGTCCGAAGCCCGCCATGTTCCGCCCCACGTCACTGCCACCCGCACCCTGAACGCCTGGCCCGGCGCATGCACCGACGGCTGCCGGAAGGTGTAGGAGCAGTCAGTGTGCTGCGAAGACGCTGGACGGGACTTGTCATAAGCAGCCCCAGGGCCGGCGCACCGGATACCAGGACTCCCGTCGCCCGGATAGATCGCCAGGCCTTCTGGCCTGGCCATCACCTTCACCCACACAGCGCCCGCGCTGATACGGCCACTGATCGACCGCCAATTCGTCACCCAGAACCACTCCGGCAAGCCGACCAGCCCAGTGTCCGAACGTGGGGGAGCCGTTCGGGCATGCGGAGCGGGAATCGGTAGCCGCGCCCACTTCGCCATCGCCAACTCCGCAGGCGATACCTTCCGCTTGCCTCCTTTTCCACGGACAGGAACGCAGACCTGAACGTTGTCCCCCACAACCTTGCATTCATGAGGACCGATCGGCTGCTCCTGGTCACCTTGAGAAGGAGTTCCCGTTGGCCTTTCGGGTTCGCCCGTGGTGCCGGCTGGCTTTCCATCCTGCTCTGCTCCGAACCAGTAGCTGCGGATGTTGCCACTGGTGACTGGTGGAATCGGCTCTCGAGGCGGCGACGTGGTAACGGTCGGGCTGAGTGGCGTCGTGGCGCTCAAGAAGAGCGCGAGAAAGAAGGGTATCGCTCAGCACCCCCGACCGAAGGAAACCGCTTTTGTGACACGCCATCGCCCGTCAGAACCTCGGGATAGATAAGCCTTGATGTTCTCGTTCTGGATCCCGCGATTGATCTTCTTTCGGGTGAGTGTGTTCATCGTTCCGGCATTGCCGGAGTCTTGGCAGTCGCGAAGTGACGCATCGATGCCATCGAGGCTGATGCTCTGGATGTGGGTGGTCACCCTTCCGTAAGCGACTAGGTTCTTTCTCTTCATTTCCTTGATCCTGTCGATCACCTTGGTCAGTTGCGGGTCGGTCATATGAAGTGATAGTTGCTGCCTGCGTGTGCCTTCTGGTAACGAGTCGGCGCGATCGAGGATCTCGATGAATGCGATGTAAGAGCGTTTGATCGCTTCGTCCACAGGAGGCGATGGTGAAGCCAGACGTGGGGCGGCTGCGGTGGGCAGTGGGACTGGATTGTCTTCATTGGCGCACCCTGTTATGAGCAGGATAACGGCTGATATCAGTATCGAGTATTGGCGAACGACCTTGGCGGCTGGGTGTCCGGGACATCATCACTCTCCTTTTGTGTCGCTATGGCTGTGGCGGAGGAGCGTGATTACCCACTTGCCGGCTGGCGACGAGGTTCGCTCCACCTGGAATGCGCTGGCCACTGCTTCCACCAGCGGAAGGCCCCAGCCGCCTGCCCGATTATCGTCGTCCTCGAGAGCCTTGGGATCGGGGGTGATGTCATCCAGCGTCAGCCCCCCGACCGTGCTGGCGATCGGCATGGCCGGTGAGGAGTCCCAGACGCCGATCACCAGTCCGATGCCGATCCACCGCAGGTGGACGGCAACCTGGTCCGACGGCCCCGACAGCCGGACGGCGTTGGTCACCAGTTCGCTGACGGTCAGTTCCGCATCGTCCATCGAGACCGGGAGACGCCATTCACAAAGCATGGCGGCGACTTGGCGCCGAGCTGCGCCGACGATCGAGCGCTGGGCAGGGTAGTAGCGCGTTCCGGCCAGTCTGGTAGGTGTGGTGACGGCGTTCACATTCATCGAGCCTTCTCCTGATTGCTGTGCCTTCGCGGCGTGTGCATCCAGGGATTGCTGGTGGATTCAATGAATTGATCACTTGCGGTGAATCGGACCACGGGCAGGAGCCGCTGGCTCCCCTCGGCGGCATTCCTAGGGGAAGCGGCAATTCTTGGTTGGAGGGTCTTGATGCCCCGATCCACCACAGGTTGGTCTAGGCGATCACGGCTTCGATATCGCCGGATCGCTCACGAGAACCTTGTCGGCTGTGGGGCCGCGTCCACTCGCTGGCTCCACCCCGGCTCGTCGTTCGTGGCTGTTGCTTGAACCGAGAAGGGCCCTGGGAAACTTGCGCTTTCGGGGCTTCTGCTGAGCTTATGCCTCGGTGCTAATGAGGTGGTGTGCCGTCAGGCAGGACGGATCCACCTCCAACGGGATTGACCGGACCCCGGTGGCGCAAATGCTGATCGGCGGTTCCGGTCCAGCGGGCAGTCGGTGTGCCGGGAGGCGTATGGCAGGCGTGGCGGACGGTGCAGCGGTCATGACCCAACTCACTCCCGTGATCGCGGTGGCGTAACACGGTTCGGGACTGATGGAGATCACCTCGGCCGCGATGTCGACGGCCGTCAGTCCGGGGTCGAGCCCTGGAGGATCGGTGCGGGAACCGCTGTTGTGGCGCGAAGCGTGCGGGGCGGGCTGGAAGCCCTTCCCGCCGTCGGGCCAGTCGGTGCCTCGTCTGTTTGGTGCGTGGACAACGTGGTCCATGCGAGTCTCCCCGTGGAGTCGTCATCTGAACGACTCTCTTCACTTATAAGTGAAGAGATGTCTACGGAGAGTAGTTATCTGTTGGCTGGCTGTCAACAAAACCTGGCAGATCGTCATCGATGGCGGAGTAAAAGTGATGGACGGCCCGCGAGGTTCAGCGGGAGACGGTGTCCCAGCGGACGGGAAGAGCGCGCAGGCCGCGCATCATCCGGCTGGGACGCCAGGCAAGCTGCTCGGGCGTCGTGCCCAGACGCAGGCGGGGGAGTCGGCGCAGCAGGCCGGCCAGGGCCGCGTGGGCTTCTGCGCGGGCCAGCGCGGATCCCAGGCAGTAGTGGGGGCCGTGACCGAAGGCCAGGTGCCCGGGCCTGTCGCGGGCGAGGTCGAGGGCTCCGGCGGTGGGGTACTGGGCGGGATCGCGGTTGGCCGCGCCGAGGCTGATCATGACGATCTGCTCGGCGGGGATCGTGGTGGGGCCGTAGGTGACCGGTTGTGTGGTGAACCGGACGGTCGCGATTCCGAGCGGGGAGTCGTAGCGCAGGATCTCCTCGATGGCAGGGCCGAGCCGGTCGGGATCGGCGGCCGCGGCCGCGTACTGAGCGGGGTGGAGGAGCAGGGCCAGGACGGCGTTGCCGATCAGGTTGGTGGTGGTCTCGTGTCCCGCGATGATCAGGAGCACCGCCAGCGACACCAGCTCTTGCCGGCTGAGGCGGTCATTGCCTTGGCGGGCCGCGATGAGGGTGTCGAGCAGATCACCGTCTTTGCCCGCCGTGTCGTGGTCGGCGTGGTATCTGCGAGCGACCAGGGCCGTCATGTGGTCGGCGATTCCGTGGGATGCCTTGTCGCGGCCGGCGGCGTCGCTGGTGAACAGGTCGTTGGACCATCGGCGGAGCTGCGGCCGGTCGCGTTCAGGAACGCCCAGCAGTTCGCAGATGACGGTGACCGGCAGCGGTATGGCGAATTCATTGATCAGATCAGCGGCTCCCCGAGGCGCGATCGCGTCCAGGAGGTCATCGGTGATCTGCTGGATCCGCGGGCGGAGCTGGTCCACGGCGGCGGCGGTGAACGCCCCGGCGGCCAGGCGGCGCAGCCGGGTGTGGTCGGGGGGATCAGTGGCCAGCATGTTGTTCAACAGTGCTGGGGCGATGTCGCGGCGGTCGCCGAACAGGTAACCGAAGCGGCGGGTGTTCCTGCTCAGCAGTGGGTCGGCCAGGGCGGCGCGGGCCTGCGCGTATCCGGTGATCATCCAGGTGTGATGGCCGCGCGGGGAGACCTTCACCTGCTGAACCGGGCTTTGGCGGCGCAACCTGTCATAGACCTGGTACGGGTCGCGGTGGAAAGCGTCATCGAACACGGGACTCCTCAGACGAGATCGCGGTCACTCGGGCGCAGTGGGGTTCACGAGGTGGGTCCTCAATACGGCTGTTCGAGGCGGGAGAAGGCTGCGGACACTTGCCCCAGCCAGTCGGCCTCGCGGTCCAGATCGCCCCCGAGGGTGTTCATCGTGGCTTCGTCCTGGAGGCCCATCTGAGGAGTGCCGCCCCGGGCGTCCCCCTCGACCGATCGTCTGGCCTTGTAGGTGGTCAGGGCCACATGGACTGCTGCCGCCTCTCGCAGTGCCTCTGACCGACGGGCATCCTGGGTATCGAGCCCGGCGCCGCACACGGTCTTCTCGGCACGACGTCCAGCGTCGGAGCCGTGGTAGGGCTCAAGGATCATCAGCCCATCGCGGATCTCGATCACACGTCGATGGACGCCGTAGCGGTAGCTGAAACGATCTGGGCCGCTCCTGGGCAGCACGATCTGCGGCATCGCCGCCGCCAACGCCCTCCACAGTGGGCGCAGGCGGCGATAGGCCCGCCAGTACCGCAGCCACCGAACTGGAGCCGCTGCGCTGGGTCCCCACGCGGGCAGAGTCATGCCGACCGTGATGGCCAGCGCAGCCAGCACAGGGAGGCCGATCGCGAACGCGCACCCGGGAGGGTACAGCGGACTGGGACACGGCTGATCATGCCCCGATATCAGTGGGTCCAGCCGCAGCCACAGCGTGACCACTCCCACCGTCTTCTCGACCAGATAGACGATCACCAGGACGCATCCCACGGTCACGATCCGCAGACCGCTCCTCAGCGCAGGCCGTGCGGCCGGCCCCGCGTACCGAATGGTGATCACCGCGAGAACAGTGAAAGCCCACCCCAGGAAAACCACGAAGATCAGGATGTAGCCAACCAGAGCGGGACGGTCATGATAAAGAGGACCGAAGTCCCCGACAATAGGCGGCAATGGGCTGATGATAAACAGCCCGGTCATCGCGCTGACGGCGACGAGCAATGCTCCAAAGCACCTGCGTATTCGCGCCTGAGCCTCCTGCCGTGGGCGCGTGACGCTCAGCACGTGCGCCAGGATGGCGAAGGCCGCAACCGTCGTACACAGGTTGGACAGGAGGCGACCGAGATTGGGGTACACCGCGTTCTCCACGCGCTGCGCCCCGTTCGAGATCAACACCAAGGCCAGTCCAACCGTCACCAGCAGCAGGCACGTCGAGCCCAGCCCCGGCGGGCGATCAGGGCCGCGAAGACCACGAGCCTTTCCCCCGGCCGCGGCAAACGCGGCAGCGGCCACCACCCAGAACACCGCGTTGGTCAACGACGACCCTCGGAACGCCGGAACGCCGATCGGCCCCAGGTGTCGTCCAACCGATCGAGTACAGCGGCGATGACTGGATCTGCGGCAGCCATCCGACGATCAGCCTGGGCAGGCCGCGACCGCTGCGTGACCAGAGTGGCGAAATACTCGGCCTCGCGCTCTTGCTCACTGGTGTAACCAGTACGTCCCAGCACCGCACGCACCAGCGCGGGGTTCAGATCGGGCAGCAACGCCGCAGCCAGTTCGCCCGTGCCCGCTCCACCTTGATGGTCGGCAAGTAGATGACCGATCTCATGCAACGCGATGTGTTGCCGGTGGAACGGCGTGGTCCTCGACGTCGTGTAGACGTAGTCGGTCTCGGCGGTGGAGACATACATTCCACACAGGCCCTCTGGCATGGCCGAGACCGGGATCATCCGGAGTACGCGCCCGGTGTAAGCCGAGACGTGGTCGCAGAACTCTTCGAAGTCCCATGGCTCCGGGATCTTCAGCGCATCGACACGAGCACGGCACCGTCGTCGGAGCGCGCCTCTGGGCACCGGCTACCTCCCCGGTATCTTCGCCCGGCGCTCACACCCGCCGACCGGACCTGGCGCTACCTTCTCACTACTGGCTGTGATTGTGTCATAGGCGACTCAACTCTCTCGGGAAGAGTCGGCATTGTCCGATTTGGCGCGCTGCTCCAAACGTGCGGTCGACTCGATCAGCGCGCCAACGAGCTGCTGGGCCTCGGGCGACAACTGCAGAAAACTGCGCAGGTGCGCGGTACGTACCCCGGTATCGCGCAGCAAGGTCAGCAACTCGATCTGCTCCTCGACGGCTCTGAACACCTCGTCGTCGAAAAAGTACGAGGGAGGTACGCCGAAGAAGCTCGCCAGGGCCTCCAGGACGCGCTTGGTGGGATTGTCGTGTTTGCCTGTCCGCAGCTTCCACAACGTGTTGTGGCTGATCTTCTCCCCGGTCAGCTCCTCGACCTTGGTCGCGGCCTCCTGGAGTGAGTAGGGTCCGCGGCCACTGGGGTGCATTCGGCGGAACAGGTAGTCGATCTTGCGAGCGAGAGGCGGCACGCCGTCGGCCACGCTCGCCGGCGCGGCTTCGTCGTTGGTCACTGTGCATCTCCCCCCTCCAGGCCCGGAAGACCTGGTCAACAGTATATCACCGGCGTCTATCGCGAGTGCGTCACTTGCGTCACCGGGCCCGACAAGGAGCTCATTCGCCGCATTTCACCATCGTTTGCGGAACTAACGCTTCCTGGCGCACTGACGCCGCGCCAGTACACCTTGCTTGCTCAAAACGGTGCAGCTGATCTGTGTGATGGCGCTGAGGTGATTTCCCGTGTCCGGCCGGAGACTTCCTTTCCTTGCTTAACGATCGTTTCAAGGTCAGATCGGCGTGGATGAACGACGCAAATCCTGCTGATGGCGATCATCGGTGTTGACCGTGGTCTGCTATCTGGCTCCTGAGAGGACGCCGATGTTCCTCCTCTGGATCTCAGATTCCACCAGCGGGGCGGACTGACATTGCTGAAATCCGGCCATCCTTGATCGCGGCCACGACGCGAGCTTCGGCGACTTGCCGCTGCTTGTACAGACGCTTTACCGGTACACCCCGGTCACGAGCGGGATCTTGCATAGCGGTGCCGTCCAGTCGAGTCGCAATGATCAGCTCGGCGGCGGATGGGCTGACTATCTCCTGGCGTGCAGCCTCCAGGACCAGCGCGATCGGGTCGATGGTAACTGGAGCGGAGTTGGCCGGCACCCCGTGGTCGGGGAGCTCGTGCGGGTCGCACGGCATGTGGCGCAGTTCCCTGCCGCGAGCGCGCTGGGCGCCCTTGCGGGCCCAGAGCATCAGACGCGCGGCGATGTGCCGGCGGGTGAGGTCGATTCGCGTCAGTTGGGCGACGAACTCGGTCAGTAGTTCAGACACGATGTCGTCGGCGAGCTGGGCGGGGCTGGTTCGCAGGACGCGCGCGGCGGTGTTCTTCAGCCCGGGCATCGCCATGCCGACGCAGCCGATCGTCCATGCGGGATCGCCGCTGCGCGCGTGCTGTACGAGCTGCCTCCAGGCAGCGTCCTTCAGCTCGTCAGATGCGCTGCGCTTCAACAGCAGCGTCCGTAGCTCGCCCAGGTCCACCGGCCTGTGGGGCAGGCCATGCCCGACGGCGTGGCCGTCGATGGCCAGGGGCTGGGGGCCGGTGATCAGCAGTTGGAAGGAACGCTCGGCGACGGTGAGCGCGTTGTCGGCTGCGTCGTTCAGGAGCTGGTGGAGGTTGTGGGTGTTGGTCATGACGGCCCCTTTGGAGGTCGTGGCGGTCTCTGGTGCCGTCAGGTATCGACGATGGCGTAGGCAGATCATGAGCAGCGCATGGGCAGCGCAGGTGTCCACGGGAGTGTCAGCGGTTCGCCAGCAAACGTGCTGACCTGCGGAGACGGTGCCGTTGAACACTTCGCGGGCAGGGACGGTAAAGCTGGTGCGCGTGCCGAGAATCTCGCTGACCTGCGGTGATGCTGCGCACAGGATGGCTGCGTATGGATTGGGTCAACGCTGCTTCGCCGGTTCCGTCGTCGCGGTCGGCGGCCTCTGGCGAGCGCGTGACCAGGGCTTCGGTGGCGGCACTGACCGTCGGCGACAGTGCATCGCTGGCTCCAAGCGTGCCCTTGGCATGGGATCAGGCGTGCGCCGTGCCTTGTGCTGAGCACTGTCCGCGGCGTCGTCGTTGCTCGACTTGACGGCCGGAATGGAGGTGGGCGCTGATCTGGTCCCGGCCGCTCGTTGGGGATCAGCCGTATCGAGCGGCGGCGTGTGGCCGGGCGAAGGGAGAAGTTCGGGGGATGAAGAAGGGAAGCTGGCAGTTGTCCTCGGCAGGGGATTGGCTGTGGAAGTCCGAGCCGATGCGGTGGCGCCGGGTGTACCCGGGGCGTGGAGACCAGGTCCAGGCGGCGCGAAACTTCGTGAAGACCCTGTTCGCCGGTACCGGCCGCGAGGAGGACGTCGCGGTGGTGGTGAGTGAACTGGCCGGCAACGCGGTCTGAGGGGCCCCGCCGCTGTAGGGCGGCGAAGGCATGATCGGGTGCCTTGTTCCGTGGGTGGTCAGTCGCGGCACGGTGCTGCCGTTCTCGGCGGTGATGGAGGCGACGTGCACGAACCGCCCGCGGTTCCACTGTGAGACCGCGCCGACCCGCTCTGGCGGGAGCGCGGTTGCGCTGCGGTGCAGTCGATGGCGGCCGGGTACTCGGCCGCACCGGCATGTTTCGCTGAGTGCGGCACGTCACAGGTCCCGCAGGACGGTGAGGGGCGGGCGGTTGGCGGCGCGGAGTGCGACGAGGGCCGCGGCGATGGTGACGGTGATGCCGGCGCCGGCGACGGAGCCGAGGTAGGCCCAGGGCACGGCGAGGTGGTCGGGCGGTGGGTCGAATACGCCCGTCAGCACCTTGACCAGCATCTGGGACAGGATCCAGCCGCCCAGGGTGCCGAGCGTCGCCGCGCCCGCCAGGACGACCGCGACCTCGGCCCAGATGAACGAGCCGACCTGGCGGGGACGGGCGCCCATCGCGCGGACCAGGGCGAAGTTGCGGCGGTGTTCGGTGAAACCGAGGGCCAGCAGCAGGCCGGTGGCGAGGGCGACCAGGACGGAGGCGTAGCCGAGTTCGATGCGGGTCAGGCCGCCGAGATCGACTGCGGTGAGGCTGGAGCCGACGAGGTCGCGGGTGGTGTGGATGTCGGTGATCTGCGCCTGCGGGCCGAGCCGGGTCCGCAGCGTGTGCGCGACCGCGGGCGGGGAGGCGCCGCCGCGGGTGTTGACCAGGAAGGTGCCGACGGTGTCGGTGCCGGTCTGGCGGGCGAGGTAGTCGGCGTTGGCGACCAGGAAGCTGTCGCGTGGCGCGGTCGGGAATTCCTTGACGACGCCGGCGTAGTGGAACTGGACGGTGCGGTACTGCTTGGTGCGCCCATCCTGCAGCCGCAGCCGCAGCAGGTCGCCGGGATGCAGTTGGAAGTCGTGGACGGTTTCCGCGCTGACCAGCACGGCGTCGGGCCGGCGCGCGAGGGTGCCCAGCAGGTCGTGGGCGGTGCCGCCGCTGAAGTAGGCGTTTTGCAGATGGGTGGTGCGGGCGATGGTGGCGGCGCGGATGCCGTAGAGGTCTTGCAGGTCGGAGCCGACGTAGGCGAAGCGGTGCTGGAGTGGCTCGGCACTGCGGACGCCCGGTGCGGCGGTGATCTGCTTCTCCAGTGACGGCGGCGCGTAGGCTCCGGGAGATTCGGTGACGGTGACGTCGGCGCCGTTGGTCAGCTGGGCGTCGGCGTGGGCCTGCTGGCGGTAGGTGGCGTCGAACACGGCGGTGGAGGTCGCGAACACCACGGCGAGCGCGGCGAGCGAGACCGTGCGGGCGAGCAGGGTGCGCTGGCCGCTGAGGGTGGCGGTGACGGTCCCGGTCAGTGGCCCGGCGACCGGGCGAAGCAGGCGCTTGACGAGCCGGCGGCGCAGCGGTTCGCCTGCGGTGATCGCGCCTCGTTGCGGGGATGCCGGACTGGCGGTCCCGCTGGAGGGCCGGGTGGGGAGGGCCGGTGCGGCGGTGCGGCGCGGGGCGAGCATCGTGTGCACGGCGCGCCAGGCCAGCAGGCCTGCCCCCGTCCACAGCAGGGCGGGGCCGGCGAAGGCCCAGTAGCTGACGGAGATGGTCGGCAGGCCCTCGGGCACCAGCACGATCGAGTAGCCGTTGCGGCTGGTGATCCAGAAGACCAGGGCGGATGCGGCCAGCAGCCACAGGTCCAGTCCGTAGCGCATCCAGGCCGGTGCGCGCCGCGGCGGGCCGATCGCGCGGCGCGCGGTGACGACGCCGATGGTGCGCGCGTCGCGCGCGGCGGGCAGCAGCACGGTGAGAGCCGCGATGAGCAGCCCCGCCGCCGCGGCGATCGCCGCCCACAGTGCGGCCGCGCCGGCATCGGTGCCGAACCGGACGGCTCCGAACGCCAGCCGCCCGGTGAGCGCGGCCAGGCCGAGCCCGGCGG
>NZ_CAACVB010000133.1 GCF_900659635.1 Actinomadura roseirufa | reverse complement strand
TGCTCTTCCGATCTCGGTGAAGCGCGCGGGCCGGTCGATGCCGGTGATCTCGCCGACGATCGTGTAGCGGCGCGCACCGTCCGCGGCAGCCACAGCGCGCCCGCGACGGCCGCCGGGACCGCCAGCAGGCCGAGCGGCAGCTGCCACGAGGCATCGAACAGGTCCTCCACCGGCACCGCCAGCCCGGACGCGAGCGACGCGCCGACGGTGATGGCCACCGTGTAGACGGCGGTCACCGTCACGACCGAGTCCGGATGGTCCCGCTTGATGATCGCCGGTACCGCGATGTTGCCGACGCTGATCGCGACGCCCGCGAGCCATGACCCGGCGAACAGCGGGAACGGCGCGTCCAGCAGCCGCAGCAGCAACCCCGCGATCAGCAGCGCCATCGCCGTGACCAGCAGCGTCTCGCCGCGCGGCGCGCGGCGCAGGAACGGCGCGAGCAGCCCGTAGCCGCCGAAGAAGATCACCGGCAGCGTGGTGAGCGCGCCCGCCGCCGTCCCCGACAGATGGAACTCGCCGCGGATCTCGGTCAGCACCGGCCCGACGGCGGCGACCGCGGGCCGCAGGTTGACCGCGACGACCACGATCAGCAGCACCGACCCGGCGGTGCCGGCCCGCCGGCCGCTCACGCGCGGCCTTCCGCGCCGCCGGGACCGGCCTCGGCGCCGGAGTCCACCAGGGTCTCCAGGACCGCCAGCGTGGGCTCGACGACCGCGGCGGCGGCCCTGGCGGCGGCGTCGGGATCACGCGCCGCGACCGCGTCCAGGACGGCGCGGTGCGCGGCGGGTCCGCCCTCAGGGACCTCGTGGTCGAGGCGGATCGTCCGCATCGCCTCGTGCTGGCGGCGCAGGAAGAACCGCATCGCCTCGATCAGGACGGGGTTGCGGCCCGCCTCGGCCACGCCGAGGTGGAAGCGGGCGTCGGCGGCACCGAACTCGTCGGCCTCGGCCGCCTCGTCCCGCGCCCGCAACAGGTCCTCCAGCCGCGCGAGGTCGGCGGCGGTGCGGCGCCGGGCGGCGAGCCGGGCCGCCTGGACGTCGTAGGCGAGCTGGACCTCGAACACGTCGCGGGCCGTGGCGCGGGCGACCCGCCGCAGCAGCGGCCGCGGGTCGGCGCCGCTGGAGACGTACGTGCCGTCGCCCCGGCGCACCTCCAGCACGCCGACGTGCGACAGCGCGCGGATCGCCTCGCGGACGGCGGGACGGCTCACGCCGAGCTGCGCGGCGAGGTCCAGTTCCGCCGGGATCCGGTCCCCGACGCGCCACGAACCGCCGTTGACCTGCGCCTGGATCTGGTCGAGGACGGCATCGACCGTCGATCCGCCGGGGACGGGGCTGAGTGCCACAGACGGCCTCCTATGTCAGATGTCAGACATCTTATAAAAGTCCGCGGTGACCGCTCGGGAGAGGGCTCGGCGGTCACCGCGGGGTCAGCGGGCCCGGTGGGCCCGGTGTGCTCTTCGTCGGAGGCGCCACCAGGGCTCGCGTCTCTCACTCCGAGCCTGCGCGGCACGCCGTTCCGCCGCCCGCCGCTCGGCGGCCTCTCGTTCGGCTGCCTCTCGTTCACGGGCCAGTCGTCGCGCGGCCTCGCGCTCGGCCGGCGTCGGGGCCGCGTCGCGGCGGGTGCGCTGCGACGGGCTGCCCTGAATGATCCCGCCGGTCACCGCGCCGCGGTGCGGGAGGCCCGGATCCTTGCCGACGGGCCGTTCACGCTTGCGCGAGGCGTGCAGGGTGAGGGCGAGCCAGCCGGCGAGGGCGATGAAGATGACGATCGGGCCGATCACCCACAGGTAGGGATCACCGACCATGCCGGTGTCGGCGAGCATGCGGGGCACCTCCTCGCCCCGGCCCCTACCCGGGCGGGGAGGTTCAACCCCGCCGCCCGCGAGAGCCGGATCACATGCCCCGCGACTGCGAGATGGACCCCGAGGTGGCCAGCGTGAACGTCCGCATCGACTCGGCGAACTTCGACAGGTCCCACTCGGCGGGGCCCTCGTACCAGTAGAGGTTGTCGGCGCCCTCGGCGCGCTCGCCCGCGTCCTTGACGGTCTCGGACCACTTCGCGACGACGTCGAAGACCACCGCGTACGGCAGGAACCGCGAGAACAGCGCGATGCGCTGGCGGGAGGCGAGCGCGTCGCCCTCGGGCAGCTCGCCGCGCTCCAGGAAGGCACGGAACCCGATGGTGTGCGCCAGGACGGTCGAGCCCCGCGCCGTCTTGGCGGGCATGTACTGGCCGCCATAGGCCAGCGCCGCGCCCGCGATGACGACCGCGAGCCCGGCCAGCGCCCACTCGGTGGTGAGCGCCAGCGCGACGGTCCCCGCGACGCCGAGGACGGTCAGGGCGATCCCCGCGACCGTCCAGCGGGACCGGACGGTGTCGGGGCGGCGCGCGAACCAGCCCTGCCGGACGACGTCGTCGTACATCGCCGAGCGGACCTGCGCGAGCCGGGTCGCGAACGTCCCGCCGAGCTCGGACAGCCGCACGGCCGCGCGGGGCGTCCCGTCCGGGCCGCTGAGCAGCGCGTCGAGCAGGATCCGCTCGTAGGGAAGCAGGTCCACGGCGGGCCGGTCGAGGCGGCGCAGCGTCCAGTCGAGGCGGCCGGTGGCGGCGCGGTCCTCCTCCTCGATCAGCAGATAGCCGCGCACGGCGAGGTCGACGATCGTCGCGGTGACGTCGATGACGTCGGCCTGCTCGTCGATCAGCGTGCCGATCTGGCCGGGGCGCACCCCGTCCGGCGGCTCGAACTCGGCGCCGGCCACCGGCGCCTGGTCGCCCTCGGCGGCCCGCCTGCCCACGACCCGCGCGTCGCGCCCGCGCAGCAGGTAGAGGAACGCGAGGCCGCCGCCGAGCAGCACCAGCAGGCCGAGCAGCGCGGTGGCGGTCACGGCGTTGACGGAGAACGCGGTCGCGACGTTGTGCCGGCGCTCGTACAGGGCGCGGCCGCCGGTCGTCCCGGGCGGGAACCCGGCGACGACCGTGAGGTACTCGCCGGGCAGCAGCTGGTCCTGGCTGTAGACGCCCTGCGTGTGCGTGTGGTTGGTGTAGTACTGCGTGCACCCGATGATGCTCTTCGGCGGGCCGGCGAAGCAGTTGACGTTGCGGATCGTCGCGCCGCCGTCGATGGTCGCCCGCGCCTGGTCCACGGGGACGTCCCAGCCGCCGGCGGCGGGCCAGCGCAGCTCCTCGGCGGCGCCCACCCGGTCGATCGCGCCGCGCAGGTCGTACTCCAGGACGACCGTGTGCCGCCCTTCGCCCTTCGCTCCGCCCGACACCCGGACCGTCGTGTCCGTGCCCGACTCCGACGACGACACCTTCGTGGGGCCGCCGTCCGGGCTGGAGGCCCGCAGGTTGCTGAGCTTGTAGACGCGGTCCTGGGTGACGCTGTCGTGGGTGCGGGTCAGGTACGCGCGCTTCAGCGCGCCATGCCCCGCGAACTGGTAGACGATCGTCTCCTTGACCCGGGTGAGGCCGTCCTTGCCCGGAGTGAGGACGACGTCGTCCTTGAGGACCCTTTCCGTGGAGAGGGTTCCCCGGTCGGCCCGCGCCGGAGTTCCGGACGCCAAGGGCAGCAGCACGGCGGCCGTGACGGTCAGGGCCACCGGTCGCATGCGACGCAACGCCGCAAGAGCAGACATGGGCGCAAATGGTATCGGCTATGCGTGGGATGATTCTGCGCTATGGCAGGTCATACCCCCCCGCCGGCACCGGCCCCGCCATACGGGCCGCCTGCCTACGGCCAGCCTCGCTACAGGCACGTCCCCCGGCGCAGGCCGCCCCGCCGGAGCGTCGGCGGAACGGTCGCGGGCGTCGTCGGCGGCGTCACGGCACTGGTCGTCCTCGGCATCCTCGGCTTCTGGCAGTTCGGCGGCGGCGGGGGCCTCGGCTCCCACGGCGGCGCGTCGTCCGGCGGCGTGGCCAAGCGCGAGGCGGCGACCGCCAACCCGCTCTACCGCAGCGGCGCGCTGACCCCGGTGCGCTGCGCGCTGCCCCGGCTCACCTCGGCGGCCGGGTCGATGCGCCGGTTCATGGACGTGCTGAGCGACTGCCTCGACACCTCGTGGAGCCGCCAGTTCGGCAGGATCGACACCGCGTTCGCGCCGCCGAAGCGCGTGTTCTGGGAGGCCGCGGGCCGCAGTCCGTGCGGCAGCTACCCGAGCCCCGGCGCGTCGGCGTTCTACTGCCCGGTGAACAACACGATGTACGTGGGACTGCGGCACATCGTGGAGACGTCCGGGGGCGAGCCGCTGTCGCACTACGCGGTGTTCGCCCGCGTGATCGCGCACGAGTACGGCCACCACGTCCAGGACCGCGCCGGGATCCTCGCCTACGGGCACCAGGAGATGGAGTCGGCGGACGTCGCGGGCCGCACCGAGGCCAGCCGCCGCATCGAGCTGCAGGCGCAGTGCTTCGCGGGCGCGTTCCTCGGCGCGGAACGCGCCACCCTCCCGATGACCCGCGAGCAGTACGTCGCGATGATCGTCGACGTGCGCGGCCGGGGCGACGAGCGGCTGCCCCCCGAGGAGCACGACCACGGTTCGGGCCGCAACTACGCCGGCTGGGTCGTCCGGGGCTTCAAGGCCGGCGGCCTGGACGCCTGCAACACCTGGACCGCCGCCCCCGCCGCGGTCGGCTGACCACATCCGGCCGGTCGCGCGCGCTGTGAGGGGACTCACCCGCGGGTGCTAGCTGATCTGCTTGCAATTGCAAGCATGATGACGGAGAGTGGGGGCATGGCGAGTTCCAAGGTCGGCTCCCTCGGGGAGTACATCCGGGAGCAGCGGACGCGGGCGAAGATCTCGCTCCGGCAGCTCGCGGACGTCTCGGGCATCTCCAACCCGTACCTGAGCCAGATCGAGCGCGGGCTGCGCAAGCCCAGCGCGGAGATCCTGCAGCAGATCGCCAAGGGGCTGCGCATCTCCGCCGAGGTCCTCTACGTCCAGGCCGGGATCCTGGAGGACCGCGAGACCGACACCGACGTCCAGGCCGCCGTCCGCTCCGACCCGCTCCTGACCGAGCGGCAGAAGCAGGTGCTGCTCGACATCTACGGGTCGTTCCTCAAGGAGAACGAGGCCCTCGGCGTCCCCGGCCCAGAGGAACCGCACCAGCCAGCGACGACAGAGAAGGGATGAGGACGATGACGCTGACCGGCAACCTTCGCGAGAACCTTCGGGAGAGCAGGACCGTGCACGCCGTGGCGGGCGCGGGCGACCTCGCGGTGGAGAAGCTCCGTGAAGTGCCCGAGCAGGTGCTCCGGGCCCGGGAGACCGCCCGCGAGACCGCGACCCGGTACCAGGGCGACGTCCGCGAGACCGTGGGCCGCTACCGCGAGAACGTCGGCAAGGTGGAGGTCAAGGACCTGACCGGCGTCGCCGCCGCCTACGTGAGCAACGTCGGCGTCCGCGCGGCCGGGTTCATCGACGAACTCGCCGAGCGCGGCCGGAAGGTCGTGCGGCGCGACGCCCGGCCCGCCGAGCCCGCGGAGATCACCGGCGCGGACCCCGCGCGGGACGAGCCCGGCGCCTGACGGCCCGGTGGCGGCGTCCGGCCGGGAACATCCGGCCGGGCTCCCTCGTCGGTCCAGGTGAGGGCGCCTCCGCGTGCCGGGGTGGACAGGCCGCATAGGGTTGGAACCGTGATCCCATGGGCGCGACGTGGAGTCGTCCGATACAGGCAGGAGCGCTGATCGCCGGTGGCCGACTTCAATGTGCTGGACTACTTCTTCTGGCTTCTCCTGATCATCGCGTTCATCATGGAGGCCTGGGCGCTCTTCGACGCGCTGACCGTCCCGGAGGGCGCCTTCGCCGCGGCGAGCAAGCAGAGCAAGAAGCTGTGGATGATCATCCTGATCGTGGCGACGGTCCTCGGCGCCGCGCACGCGGCCGCCCCGGCGGCGCTGTCCATCAGGCCGATCGGGCTGCTGCTGGGGATCCTGCCGGTCGCCGCCTTCATCGCCGCCGCCGTGTACCTCGCGGACGTGCGCCCCGCGGTGGCCCCCTACAAGAAGCGCAACGGCGGCCGGGGCGGCAAGTCCAACATGGGCCCCTACGGTCCCTGGTAGCCGCCCGTTCGGTCGCACGCCGGTGCCATACTCGAACGTGAGTTCGAGTTGGGAGTGGTGTGTGCGCATGGATGGGGCTACCTCGTACTCTGAGGCGATGGACGTGGTCAGCCTCGACGAGCGAGCGGCCCTCGTCGCGCTTCTCCAGGTCCGGCCGGAGGGCATGAGCTGGAGCGCGATCGCGGCCGAGGTGCTCGAAACGGGCAGCGCGCTCGCCGTCTGGCACCGTGTCGTGCCGGCGACGCTGATGGCCGTTCCGGGGGAGCCGGAGCCGCTGGACGCCGCCGCGTCCGAGATCGCCGGCTGGGAGCGGCAGGGGCACCGGCTGCTGACGATCCTCGACGAGACCTACCCCGAGCGGCTGCGCGGCGTCCATCAGGCGCCACCGGTGCTCTTCGCCCGCGGGACGCTGGTCACCCGCGACCGCGCGGTCTCGGTGGTGGGGTCGCGCAAGGCGTCCGGCAGGGGCCTGGAACTCGCGGACGGCGTCGCCCGGGCGCTGGTCGAGCGCGAGGTGACGGTGGTCGCCGGGCTCGCCCTCGGCATCGACACCGCCGCGCATCGCGCCGCCCTCGACGCCGATGGACGCACCGTCGCCATCATCGGCACGGGGATCGGCAAGGTCTACCCCGCCGCCAACCGCGGCCTACAGGAAGAGATCGCCTCTCGCGGCCTGCTGCTCTCCCAGTTCTGGCCGGACGCTCCGCCGCAGAAGTTCAGATTCCCGATGAGGAACGCGACCATGTCGGGCTATGGACTGGCCACCGTGGTCGTCGAGGCGGGCGAGCGGAGCGGGGCCCGGATCCAGGCCCGGATGGCGGTGGAACACGGGCGTCCGGTCGTGCTGACCGAGCTCGTCGTCGAGCAGAATGAATGGGCCAGGGCGCTCGTGGGGCGTCCCGGCATTCATGTCGCCGGCAGCCTGAAAGCGGTCATGGAGATCATCGATGCGCTCGTGGACCAAGGGAATGCGATCGACTCCGAGATGCGTCACCTGATCTCCAGGTGAGCATGCGGTCCCCCCACGCCGAATGGCTCAGCGCCGCGCTGATCGACACCGGTGGCGGTTTCCTGCGGAACCCGATCCGCGAACCCTCGGTGACCTGTGCCGTCTGCACCACCCCGGTCGATGAGGGAAGGCTCTGCCGCCCCTGTGAGAAGCATCGTGTGCATAAGGGGTTAGCCGACAGGGTCGCCGCCCTGACCTATGGGATCGACGGCCATCAGTCCGGATGGGTCATGTACGGCTACAAAGCCCCGACCCGTGTGGGCGAGCACCATCGGACCGTGGCGATGCTCTTGCTGCACGCGTTCACCCGGCACGGCTCCTGCCCGGCCCATCTCGCGGGCATGCCGATCACGCACTGGGCCTCCGTCCCGTCGCTGCGGGGCAGGCAGGGCGTGCATCCTCTTCATCGGATCGTCAGCGGCTGGGCCGAGGGGAGTGAGGCGCCGCTCACCGCGGTCGAACGACCGGCGGCTCCCCGCGCGGTCAGCGCCGCGCATTTCATCTCGGGCGTGCGTCTCCCGCCCGAATCCCATGTGCTGCTCGTGGACGACACGTGGGTCCAGGGCGGCCATGCGCAGTCCGCGGCTCTCACGCTGCGGGCGGCGGGTGCCGCGCAGATCTCCACGCTCGTCGTGGCGCGCTGGATCAAGCCGGGTTTTGGGAAGAACGCCGCGTTCCTCCGTGCCCTGCCGGACTATGACCCGACCCTCTGCCCATGGACGGGAACCCACTGCCCATCGGGGGACGGACACGCGGGCCCGTAAGAACGAGGCTGGAGCGTGTCCGGTAGTCCGGAGGCGTAGTCCTGTGGGGGAATGCGCCCGGTGGGGGTGGTGAATACCATCGGCGCATGTCCGGCATAGCGGCTTCGCGACGCGTGTCGGTGCGGGCCGTGCTCGCCTGGGCGGCGGCCTTCGCGTTCCCCTGCCTGCTCTTCGTCGTCCTGATGGACGGGAGAAGCGGGACCGGCGTGGGGTGGGGAGTGCTGCCCGCCGCGTTCGCGCTCATGGCTGTCCCGGCCCTGCTGCTGCGGCGCCGGGCGGGGCCGTCGCTGGTCCTGCTCGTCCTCGGGTGGGCGGCCCTGGGCGCGTCGGTGCTCACGTGGGAGATCGGGTACCTGAAGGTGCTCGTGGACGATACGACCGTCGGCATGCTCGCGGCGGCGCGGCGCAGGCGGGTCGCGGTGGGGGCCGCCGGGACGGCGCTGGCCGTGCACCTGGCGTGCTCGGCGTTCTACCTGCACGGGCCGGACGCGCAGGTCAGGTCGATGGCGTTCGCCGTCCTGGCCCTGGTGGCGGCGTTCCTCACGGGGAACTCGGTGCGGGAGCGGCGTGCGCACGCGGCGGCGCTGCGGGAGCGGGCGACGGTGCAGGCGGTCACGGCGGAACGGCTGCGGATCGCGCGGGAGTTGCACGACATGGTCGCGCACAGCATCGGGATCATCGCGATCCAGGCGGGCGTCGGCGGACGGGTGATCGACACCCAGCCCGCCGAGGCGCGCAAGGCACTGCACGCGATCGAGGAGACCAGCCGGGAGACCCTGTCCGGGCTGCGGCGGATGCTCGGCGCGCTCCGCCGGACCGACGGGGACCCCGCGCCGCTGGACCCGGCGCCCGGCCTGGCCGATCTCGAACGGCTGGCCGCGTCGGCACTGGACGCGGGCGTCCGCGTGGACGTGCGGTGGCGGGGGGAGCGGCGGCCCCTGCCCGCCGAGGTCGATCTGTCGGCGTTCAGGATCGTGCAGGAGGCGGTCACGAACGTGGTGCGGCACGCGGACGCGGCGGAGTGCCGGGTGACCGTCGGCTACGGGGCCGGGGAGCTGTCCGTCGAGGTGGTCGACGAGGGACGCGGCGGTGCCGTCGGCGCCGGATACGGGCTCGTCGGCATGCGGGAGCGGGTCGGGCTGCTCCGGGGGCAGTTCACGGCGGGGCCGCGACCGGAGGGCGGGTTCCGGGTCGCGGCACGGATCCCCACATGAGGTGAGCGGCGCGCCGGAGCCGGGGTTGCCGACCGTGCGGCCCCGGCGCGCCGCCGGTTCAGTGCCGGCTCGGCCGCGGTTCCGGCGCCGGTCGCGCGGGGGGCTCCGGTCCGCGCTGGAACAGGACGTAGAGCCAGGCCATGGACGGGACGAGGATCACCGCGCCCACGCCCAGCGCGACGAACACGGCCTGGAGGACGGCGTCGTGCGCGGCGGCCGCGTCCAGGTCGAGGCCCGCCATCTCGGCCGCGCCCCACAGGACGGCGACGACGGCCAGCCCGCCCGTGACCCGGACCGACAGGTACGCGCGGCGCACCAGCAGGACGAGCGACACCAGGCCCGCGGCGGCCGACAGCAGGATCAGCGGGGAGCGCACGCCGAGGGCGGCGGCGCCGGGCAGGGCGAGCAGTCCCGCGACCGAGCCCGACACCAGCGCGTAGCCGCGAAAACGCAGGGAGGCGTCCTCGTCGGCGAGGCGCCGGGCGTCCCAGATCAGGTAGACGGCGGCGAGGTAGGCGCAAAGCGCCGTGGTGAGCACGCCGCCGTACAGGCCGGTGCCGCTCCACCAGGTCGTCCCGCCGGTGGCGACGACGGCGGCGACGGCGCCGAGGCAGTACGGCGTGACGGCGGAGGAGACGCCGAACACCCACGGGTACCAGCGCTGGTCGGGGTCGGCCTTGCTGAACACGAACGTGCTGCCCCGGGCGACGATCCCGAGGGCCGCCAGCGACAGCGGGATCCAGTGCGCCGACATGACGTCCGCGAAGATCGGCGGGAAGGCCGTCCAGGTCATGACCATCACGAAGATCAGCCAGACGTGGTTGGCCTCCCAGATCGGGCCCATGGCGTGCTCGATGACCTCCTGGTCGGTCCGGCGGCGGGACAGCAGGTGCCACAGCCCGGCGCCGAAGTCGGCGCCGCCGAACAGCAGGTAGGCCGACAGCCCGACCATGATCAGGCCCAGCGCGGCGTCGGCGAGGCTCATCGGGCGGTCTCCTTCTCCGGAGCCGCCGGGGCGGCCGCGGGGACGGCGGGTTCGGGACGGTGCCGCATGCGCCGCAGCACGCTGACCGTCGCCGCGGCGAGGACGGCGTAGACGACGAGGACGATGTAGAGGCCGTAGCGCAGGCCCGGGTTGGGGTTGATGGCCTCCTCGGTGCGCATGACCCCGTAGACGATCCAGGGCTGCCGTCCGACCTCCGTGGTGGTCCACCCCGCCTCCATGGCGACGACGGCCATCACGCCGGTGAGCGCGGCGGCGCGCAGGAACCAGGGCCGCCACGGCAGGTCGAGGGCGCGGCCGCGGCGGCGCAGCCACCAGGCCAGCGCCCACCAGGCGGCGAGGGCGAGCAGCGCCATGCCCAGCGCGATCATGATCTCGAAGGACGTCTTGACGACCTCGGCGGGCGGCCGGTCGCCGACCGGGACCGCGTCCATGCCGCGCAGCGTCGCGTGCGCGTCGAACTTCAGCATCAGCGACAGGGCGTTCGGGATCTCGAACACCGCGAACCGGAACGGCTGCCCGGCCCGGGTGTGCTCGACGCCCTCCATGGCCGCGAACTTGGCGGGCTGGTTGTCGGCCACGAACCGCACGGCCCAGTCTCCGACGATGACCTGGAGCGGGGCGCAGACGGCGCCGAGCGAGAAGGGGATCGCGAACCCGACGCGGTTGTACCGGTCGTCCCGCCCGGCCTTGCGGTCGCGGAGCAGCCCGACGGCGTACACCGAGGCGACGAGGAACCCGCAGACCATGAGGGAGGCGAGGATCAGGTGGACGGCCTGGACGGGCGTCGCGGGGTTGAACATCGCGGCGAGCGGGTCGACGTCGGTGACCTTGCCGTCGACGAGCTTGAAGCCGCGGGGCTGGTTCATCCAGGAGTTCACGGTGAGGACGAACGACGCCGACAGCAGCCCCGCGATGACGACGGGGACGCCGGTGAGGAAGTGGGCGCGCGGCGAGAGCCGGTCCCACCCGTACAGGTAGATCCCCATGAAGATCGCCTCGATGAAGAAGGCGATGCCCTCCAGGGCGAAGGCGGTGCCGAAGACCTGCCCGTACTTGTCCATGAAGTTCGGCCAGAGCGTGCCCATCTCGAAGGACAGGACGGTGCCGGAGACGGCGCCGACGGCGAACAGCACGCCCGCGGCCTTCATCCAGCGCCGGGCGAGCTCGGCGTGGACGGCGTCGCCGGTGCGGAGCGAGCGCCACTCGGCGAGCAGGGTCAGCGCGGGCAGCCCGACGCCGATCGAGGCCAGCACGATGTGGAAGCCGAGGGTGAACGCCATCTGCTGGCGGGCGGCCATGAAGTCGGCCGGGGACGCGGCGCCGTGGGCGGCGCCGGTGAGGAGCGCGGCGGTGCTCATGCTACCGATCGTAGTACTACGACTCGTAGTACTGCAGGCTGTAGTACTACCCGCCGTGGTGACGTCTCTCTCAGTCGGATAACCTGGCTTGCGTGAAGGGTCTTGGAGAGCTCGAACGCACGGTCATGGAGATCCTGTGGGCGCGGGAGGACGCCGGCCTGGAGGCCGCCACGGCCCGCGACGTCAGCCGCGCGCTCGCCGGTGACCGCGACCTCGCGCACACCACGGTCATGACCGTTCTGGACAGGCTCGCCAAGAAGGGCTTCCTTGAGCGCGAGCGCGACGGCCGCGCCTGGCGTTACCGGCCCGTCGCCAGCCGCGAGGGCTATGTCACCGAGCTGATGCTCGGCGCGCTGAACGAGACCGGCGACCGCGACGCGGCGCTGGCCCACTTCGTCCGCTCCGTGTCCAGCGACGAGGTCGACGTCATCCGCCAGGCCCTGGCCGGGCTCATGGGTGAGGACCCGCCGGTTTGATCCCGTGGTCGTCCCCGGGAGGGCGGATCCCGCCCCCGTGCCGCGGGCCCGCCGGGGAGAAGGGCCCTTGAGGTCCCGCCTCGCCGACGCTTCGTCCCGCCGCCCGCGGGGCGCGGACGCCGTGCGCGCGGCGGCCGGTCCCGGAGACCGCTCGTTCCGTCCGGGAGGAGCGGGTAGGCTCGCCTGGGGCGCTGCTGCGTCGCGTTCCCTTTCCCGCCAGGCGGCGGGAGTCTCCACGCCTCGGGAGATCCCATGACCGGAACCGCCCTGCTCGCACTGATCTCGCTGGCGACCGTCGGCGGGGCGCACCTGCTGGCCGGCGCGCGCTGGACGTGGCGGACGCCGCGCATCGGGATCGCGCTCTGGCAGGCCCTCGGGCTGGGCTGGGGCGTCGCGACGATCGGCGCGCTGCTCGGCGCCGCGCTGCTGCCCTACCGCAAGGGCGTCGCGGGCGGACTGCCCGGCCTGGTCGACGACCAGGCGGCCCGGCTCGACGCGGTGCACATGGCCGCGCTGCTCGCCGCGATCAGCCTCACCGCGGTGCTGTTGGCCATGCTCATGTACGCGGTGGTGCGGGTCGTCCGCGCCAGGGCGCGGCACCGGGCGCTGCTGGCGCTGGTCTCGCGCAGCGACTCGGCCGTGCCCGGGACGCTCGTCCTGGACCACCCCGGCGCCGCCGCCTACTGCGTGCCGGGCGTCCGCTCGTCCAAGGTCGTCGTCAGCGCGGGCACGATGGAACTGCTGGACCGTGCCGAGCTGGCCGCCGTCCTCGCGCACGAGCGGGCGCACGCCCGCGAGCGGCACGACCTCGTGCTGCTGCCGTTCGCCTCGCTGCGCCAGGTGTTCCCGCAGTTCCGGCTGGTCGCGCGCTGCCTGGACGCGGTGGAGCTGCTGATCGAGATGGCCGCCGACGACCGTGCCCGCACCGGCCGCCCGGCGCGCGAGCTGGCGACCGCGCTGCTGCGCTTCGCCGCGGCCCGGCCCGCCGCCGCGCCGTCGGGGACGCTGGGCGTCGCGTCCACCGACGACATTCCGGTGCTGGCACGGGTGAACCGGCTGCTGGAGCCGCGGTCGCTGCCCAGGTCGACCCGCCTGGCCGCCACCGTCGCCGTACCGGTCATCGCGGGCCTCCCCTGGCTGCTGATCGTGCTTCCGTAGCGCCCCTAGTCGGCGAGGACGGTGCCGTAGAGGCGGTCCACCTTCAGTCGGATCACCAGGCGCCGGTCCTTGACCATCTGCTCCAGGAACAGCCGTTCGTCGGCCGGGTCGGCGAAGCCGGGCGACATGGCCAGCAGCTCAAGGCCGGTCGCGTCGCCGGGCTCGGTGCTGACGTCGGACAGTTCGACGGTGCCCTCGGCGACGGCGAAGGTCATGTGGTCGGGAGTGGAGACGTGCAGCGCCGCGCGCGGGTCGTGGTGCAGCTGCCGGACCTTGGCCCGCCCGTCCGTGGTGGAGATCCGCGCGACGCGCTCGGCGGGGTCCCACCCGTAGGCGACGGTGGTGACGTGCGGATGGCCGTTGCGCTTGTTCGTGGCCAGGACGCCGAAGACCTGGCCGGCGAGGACGTCGGCGAGGTCGGACTCGCTCACGGGCTTGGGGCCGGGTCCCTGGCCGGGGCCGTACTCGGTCATCGTGATCTCCTTCTGGTTTCAGGTTATGCGGGGGTCAGACGGTGGCGTGCACGGGGGCGTCGGAGTCCTGCGCGACGCCGTCCGGGGCGGGCGCCGGGCGCCGCAGGACGAGCAGGGCGACGACGAGCGCCGCGGCCAGCAGTCCCGTCGAGATGGCGAACGCCAGGTGGTATCCGCTGGTCAGCGCCTCGGCCTCGCCCCGTCCGGAGCCGCGCAGGTCGTCGGTGCGGGCGGCGGCCAGCGTCGTCAGGACGGCGACGCCGAGCGCCATGCCGACCTGCTGAACGGTGTTGAACAGCCCGGACGCCACTCCCGCGTCCTCGGGACGGGCGCCCGACATGCCGAGCCCGGTGAGCGGCGGCAGCACGAGCCCGGTGCCGGCGACCAGGATCATGGCCGGGAGCAGGTCGGTGACGTACCCGGCGTCCACGGGGACGCGGGTGAGCCAGGCCATCCCGGCGGCCAGCAGGACCAGCCCGGCCAGCAGGACGGCGCGCTCGCCGAAGCGCTGGGACAGCCGCGCCGACACCAGCAGCGACACCGCGCCGATCGCCGCGGCGGCCGGGAGCATCGCCAGGCCCGTCTCCAGGGCGTTGTAGCCGAGGACCCGCTGCATGTAGAGGGCGACGATGACCTGGAAGGAGAACATGGCCGACAGGGTGAGCAACTGGACGAGGTAGGCGCCCGCGACGTTGCGGGACCGCAGGATCCGCAGCGGCATCAGCGGGTTCCGCGCGGTGGCCTGGCGGACGACGAACCCGGCGAGCAGGACGAGCGACACGGCGCCCAGGGTGAGGGTGCGGCCGGAGAGCCAGCCGTAGCGCTCGACCTTGACGATGGCGTAGATGCCGAGCATGAGCCCGGAGGTGACCAGCAGCGTGCCCACGAGGTCGGCGCCCGAGCGCAGGCCGAGCCCGCGCTCGCGGGGCAGCGCCGGAAGCGCGAACGCGATCACCGCGGCGCCGATCGGCAGGTTGATCAGGAAGATCCAGTGCCAGTTCAGGGCGTCGGTGAGGACACCGCCGAGGACCTGGCCGAGGGACGCCCCGGCGGCGCCGGTGAAGGCGAACACCCCGAGGGCGCGGGTGCGCTCGCGCGGGTCGGTGAACAGCGTCACGATGATGCCGAGCACGACCGCCGAGGACAGCGCGCTGCCGACGCCCTGCAGGAGCCGGGCGGCGATCAGCAGGCCGGGCGTCGTGGCGGCGCCCGCCAGCACGGACGCGGCGGTGAACACGATGTTCCCGGCGAGGAACAGCGACTTGCGGCCGACGAGGTCGCCGAGCCGGCCGGCGAGCAGCAGCAGGCCGCCGAGCGGGATCAGGTAGGCGTTGACGACCCAGCTCAGCCCGGCGGGCGAGAAGCCGAGGTCGCTCTGGATGGACGGCATCGCGACGGTGACGATGCTCCCGTCGAGGATCGTCATGAGCATCGCGGTGGACAACACGATGAGCGCGGCCCAGCGGGACCGGAGCGGTGACGTGGCGGACGACATGGTCATCTCCCGAATAGAGGACACGGGAGAAACCGTAGCAGATAGTTTTGTTGCGGACGATCCTTCACGGACCTACTACTGTCGCTCGCGCGCCCGCCGAACCGGCCGGGGGTTCTCCACGGGAGTCGCGAGATGCCCGCCGACCAGGGCGTTGAGCGCGGTGACCAGCGCCTCGCGCTGGTCCTCGGGCAGGGTGGCGAGTGTGTCCTGATGCACACCGTCCGCGATCGCCTGGCTCCGCGCGGCCACCCGCGCGCCCTCCTCGGTCACCGCGATCACCCGGGCGCGGCGGTCCCGGGTGGAGGGGCGCCGCTCGGCCAGCCCCGCCTTCTCCAGGGCGTCCACCGTGACCACCATCGTGGTCTTGTCCATGTCGCCGATCTCGGCGAGCTGGACCTGGGTGCGCTCCTCCTCCAGAGCGTGCACCAGGACGCAGTGCATCCGCGGCGTCAGGCCGATCTCGGCGAGCGCCGCGGTCATCCGGGTGCGCAGCACGTGGCTGGTGTGGTCGAGGAGGAACGACAGATCGGTCTCCGTGTGGGCGGGGGCCATCGAGGTCATGTCCCCAGCTTAGCAAGATTGTCCCGTTCCGGATTATCTAGGAACATCTGCATCCGCCGCGCTAGTCTGGTCCCGTGAACCGCACCATGTGCACCGGCTGGTGGCCGTCCTAGGACGGCCGACACCGCACATGCCCCGGGCCGTCCGCTGGACGGCCCTTTCTCTTCTCGATGACGCGGCCCCCGGCGGGACGGGCCCCGACACGAGGAGAGCCCCATGGAGATCACCACCCCCGAACCCGCCCCCGTGGCCGCCGGCCCGGACGCCGCCGAGCGCCAGAGCCGCGACCTTGAGGAACGCATCGCCGCCGATCCCGGCTCGTTCCGGATCCTGACCGGCGACCGGCCCACCGGCCCGCTCCACCTCGGCCACTACTTCGGCACGCTCGCCAACCGCGTCCGCCTCCAGCGCGCGGGCGTCGCGCTGTTCGTGCTGGTCGCCGACTACCAGGTGCTCACCGACCGGGACGTCGCCGACCGGCTCGGCGAGCACGTCGAGGCCCTCGTCGCCGACCAGCTCGCCGCCGGCGTCGACCCGTCCACCGCGACGATCTTCCGGCACAGCGCGGTGCCCGCGCTGAACCAGCTCATGCTGCCGTTCCTGTCGCTGGTGTCGATCGCCGAGCTGGGCCGCAACCCCACCGTGAAGGAAGAGATCGCGGCGTCCCGGCAGGCGGCCGTCAGCGGGCTGATGTTCACCTACCCCGTCCACCAGGCCGCCGACATCCTGTTCTGCAAGGCCAACCTCGTCCCGGTCGGCCGGGACCAGCTCCCGCACCAGGAGATCACGCGGACGGTCGCGCGCCGTTTCAACGAGCGGTACGCGCCCCTCTTCCCCGTCCCGGACGCGCTGCTGTCCGCGGCGCCGCTGCTGCTCGGCACCGACGGCCGGAAGATGAGCAAGAGCCGCGGCAACGCCGTCGCGCTGTCGGCCACCGCCGACGAGACCGCCCGGCTGATCGGCCGCGCGGTCACCGACACCGACCGGAACATCGGCTACGCGCCCGAGGCCCGCCCGGAGGTGTCCAACCTCGTGCTGCTGGCCGCGCTGTGCCAGGGCCGCGACCCGCGCGAGGTGGCCGGCGAGATCGGCTCCGGCGGCGCCGCCGCGCTCAAGCGGGTCGTCATCGAGTCGGTGAACGAGTTCCTGCGCCCGCTGCGCGCCCGCCGCGCCGATCTGGCCGCCGACCGGGCGTACCTGCGCGAGGTGCTCGCGGACGGCGAGGCCCGCGCGACCGCGATCGCCGAGGCGACGCTGACCGAGGTGCGGACCGCCATGTCCATGACCCTCTGACCGGCCGCCTCGCCGGGCTCAGGCGTGGCGGAGGGTCCCGGAGGCCAGGCCGTGCGGGGACGGTCGCCGAGGGGCAGGCGAGCCGGGCGGGTCAAGGGCGTGCGGTGAGCGCCTCGGCGAAGGCCGCCGTCGCGGGGCCCGCCGCCCGCGCGTGGAGCAGCTCGACACGGTGCACCAGCCGGGGAGCGCGAAGGGGCACCTCGACCAGGCCGGGGCGCGTGACCAGCCCCGCGGGCAGCAGCACCAGCCCGAGCCCCGCGGCGGCGAGGTCCGCGACGAGGCCGAGGTCCCCGCCCTCGCAGGAGAGGGAGGCGGGGAAGCCGTCCGGTACCCCCGCCGCCTTGCGCAGCGCGACCAGCGGGACGCCCACGTCGGGGGCGTCCAGCCAGAGCGCGTTCGCCAGGTCGTCCAGGCGCACGCCCCGGCGGGACGCCAGCGGATGCCCGGCGGGCAGCGGCACGGCCAGCGGCCGTTCCGCGATCGCGACCGCCGTCACGGGCGGCGTGGTGGCGAGGTTGAGCGGATCGCTCGGCGCCGCCATGCCGTCCACCAGGCCCGCGTCCAGCTCGCCGGTCGCGACGGCCTCGTCCACGGCGCCGCGGGGCAGGACCCGCACCGACGCGTCGAGCCGGGGATGGGCACGGCGCGCCCGCGCGAGCGGGGCCGCCAGGTGCACCGCGGCCAGGGGCGTCACTCCGAGCCGGAGCCGGGCCCGGGGCGCCGCCGACAGCCGCTCGATCTCCGCCCGCGCCGCCCGCAGCCGCAGCAGGATCGGCTCGGCGTGCTCCAGGAGCCGCGTGCCCGCCTCGGTGACGGCGACCGGGCGGCGGTGCAGGAGCACGACCTTGAGATCGCCCTCCAGCGTCGCGATCTGCTGGGAGACGGCGGCCTGCGTGTAGCCGAGCTCCCGGGCGGCCGCCGAGAACGACCCGGCCCGGACGATGGTGACGAAGGTGCGCAGCAGATGAGGGTCCACAGGATAAGTGTTACTTATCGAGCCTTAGCAAATCATCGTTGGCGCTTAAGTGGGATCTCGGGCCAGGATCGGGTCATGGCCTACGAACCGCAGCACACCGCCCGGATCGCCCTGGTCGGAGAGCGCTCCGCCGGCGTCCAGGCGCACGTCCGCATCCCCAGACTGCTCGACGCCGTCCGAGAGCGGGACGGCCTGCTCATCGAGGCGTACTGGATCCCGACCGACGAGGTGGGCCAGGGCCTGCAGGGCTTCGACGGCGTGTGGCTCGTGCCCGGCAGCCCGTACCGCAGCGAGGCGGGCGCGCTGGCGGCCGTCCGGTCCGCGCGCGAGAGCGGCGTCCCGCTCCTCGCGACGTGCGCGGGTTTCCAGCACATGGTGCTGGAGTACGCCCGGAACGTGTGCGGGCTGGACGGGGCACGGCACGCCGAGACCGACCCGGCCGCGGACGACCCGCTGATCATGCCGCTGGCCTGCTCGCTCGCCGGGCACGAGGCCGAGGTGAACGTCACGCCCGGCTCCGCCGCCGCGCGGATCATGGGCACGACGCGCGGCCAGGAGCGCTACCAGTGCGCCTTCGGCCCGAACCCGGCCCACACGGGCGTGCTGGAGGCGGCCGGACTGCGCTTCACCGGCCGCGACGACGAGGGACAGGTGCGCATCGCCGAACTGCCCGGCCACCCGTTCTACTTCGGGACCCTCTTCCAGCCGGAGCTGTCGGGCGACGGCACCCGCCCCCACCCGATCGTCTCCGCGTTCGCAGCGGCTTCATTTGCAAGCCCGGCCCACTTCGCTCGCTAGCGCTCGCTTCGTGACCGGGCTTGTGCGAGCGCGAATCGCTTCGCGATCTTCCCGGCGGGGCTCGCCTCCGGCATCGCCCCGCCGGTCAGATCGCGCGCTCGCCTGGCGGCTGAGGATCGCTGTTAGGCGGGAGCAAGCGTTCCGCCTCCGGGGCGTGGCTCTTGTTGTGGGGCCCCTCGGCCACTCCGCCGGTCGGGGCGCGTGCTCGTTTGGCGGTTGAGGGGGCTTTGAGGGGGGCCTTCGGGTCAGGAGCGGGCGGGGGTCTCTGATGTGCGGTCGGTGGGGGCTGGGGTGGGCGGCTTTGCCGGTGGGCGCTGGACGATGAAGGTGAGGGGGAGCATCGCCAGGGCCAGGACGAGGCAGGCCCAGAGGGCGGTCTCGGCGGCGGAGGCGTAGGCGGCGCGGCCGGGGTGCGCGCCCAGGGAACCGAAGAACACCGTGCCGAGCACCGCGACGCCCGCCGCCCCGGAGAACTGCTGCGTCGTCGACAGGACGCCCGCCGCCGCGCCCGCCTGCTCGGGGCGGATCCGCGCCAGCACCGCGCCGATCACCGACGGCAGCGTCAGCCCGCCGCCCAGCCCGAGCAGGCCCAGCGGGACGAGCAGCCACCACGCGGTGACGTCCCCGCCGAGGAAGTGCAGCTCGACCGCGAACGTCAGCACGGCCGCGAGGTTGACGGCGCTCCCGGCGACCAGGACGCGCGGCCCGTGCCGCGCCACGAGCGGCCGGCCGGCCAGGGACGCGGCCATCGTCAGCCCCGCCAGCGGCACGAAGCACAGCCCCGCCTCCAGCGGAGTCAGCCGGAGGCCGCCCTGGAGCAGCAGGGTCGTGACGAGGTTCAGGCCGGCGAACGACGCCAGGAACGCGACGTTGACCGCCAGCCCGAGGGTGAACAGGCGGGACCGGAACAGGGTGAGGTCCAGCAGCGGCTGGCCCCCGGCGCGGCCCAGCCGCCGCTCCCACGCCAGCGTCGCGGCGAGGACGGGGACGGACGCGGCGAGGCTCGCCCACGCCCACGCCGGCCAGCCCTGCTCGCGGCCCATCACCAGCGGGACGAGCGCCAGCGCCAGCGCGGCCGACACCCCGGCGACGCCGGCGGGGTCGAGCCGGGGCCGCCGCTCCGCGCGGGTGCCGGGCAGGACGAGCAGCGCCGCCGCGACGGCGGCCGTGCCGACCGGCACGTTCACCAGGAAGATCGTCCGCCAGCCGAGCCCGCCCGGGTCGGCGTCCAGCAGCAGCCCGCCGATGACCTGACCCGCGACGCCTCCGCCGCCGAGCACCGTCCCGTACCAGGCCATCGCCGCGGGCCGCCGGTCCGCCGGCAGCGCCAGCGTGATCAGCGCGAGCACCTGCGGGACCATCGCGGCGGCGGTCAGCCCCTGCAGCAGCCGCGCCGCGACGAGCTGCGCGGGGGACCCGGCGAGGCCGCACAGCAGCGAGGCGACGGTGAAGGCGGCCATGCCGGCGGCGAACAGGCGCCGGTGGCCGAACAGGTCACCGAGCCGCCCGCCGGTCACCAGCCCCGCGGCGTAGGTGAACGCGTAGCCCGCGATGATCAGCTCCAGGGCGACCGGTCCCGCGTGCAGGTCGTGCTCGAAGGAGGGGGTCGCGACGTTCACGACCATGTAGTCGAACGACGCCATGAACGTCGCCGAGAGGATGACCGGCAGCACGAGCCGGCTCCGCGCGTCGGATGTCATGCCGTCCACGCTCGCGGGCGCCGCGCCGTCGCCGCATCGGACGGAATACTTAGCCCGCCGGTCCTGGTTCTTCAGATTCCGCGACCGGGTGTTCAGGAGGAGTGTTGGCACCGGGATCCGTCGCCCGCCCGCCGTCCGCCGCGGCGGGGGTGTTCGTCGCCCGGACGGCCGAGCTGGAGGCGCTGTCCGGGGCGTTCGCGTGCGCGGTGGACGGCGGCGCGGCGACCGTGCTCGTCGGCGGCGAGGCGGGGATCGGCAAGACCCGGCTGGTCGCGGAGTTCGCGCGGCGGCTCCCGCCTGGGACGCGGGTGGTCGAGGGCGGCTGCCTGGAGGTTGGGGCGGGCGGTCTCGCCTACGCGCCGTTCGTCACGGCGCTGCGCTCGCTCGTGCGCGACCTCGGGCCCGAGCGGGCCGCGGAGCTGATCCCGGGCCGGGGCCGGCGGGGTCTGGCGTACTGGCTGCCGGTCCTCGGGGCGCCCGAGGGCGACCCCGACCCGGTGCACGGGCGGACCTGGCTGTTCGAGGACGTCCTCAACCTCGTCGAGGCCGCAGCGGCGGAGGGCCGTCCCCTCGTGCTCGTGCTGGAGGACCTGCACTGGGCCGATCCGTCCAGCCGCGAGCTGCTCGTCTTCCTCGTCCGGAACCTGTCGGTGCCGGGGGTGCTGCTGGTCGGCACGTACCGGTCGACCGACCTGGACGACCGGCATCCGCTGCGGCCGGTGCTGGCGGGCCTGACCCGGTCCCCGCGGGTGCGGAGCATCGACCCGGCGCCGCTCGGCCGCGCGGAGGTCGCGAGCCTGGTGGCCGGGCGGCTCGGCCGTGACCCCGCCCCGGCGGAGGCCGAGGAGATCCACCGGCTCAGCGAGGGCAACCCGCTGTTCGTCGAGGCGCTCGCGGACTCGGGCGTGCGGGGCGGCACGCCCGTCCCGCTGCGCGACCTGCTGCTGTCCGGCTTCCGTGCGCTGCCGGACGCGTCGCGCGCGGTCCTGCACGCGGCGTCCGTGGCCTGCGCGTGGGGTGGTGGGTTGCGGCACGACTTCCTCACCGCCGTGACCGAGTTGGACGATCTCGTCCTGGAGGAGGCCCTGCGTCCGGCCATGGAACGCGGGCTGCTGCTGCCCAGTGAAGACGGGCAGGGCTACGTGTTCCGGCACGCGCTGTTGCAACGGGCCATCTATGAGGATCTCCTTCCCAGCGCGCGGACGCGTCTCCACCTCCGCTGCGGTGCGGCCCTGCGCGAGGACCCCGGCCTCGTGCCGGACGGCCGCGCGGCCGCCGAAGAGGCGGCGCACTGGTGCACGGCGGGGCGGCGGAGGCACGCCTTCGAGGCGCTGTGGCGGGCCGCGGCGGCGGCGCGGGCCGTCCACGCCCACGCCGAGCAGGCCCGGATCCTGGTCCGCCTGCTCGGGCAGTGGGAGGGAATCCAGCGTGCCGAGCAGATCCTCGGCGTCGACCGGGTGGACGTGCTGCACCGGGCGGCGGAGGCGTGCCTGGCGGCGGGGGAGGCGGCGCTGGGGGTCGAGGTGGCGTCCGAGGCCCTCGCCCTGCTCGACCGGGCGGCCGACCCCGAACGGGCGGCCCTCCTGCTGGAACTGCGCAGCATGCTGCGGCATCGGACGGGCGACGAGGCGCTGGACGACCTGCGCGCCGGCGTGGCGCTGCTGCCCGCCGCGTCCCCCGCCCGGCGCCGGCTCATGGCCACGCTCGCCAACCGGCTGTTCCTCGTCGCGGAACTGGACGCGGCCCGCGCGATGGCCGCCGAGGTCCTCGCCGAGAGCCGGACCGCCGGCGACGCGCGGGTGCGGGCGTGGGCGCTGGTCACGCTGGGCTCGGTCGCGGGCCTGGACGGCGACCTGCAGGAACAGCGCGGTCGCGATCCCGGACATCATGATCGACAGGTTGGGGTCCAGGCCCATCACGACGGGGAAC
>NZ_CAACVB010000132.1 GCF_900659635.1 Actinomadura roseirufa | reverse complement strand
GTCCGGCGCGCCGGGCTCGGCCGCGCCGGCGGCGAGGCCGCCGGCGGCGAACCGCTCCGGGCCGAACAGCGCGGACGGCGCGGACCGGGGGACGCCGTCCCCCGCGGCCAGCACCTCGCGCAGCACGCCGGTGAGCTGCTCGGCCATCTCCGCCGCGTCCTGGAACCGCGCGGCGGGATCCCGGTGCGTCGCCCGGCGCAGGAAGCGGTCGTAGGACTCGAACTCCCGCAGCAGCGGCACCTCCGACCGCGGCGGCAGCTCGTGGGCGTACGCGCGGGTGTACCCCTTGAACGGGAAGCTCAGCACGGCCAGCGTCCGGCCGACCGTGTACAGGTCGGAGGTGATGGACGGGCCGTCGTCGGCGATCTCGGGCGCCTGGTAGCCGACGGTGCCGTAGATCGCGCCGTCCGGGTCGTCCAGCCGCCGGACGCCGCCGAGGTCGATCAGCCGCAGCTGCTCCTCGGACTGAATGACGTTGTCCGGCTTGAAGTCGCAGTAGACGAGCCCCTGCGCGTGCAGGTACTCGAACGCGCGCAGCACCTCCAGCGCGTACGCGATGGCCTGCACGAGCGGCAGCGACTCCTCGCCGTAATCGCGGCGCCGCTGGAGCAGGATGTCCTTGAGCGATTGCCCGCCGACGTACTCCATGACGATGTAGCCGTCGTCGCCGTGCTGCACGAAGTTGTAGATCCGGACGATGTTGGGGTGCTCGACGGTCGCCAGGAACGCCAGCTCGGCCGCCGCCGCGGCCATCGCGTCGGCGTCGCCGCTGTCCAGCAGGCCCTTCAGCACCACCCACCGGTCGTTGACGTTGCGGTCCTTGGCCAGGTAGATCCAGCCCAGGCCGCCGTGGGCCAGGCAGCCCAGCACGTCGTACTGCCCGCCGACCAGGTCGCCCGCGCCGAGCTTCGGAGTGAAGGAGAACGCGGTGCGGCACTTGGGGCAGAAGCCCTCCGTGCGGCCGGGCCGGTCGCCGCGGCTGCGGCCGACGGGCTCGCCGCAGCTGCTGCAGTAGCGCTTGCTCTCGGCCACCTGGGGGTCGCTCATCACGGCCGTGGACGGGTCGCGGTACGGGACGCGCGGCACCTCCACCAGGCCCGACCCGAGCATGCCGCGCCGCCCGGACGAGCGGGACGAGCGCGACGAGCCGGTGCCCGTCCGGCCCGTGCCGCCCGACGTGACGCCGGAGGAGGTCCGTCCCGACGTCACCGGCGCGCTCTGCGACGGCGCGGAACCGCACACGTCGCAGTAGCCGTCCACGATCGTGCCGGAACAGCCGGGCTGCCTGCACCGGCCGTCGGGCACCGATCCGGCCGCGGGCGCGGGACCGGCCGCGGGCGCCGGTCCGGCCGCGGGCGCGGCGGCGCCGCCCGGTCCGGACGCGCCCGCGGCGGAGGCGGAGACGGGGGGAGAACCGCAGACGTCGCAGTAACCGTCCACCACCGACCCACCGCACCCGGGCTGGGCGCAGGCGTTCGAGGGGGGCGGGCCGGCGGGTGCGGGGACGGGGCTCGGCGTGGCGGCCATGCCGCATATGACGCAGTAACCGCCGTCAATGGTTCCGGTGCAGCCCGGCGCCGCGCATGGGGCCGTCGGGGGGCGGTTCATCGTGCAGCTCCGTTCGTCCGCGAGGAGATGGCCTGCTGGTAGCCGGCCAGCGTGACGGTGGACTCGCGCAGATCGCAGGGGGAGGACCACAGCAGGCCCCGGGCCCGATCGTAGATCCGCGCCAGCTCGGTGTCTTCGGCGAGGCCGAGCCTGGCGGCCTTCACCCGGTAGGCCTCCAGGCGGCCGCGGAGTTCCTCGCGCCGGTCCAGCAGGCCGCGGATGACCCCGCCGGCCTCCCGGACCCGCGCCAGCGCGTCGTCCGCCGCCCGTTCCAGGTCGACGACCCGCGTCGCGAGGTCGTGCCAGCCGCCCTCCGCGCCGGCCATGCGGCCCGGCGCGCCCACCGCGGCGAGCCGGTCGGTGAGCGCCGCCGCCGGCCGCGGCACGTCCGGGAGCACCGGGGAGGCGATCTTGTCGAGCACCTCGGCGCGGTGGGCGAGCGCCTCGGCCTCCGCCTCGCGCACCAGGTCGAGGACCACCGCGATGCCGCGGAGCCGGTCGGCGAACCCGGCGCGGAGCCGGTCGGCCTCCTCCAGCGCGCGGCGCCGCTCCACCAGGGCGGCGTGCAGCTCGTCCAGCCGGGCGGTGTCGGCGCGGCCGTCGCGGGCCAGCGCCATCGGGTCGGACCGGACGGTCGCGGCGGCGGAGCCGAGACCGGCCGTCAGGCGCGCGAGGACGGGGTCGGTCCCGCCGAGCGCGTCCAGCAGCGTCTCGGCGGCGTTCCGCTCCGCCTCCGCCTCGGCGAGCCGCGACAACAGCGCCGACCACACCGCGTCGAGGCCGGCGACCATCCGCGCGACCTCCTGGTACTGCGGGGTCATCCGGGCGACCACGTCCTGGAGGGTGAGCCGTTCACCGGACGGCGCGGACAGCAGCGTCCGCCGCTCCAACGGCACCTCCTCCGCGGGCAGCTCCACCGACGGCCCGGCGAGCAGACGGGTCAGCTCCGCGAGGTGCGCCTGCCCCGGCCGGGAATGCCGTGCCCGCAGTTCCTCCGCCGCGCCCAGAACACCTCCGTACAGGTCGAAGAGAGACCACAGGGAGGCCATGCGGGAACGGACGGTGGACTGGAGACGGCGAGTCTCTCCTTCGAGGGCCGAGCCCTGGAGGAGCCGGTAGCCCTGATGGGCCTCGAGCTCCAGCAGCGCGGAGCCGATGCGCTCCTTCTCGTCCCGCAGGTGGGCGAGCGTCCTGTCCGCCTCGTCCCGGCCCATCGGAGGGCGGCCCGCCGGCATGTCACCCAACGCGGTTCCACGGCTGACCCAAATTCGCCCCCGATTCCCCCGGATGGAGCCTGTTTGGTGCATCAGTTTTCCGCATGCGCGGTCGCCATCTCAAGCGCGGGGGCGAGGACGATCCGGGACCCCTCCCGACGTGGGGCACGCGCCCCTTCCGGCCACGTCCGACGCCTCGAAAATGTCAGTCATCGAACGTATGATCGAAACATGGCGAACGTCGCGACGCACCGCAGGACCGTCCACGCCGGCCTCCAGGCCACCCAGACCGCGCTCTCCGCCCCGCCCGCCGCGCCCGCCGTGGCGCTGCCCGCCGCGGAGATCGCCGCGCTCGCTCTCTCCCTCGCCCATCTCGGCACCGGCCCGCAGGCCACCACCGCGCGCCGGGCGCTGCGCGCCCTCCTCGACCCCGCCGGGCCCGCGGGCGGCCACGACGACGTGGTCACCGCCACCCTGGCCACCCTCACCGAGCCCCTCGACGCCCCCACGGCCGACCGCGCCCGGGTCGTCGCCGCGGCCATCACCGAGCACCGGGTCGTCCGGCTCTGCTACGGCGACGCCGGGGCCAACGTCACGATCCGCGAGGTCGAGCCCGTCACCTGCCTCGTCCACCGCGACCACTGGTACCTCGTCGGCTGGTGCCGGCTGCGGCGCGGCGTCCGCGCCTTCCGCTTCGACCGGATCCTCGCGGTCGAGTCCACCGGCCTGCTCGCCCGGCACCGGCGCGCCGACCACTACCTGCCCTTCCAGCGCCGCACGACTGCGGCCGCCGCCTGACCCGAGGCCGAGCCGCGCGCGAGCCGTGATCGGCGCTTCGCGAGCCGGTGCCCGCGTCCTGGGGGCGGGCCTTCAGGCCCTCTCCAGGACGCGTCGGCCCGTGCCGATCGGCGGGCGCGAGGCGCGGCCGGCCCCGGCCGTTACAGCAGCCCGGTGTAGGCGCCGCCGTCCACCGGGATCGCGCTGCCCGTCACGTGCCGCGCCTGCTCGGAGCACAGGAACGCCACGAACGCGCCGAAGTCCTCGGGGTCGCCGACCTTGCCCGCCGGGATCTCCGCGGCGACCTTGTCCCAGTCGCCGCCGCGCAGCGAGCGCAGCCGCTCGGTCGCGTGGAACCCCGGCAGCAGCGAGTTGACGGTGACGCCGTCCCTGGCGACCTCCAGCGCGAGCGTCTTGAGGAAGCCGGTCGCGCCCGCGCGCGCCGTGTTCGACAGGATCAGCGTGGGGATCGGCTGCCGGACGCTGATCGAGGTGATCGCCACCACCCGTCCCCACCCGCGGGTCCGCATCGCCGGCACGGCGGCCTTGCACATCGCCACCACCGACAGCAGGTTCAGGTCCAGGGCGGGCGCGTAGGCTTCCAGCGGCGTCGAGGCGAACCCGCCGGGCTGCGGCCCGCCGGCGTTGGTGACGAGGATGTCGACGCCGCCGAGCGCGTCCTCCGCCTCCCGCACGAACGCCGTCGCGCCCTCCGGCGTGCCGACGTCGGCGATGATCGGCAGGGCGTTCTCGCCGAGCCGCCGGGCGGCCGCGCCCAGCCGTTCCCGGTCGCGCCCGCAGATCGCGACCCGGGCGCCCTCGGCCGCCAGGGTCCGCGCCGCGGCGAGCCCCAGCCCGCTGCTCGCCGCCGCCACCGCGGCCCGCCGCCCCCTCAGTCCAAGGTTCACCCTTCGCACGCTATCGGGGACGTTCCGCCGTCCGGGACGCCGGGTTCGTAGAACGCGTCGACGGCCTCCTGCCCGGTGTAGTTGGGGTCGGCGCGGTCGTCGGCGCCCAGGTAGCGGTAGTCGAGCGCCGGCTCGCACCGCCCGCGCACCGAGATCACGCGGCGCCGCCCGTCGTACCCGAACCCGGCGCGGCTCAGCGCCGCCGTGACGCGGCGCGCGGAGCCCTCGCCCGTCCGGACGCTCCGGGCGTCGAAGTTGGCGACGAGCAGGCCGTTCTCGCCGAGCAGGGCCGCGGCGCGGGTCAGGACGCCGAGTCTGTCGCCGACGTAGTGCAGCCCGTACACGCAGGTGATCAGGTCGAACGGCCCCTCCGGGAGCCGTCCCGTCACCGAGGCGGTGACCAGCCGCACGGTGCGCGGCGGGACGCCCGGTGAGAAGTGGTCCGTCAGGTCCACGCCGATGATCTCGGCGTCGGGGGGCAGCCGCCCCGCCGCCTCCACCAGGGCACGCCCGCTCCCGCAGCACAGGTCGAGCCACCGCGCGGGGCCGGTCCCGAGCTCGGCGATCACATCGATGCCCAGCTCCCTGACGTATCCCGCGAGCGTCCGCTCACGGTTCATCGCGCAGTTGGCCACCACGGGCGACCGTTCGAGGGCGTCATCGTCCAAGAGGCGCGGCGCGGGGGGCGGCATGGGGGGATTGTGGGAGGCGGGACGCCGGCTCGGGTCAGCCTGAGACGACGGTGTGGCGGACGGCCTTGGCCACGACGGCGGTGACGTCGCGCGTCCTGCTGTAGACGGCCCGCTGGACCTGGGCTCCGTTCCCGCGTTCGAGCAGGTAGCGCAGCAGACCGGTCGCGACCTCCAGGTCGCCCGCCTCGTCCAGCGCCGGGCCGAGGTGCTCCAGCAGGGCGCGCAGTACCGCGCGCGCCGGTGCGGCCCGGCCGGTCAGCGGGTGGACCAGGTTCTCCCGCAGGCCCGACCGGCTCGCCCGCCACATCGCCAGGCGCAGCAGGTCGGTGCGGATCGGGTCCGGCGGATCGCCCGCCCGCCAGGCGTCGGCGGCGGTCACGACCATGGCCCGCACGAGCGCCGCCATCAGCACGGTGTCGCCGACGTCCAGGCAGACGTCCGGCACGCGGATCTCGACGGTCGGGTAGTGCCGCGACAGGCGCGCGTCGAAGTAGACCATGCCCTCGTCGATGAGCGCCCCGCTGTCGAGCATCGCGTCGATCGTCGCCCGGTACGCCTTGGCCGAGCCGAACAGCTCGGTCGGGCCCGTGGACGGCCAGCGTCCCCAGACCTGCGCCCGCCAGCTGTCGTAGCCGGTGTCCGACCCCTGCCAGAACGGCGAGTTGGCGCTGAGCGCGAGCAGCGGAGCGAGCCAGGGCCGGATCCGGTCCAGGACGGCGACGCCCTCGTCCGGCGACTCCACTCCCACATGGACGTGGCAGCCGCAGGTGAGCTGCTCGTCGGCGGTCGGACCGTAGGCGTCCGACATCCGCCGGTAGCGGTGCGAGGGGGTCAGCGACGGGCGGACCGCGAGGGGGGAGGTCGCGAGCGCGGCGACGGCGGCGCCGACGCCCTCCGCCGCGCGCGCCGCCGCGAGGCGCGCCGACCGGACGTGCTCGGCGAGGTCGTCCAGGCCGGCGCAGACCGGCGTGACCGTCTCGATCTGCTCGCGCTGCAACTCGGTGTCCAGCGGTTCCGGCCGCCGCCCGTCGGCGGCGACGACCTCGTGCCGCCGGGCGAACCGGACGACCGAGCTCGATACGGCCTGGGGGACGCCGCTGACGGGGTCGACGAGGAGCAGTTCCTCCTCGACGCCGAACGTGCGCGCGTCCGCCGCTGCGCGAAGGGTCACGCTCCTTGTTGTGCCCCGGCCGCCCCCGTGTACCTGTCGGCCGGGCGCACGGCCCGGCACGGGAAGTGAGGGCCGCGCCCCTCTTGCACCTAGCGCTTGGTCGGGTCCCGTGCGCCGCTCCGGCCGCCCGGCGGCGCTCACATGGGAGGACGGGCCCCTCGGCGCCGCCGCCCGGCCGGTCGGCGCGGCTCTGCGGGCCGTCCCTGGAACGGGACCGTCCGCCCGGGGCGGCGTTCGCGCGGGCCTGGCCGAGATCGGCCGCCGTCGGACGTCCCGCTCAGAGCCCCACGACGGCGCGCCGCCGGTCCGCCCCGCCGACCGGCAGGGAAGCGAGCGGGACGCCGTCCCCAACGAGCCGATCCGGTCCCGCCGCGCGGTGCGTCCCTGGAGGGGGTCAGGGGGTCGGCCACGAGGCGAGTAGGGTTCCGGTGCCTGCGGGGTCGTCGATGTACAGCATGTGGCCGGTGTCGATCTCGGAGATGGTGAGAGCGGGGCCGAGCGCGGTACGGCAGGCGACGATGAACTCGGGCCGTACCGTGTCCGAGCGCGTCGCGATCACCAGGTGGGTGGGCAGGCCGGCGGGCGGCGGCAGCGGCGGGCGGGCCATCTCCGAGTACGCCGTCACGATCGCGGCGGGCTCGAAGCGCCAGCGCGACCGCCCGTCCGGGGCCGGCTCCAGGTGCTCGCGCACCTCGTCGTCGAGGGTCTCCGGCGACGCCGCGGGCCACCGGGCGGCCAGCGATGCCCGTGCCCGCGCCGCGTCCGCGAACGTCCGCGGGATCATGGCGTCGCGGGCCCGCGCGGCCGCGGTGGCCGGGTCGAGCCCGATCGCCGGGTCCAGCAGGACGAGCCGCTGGACGCGCCGCGGCGCCGTCCGCGCCAGGTGCAGGGCGATCAGCCCGCCGTAGGAGTGCCCGGCCAGATCGGCCCGGTCGAGGCCCTCGGCGTCCATGACCGCGAGCACGTCGGCGACGTGCCGCTCGACGCTCCACGGCGGCCGGTGCGGCGAGCGCCCGTGCCCGCGCAGGTCGGGCGCCAGGACCAGGCGGTCGGCGAGATGCCCCTCGGCGACCCGCCGCCACCGCGCGCCGTGAGCCTGGACGCCGTGCAGGACGATCAGTGGCGTCCCGGCCGGATCCCCGTAGCGGTGGACGTGCAACGCCGCGTCCGTCATGTCACGCGCCGTCCGGGCCGGGGCGAGCCGAGCCGGTGCGGGCGGGCCCGAGCGAACGGGAGCCGGGCGGGCCGGGTGCGGCGGAGGCGATCAAAGCCGGCCGATCTCGGTGAGGTCGATGTCGATGTCGAACGGGACGCCCAGCTTCAGCCGGTAGTGGTGAACGCCGGTCGAGACGTAGACGTCCTTGGCCGTGTCGAGCTCGAAGACGATGACCATCGGCTGCCCCCCGGAGTTCTCGATCCGCCAGAAGTGGGGGATGCCCGCCTGCGCGTAGAGCTCCGGCTTGCGATCACGGTCACGCAGTTCCGACTCGGCGGAGACGACCTCCACGACCAGGAGCACGTGCTCCGCCTCGAAGGTGGTCTGCTCCATCCCCGCGACACCGTCGGCGCGCAGGACGAGGAGGTCGGGCTCGGGTCGCTGACGCCGCCCCAGCTTGACGGTCATCTCCCGGCGGAGGCGGAGATCCTCGGGGAGGCACCGTCGCAGACCGGTCTCCAGGACGGAGAGGGTCAGCATGTGGAAGGCGGTCTGGGGGCTCACGAGGACGATGCTGCCATCGATCAACTCTGTGTGAGGGGGCAATTGCGGAAGGTGGTCGAGATCTTCCGCGACGAAGCCGCCCTCCGGAGGGATGATCCAGCCGGGAAGCGGGGCGTCCGCCTCCTGCTCGACTCGTTCGATGCGGGGCCTCGGTTCAGGGTCGGGCATGTCGTCCACCGCCAGTGCCGTCACACGTCCTCCTGCGGAACCGTCGTGAACCTTGTCCTGCTGTGTGGACGAGGTTAGCAACCGGATGCTCAACGCATCGCCATAGTCACTAACCGTGATCCTCGTCAGGGGTGCTCCCAGCGGACGGAGCTGAGGGCCAGTAGGGCGACATGGAGGGATACGCAGGACTCGACGTCGTCTAGGTCGGCGTCCAGGACGCGTTCGATGCGGCGGAGACGCTCGTAGAAAGCGGGGCGGGACAGGTGGGCGCCCTGGGCGGCGACGGCCTTGTTGCGGCCCGACTCCAGGTAGAGCTCCAGGATGCGGGTGAGATCGCTGCCCCGCTGGGCGTCGTATTCCAGGAGCGGGCCGAGTTCGCGTTCGACGAAGGTCTGGACCCGGGCGTCGTCGCGCAGGAGGTGAAGCAGCCCGCGCAGGCGCAGGTCGGGCAGGCGGTAGAACAGGCGGCTTCCGGAACCGCGGGACGCGACGTCGGCGACCTGCTCGGCCTCCAGGAAGGAGCGGCGGACGTCGCGGATGGAGTCGACGACGGAGCCGGCGGCCATGACGGTCTCGCCGCCGGACTGCTTGCGGATGCGGACCGCGACGTCGTGCAGGGCCGTCTCCACGTCGGCACGGGCGGGCAGGGAGGCCAGCACGCCGACGCGGGCGTGCGGCCCGCCCTCGTCCAGGACGCCGACCAGGGCGGCGAGGCGGGCGTCCTTGCAGGCCGCGGCGGCGGTCTCGGCGAGCTGGGACAGCTCGCCGACGGGCGGGGCGGAGGTGCCGGGGCCGCGGTGCCGCAGCACGGCGCCGAGCAGCCGGCGGCCGGACAGCGGGACGCCGAGCGCGCGGGCGCGGGCCGCGGCCTCCTGCGGGTCGGCGTAGGCGTGCGTGAGGATCCGGGCGATGATCGTCCCGTGCGCCTGGCGCTCGACGCCCTCGGCGTGCCGGTCGAGCAGCCGGCCGAGGGCGAGCGTGGTGGCGGCCCGTTCGACCAGCACCGTCTCGCGGGGGGAGGGCGGCGAGCCGATGATGATGATCAGGCGTCCCCAGTCCTCGCCGCGGGCGCCGACGGTGGTCACCAGCCAGCCGGACGCCTCGTCGAAGGCGGTGCGCTGGTCGGGCCGGATGGCGCGCGAGCGCGTCTCCCAGGCCGACAGCAGCTCGGCCGGGTCGCCGCCGTCGGCGTCGGCGGCCAGCACCTGGTGGGCGAGGTTCTCCAGGACGACGGGGTGCCCGCAGAGCGCGGCGACCTGGCGGACGACCTCGTCGGTGGAGGCGCCCTCGACCGAGAGCTGGGTGAAGATCTCGTGGAGCTGCTCGGACGCGCGGAGCTCGGCGAACTGATCCTGGACGATGCGCGCGTGCACCGACTCGGTGATGTCCACGAACGCCGGCTCGTGCGCGAGGACGACCACCGGGAGCCCGTGGTCCTCGGCGGCGGCGACGAGGGCGGGCGGCAGGACGCTGGCGTAGCGGCGGCCCAGCTCGATCATCAGCCCGCTGACGCCGACCTCGGCCAGCTCGGTGATGTAGGCGCGCAGCCGGGCGGGCTCGTCGGGCAGGGCGATCCCGGTGGTCAGCACCAGCTCGCCGCCGTGCAGCAGGTGGGCGATGTCGGTGACCTCGGCGACGTGCACCCAGCGGACGCGGTTGCCGGTGCGGTCGGCGCCCGCGACGACGCGCGGCTGGCCGCGGCGGACCGCGTCGAGCTGGAGCACGTCGTCGAGAGTAGGCAGCATCAGCCGCGATGATATCCGGACGGACCGCCCCATGAGCTGGGACGTCGCCCAGCAGTCCGTCAACGGATGGCGTCCGGTCCTGACACTGTGCGGGTGGTCTCGGGAGGTCACGGCGAACGAGACTGGAGAGGGGCGAAGGACGCCTCGCCGGAACGCGACTGATTGGACCGTGCCAAAGTGGTTTCCGTGAGCCCATCCCAGAGTTCCTCGCACGCGGCCCTGCTCCAGCGCCACCGGGCGGTCATGCCGTCCTGGCTGGCGCTGAACTACGCGGCCCCGATCGAGATCGCCACCGGCAAGGGCAGCCGGGTCACCGACGCCGAGGGGCGCGGCTACCTCGACTTCTTCACCGGCATCCTCACCAACATGATCGGCTACGACGTGCCCGAGGTGCGCGAGGCGGTGGAGCGCCAGCTCGCCACCGGCGTCGTGCACACCTCCACCGCCTACCTGCTGCGCGGGCAGGTCGAGCTGGCCGAGAAGATCTCCCGGCTGTCCGGCATCCCGGACGCGAAGGTGTTCTTCGCCAACTCCGGCACCGAGGCCAACGAGACGGCGCTGCTGCTGGCCGCCTACGCGCGCCGCAGCGACCAGGTGCTCGCGCTGCGGCAGAGCTACCACGGCCGCTCGTTCGGCGCGGTCGGCGTCACCGGCAACCGGGCGTGGACGAACGTGTCGTACTCGCCGCTGAACGTCCACTTCCTGCACGGCGCCGACCGGACGCTCCCGCAGTTCGCGGGCCTGTCGGACGAGGCGTACATCGACGTCTGCGCGCAGGACCTGCGGCACGTCCTGGCGACCGCGACCGGCGGGGACGTGGCGGCGCTGATCGCCGAGCCGATCCAGGGCGTCGGCGGCTTCACGATGGCGCCCGACGGGCTCTTCGCCGCGTACAAGGAGATCCTGGACGAGCACGGGATCCTGTTCATCTCCGACGAGGTCCAGACCGGCTGGGGACGGACGGGGCAGGGCTTCTGGGGCATCGACAACCACGGCGTCCGGCCCGACATGATGACCTTCGCCAAGGGGCTGGGCAACGGCTTCGCGGTCGGCGGCGTCGTGGCGCGCGGCGACCTGATGGACGCCCTGCACGCGGTCGGGCTGTCCACCTTCGGCGGCAACCCGCTGTCCATGGCCGCCGCGAACGCGACGCTCGACTACGTCCTGGACCACGACCTGCAGGCCAACGCGGCGCGCCAGGGCGCGACGATCATCGACGGGCTGCGGGCGGCGGCCGGGCGGTTCCCCATCGTCCGCGAGGTGCGGGGCAAGGGCCTGATGTTCGCCGTCGAGCTGGCCGACCCGGGCACCGGCGAGCCGAGCCCGCCGCTGGCCGCCGCGCTGATGGAGGCCGCCCGCGAGCGCGGGCTGCTGGTCGGCAAGGGCGGCCTGTACGGCAACGTCGTGCGCATGGCGCCGCCGCTGACCCTGACCGACGCCGAGGCCGCCGAGGGCCTCGGCATCCTCGTCGACTCCCTCGAGGCGGTCGACGGGGCCGCCGCCGGATGAGACGCCGGCCGTCCACCGCACCGAACCACCGCACGGGACGCCCCGTGAGAACAGCATTGTGAGAGCCGAGGACATGAGCGACACCCCTGCCAAGCACGTCACCCACTGGATCGGCGGCAAGCCCTACGACGGCGCGCCGCCCGCGCGTACCGGCGACATCTACGATCCCGCCACCGGCCGCGTCGCCGGGACCGTCGACTTCGCCGCCGAGGCGGAGGTCGAGGCGGCCGTGGCGGCGGCCAGGGACGCGTTCCCCGCCTGGCGCGACGCCTCCCTCAGCCGGCGGGCGCGGGTCCTGTTCCGGTTCCGCGAGCTGCTCACCGAGCACCGCGACGAGATCGCGCGGCTGATCTCGGCCGAGCACGGCAAGGTCGTCTCGGACGCGGCGGGCGAGGTCGCCCGCGGCCTGGAGGTCGTCGAGTTCGCCTGCGGCATCCCGCACCTGCTCAAGGGCGGGTTCTCGGAGAACGTGTCGACCCGGGTGGACGCGTACTCGATCCTGCAGCCGCTCGGCGTCGTCGCCGGGATCACCCCGTTCAACTTCCCGGCGATGGTCCCGATGTGGATGTTCCCGGTGGCGATCGCGTGCGGCAACACGTTCGTGCTCAAGCCGTCGGAGAAGGATCCGTCGGCGTCGGTGCGGATCGCCGAGCTGTGGGCCGAGGCCGGGCTGCCGGACGGGGTGTTCAACGTCCTGCACGGTGACAAGGCCGCCGTGGACGGGCTGCTGCACCACCCCGACGTCAAGGCGGTCAGCTTCGTCGGCTCCACCCCGATCGCCCGCTACATCTACGAGACCGCCGCGCGAGAGGGCAAGCGCGTCCAGGCTCTCGGCGGCGCGAAGAACCACATGGTGGTGCTGCCCGACGCCGACCTGGACCTCGCGGCCGACGCCGCCGTGTCGGCGGGCTTCGGCTCGGCGGGGGAGCGCTGCATGGCGATCTCCGTCGTGGTCGCCGTCGACCCCGTTGGCGACGAGCTGGTGGCCAAGGTGCGCGAGCGGGTCGCCCGGGTGAAGGTCGGCCCCGGTGACCACCCCGAGTCGGAGATGGGGCCACTGGTCACCCGCGAGCACCGCGACAAGGTCGCCTCCTACCTCGACGGGGGCGTCGCGCAGGGCGCCGAGCTCGCCGTCGACGGGCGCGGCACGCCCGTGCTCGGCGGCGGGGACGGCGGCTTCTGGCTCGGGCCGTCCGTCCTCGACCGCGTCACCCCGGAGATGGACGCCTACCGGGACGAGATCTTCGGCCCGGTGCTGTCGGTCGTGCGGGCGGGCTCCTACGACGAGGCCATGGCGCTGATCTCCGCCAACCCGTACGGCAACGGCACCGCGATCTTCACCAACGACGGCGGGGCGGCGCGCCGCTTCCAGAACGAGGTGGAGGTCGGGATGGTGGGCATCAACGTGCCGATCCCGGTGCCGATGGCGTACTACTCCTTCGGCGGCTGGAAGGCGTCACTGTTCGGTGACAGCCACGCGCACGGGACGGAGGGCGTCCACTTCTACACCCGGACGAAGGCCGTCACGGCGCGTTGGCTGGACCCGAGCCACGGCGGCCTGAACCTCGGGTTCCCCACCAACGGCTGAGATCAGGCGCCGGCGGGGGCGTCGGCGGGCTTGCCGGGGACGTGCTCCGGCTCCCGCTCCGCGTCCCCGTCGGCGTCGGCGTCGTCCTTCTCGTCCTCGTTCCCGCCGCGGTCGTCGCCGGACGGCTCGTCACGACCGGCCGCCCGCTCGCCGCCGGCCCCTTCCTCGCCGGGCTCGTCGGGCTCCTCCGCCGCGCCGCCGTCATCCGGCCCGGCGGGGTCGCCGTCCTCGGTGGTGTCCGCCGGGTCGGGCGTGCCCAGCGCCGGCACGGTGGCCTCGCCCGGCCCCCGCGCGCGGAACGCCGAGAGGGCGAGGCCGATGGCCAGGCACGCGAACGGCATGGTGGGCACCACGTAGCGGTAGTCGAAGTCGGCGCTGGCGATGGGGAAGACCAGCAGCGTCACCGCGCCGGCCCAGACCATCAGCACCTCGCGCCGCCGCCGCCGGGCGAGCAGTACGCCCGCGGCGCCGAGCCCGAACAGCACACCGAGCGCGGGGCCCGGCAGGTAGTAGCGCTCCTGGTAGTCGATCATGCGGTCGGCGTGCGGCTGGACGACCCGGCTCGGGGTGTCGGTGCGGCCGTAGCGCATCGCGTCCGACAGCGCGGTGCCGCCCTTGCCCGACCAGCCGAGCCCGCCGGGGAAGAGCTGCGCCCGGTCGGGAAAGTGGTACAGCCCCTCGGTCGCCGCCGTCGGGGTCGGGTAGCGGTGCGAGCTGAACGCCTTGCCGACGCCGCGGGCGACCGTGTCGAGGTAGTCGCCGGGCTGGGCGAGGATCGCGCGGATCGAGAAGTCCCGCAGCGTCGCGTTCGCCTCCGGGGCGACGACGCTCTCGAAGATCACGCGGGGCGGGATGTCGTTGCGCCAGATGAGGTGGCCGGGCGGGTCGTTCTCGGCCTTCGTCGCCGCGTCCAGGCAGAGGGCCTCCTCGTTGGACGGCGGCTTGATCTTGGCGCAGTCGGCGAAGGACGCCGTCCGTCCCCACAGGTAGATGCCGTCGGCCGAGGTCAGCCCGTAGACGCCGCGGTGGTCGTGGTACCACATGGCGTAGGCGACCAGGGGGACGGCGGCGGCCATGCCGAACGCGAGCGCGGGACGCCAGCCGCGGCGGCGCAGCAGCAGGCACAGCAGGATCAGCGGGATGAGCGGGGCGCCCGCGGACCGCACGAGCACCGCGTAGCCGAGCAGCAGCCCGGCGGGCAGGGCCAGCCACCAGGTGGCGCCCGCCTTCTCGCCGTGCACGCGCCACAGCAGCAGCGTGAGCCCCGCGGCGATGCAGAAGGTGAACAGCGCCTCCGACATCAGCAGGTGCTCGAGTTCGATCTCGTAGGCGTCGAACAGGATCGGCACGGTGACGATCGCGGCGGCCCAGGCGGGCAGGCGCGCCCGGCACAGGACGGCGTAGGCCATCACCGCGATGGCGAGACCCATGAGGTGCTGCGCGACCACGACGGCCTTCAGGCTGTGCAGCGGCTCCATGAGCTGCAGCATGAAGGAGTAGCCCGACGTCTTGCTGGGCGACGGCACCCCTGACAGGGCGTGTCCTACGTAGAAGTAGGAGTCGCCCGTGAACCAGAGCCCTTGGGGATAGGCCCTGGTGGCCGTCCAGCGCAGGGCCGCCCCGCCGAGCAGTGCCAAGAGGAAGGGCACGTGCCGGAGGTAGGGACGAAACGCCCAGATTGCCGTGAAGGCCGCGGAAAGCCGTGAAGGCACGCGGAACCGCCTCGTCCAGATCCATGGTGACAAGGACGATCATGCTAGGCGGCCGGAGTGTCCGCGGGGTGAACGTCGGGTTGCGGGCCGTGAGCCACGGTGGGCCGAGGGTGAGAACGGGCTGGTCTGGTGGTGTTTGAGACTTTCTACCGCTTTGTCGCTTTCGTTGTTGATTTTCGTCGGCCCCGCTCCGACAAATAATAGCTACAACTATTGACTGACCCTGTGATGAGCGACACAATCTGTGTATCGCAATTTAATGGTACGAAATATAAAAGGTCAGGTTCGGAGTCCGGGCCGTGACCGCGGGGTCCGCCGCCAGGGAGCCGCGCACATGACTGCTGACGACCACGCCGCGGAGGTCGACGCGCTCGGGAGGCGTTTTCCGGGCTGGACCATATGGTTCGGCCGGCACACCGGGCACTGGTGGGCATTGCCGCCCCGTCGCGCCGGCGTGGCCGAGTTCCTGGAGGCCGAGACCCCGCAGCTGCTCATCGCACGGATCGAGGTGGTGGAGTACTCCGGACGGGCACGACCTCTGCACCACGACGGCCGACGGCCGTCCCGCGAGCCCCGGCAGGACGCGCGGCGTCCCTCGAACCTCCTCCGTCTCGAGGGCGTCACACCGCCGCGGTCCGGCCGGATGCCGGTGATCGCGTGGCCAGGCAGCACCGCACGATGAAACCGCTGTTCCCCACCTCGCCACGTCCACCGGTGCCGCCGCGGCCCCGGGAAAGGGCAGCCAGCCCGCGCCATATCCCTCTCCAGTAACCTCCGTGTATGGCGCGGACGCCAGCACCCGCTGCCCCCCGGGGCCGTGCGGTCTAACCCGCCGGCCCGATGGGAATCTCACCGAAGAAGCGATGTGCTATAAGTCGGCGCTCCGTGTTTCCCAGGGCCTCCCGAGCATCTTTCCGAATGGCCCATTAATGGCCGCCCGAAGCCGGGTGCGTGCGTCCGGAGGCGCCCGGAACTCATGATCTTTCGTCTTTCTCGGTCCGGTCGCAGCGACTCGGCGGGAAAGTTTCCCTCCACCGTCGAAAAACTCGCGTTCTGGTGCCCACCGTGATGTGAAGGTCGGCGACGGTCCTCGTACGCCGCCGTTCTGGGCCGGGTCCCGGCCGCCCGGCGGATCAGGAGGCGCTACGCTGCGCCGACGGGGCCGATCGCGAGGGGGTACGGCCCGCCGGAGGGATCGGGAGCGACATGCGGCTGACGGCCACGGCGCGGGCCAGGGCGATGACGGCGCTTGCGGTGGCCGCGGTCACGGTGGCCGCCGGTCTCGCCGCCTGCAGCGACGACGAGCGCCCGGTCGGCACCGTCCAGGTCGCCAGCACCCTCGGCCCGGGAGAGGGCTCCCTCAACCTCGTGGCGCTGCCGGGCACCCTCGAGAGCGGTGGCAGCGACCCCCGCGTCGACTGGGTCACCCCGTTCCAGAAGCGCACCGGCTGCAAGATCGACTGGAAGGTCGCCCGGACCCCCCGGGAGGCCGGCGACCTCATGCACGACCGGAACCGCCGCTACGACGGCGTCGCCGCGCCGCCCGAGGTCGCCGGGCAGCTCATCGCCGACCACCAGGCCACGCCCGTGAACACCAGCCTGGTCGACGGGTACAAGAAGCTGGAGCCGAGGCTGCGGGCCCTGCTCAAGCGCGACGGCAAGTACTACGGCGTGCCGCACGTGTGGGGCTCCAACCTGCTCATGTACGACACCCGGGCCGTCCAGGCGCCGGACAGCTGGGCCGCGCTGTTCGCGCCCGAGGAGACCCGCCGGTACTCGGGGCGGCTCATCATGCGCGACAGCCCGCTGTCGATCGCCGAGGCGGCCCTCTACCTCAAGGGCCGGGACCGCAAGCTCAAGATCACCGACCCGTACTCGCTGACCGCCAAGCAGCTCGCCGCCGCCGGACGCGTCCTGGCCAAGCAGCGTCCCCACGTCAAGCGGTACTGGGAGACGCCCTCCGACGCCGTCAGCGCGTTCGCCGGGGGAGAGGCCGTGCTCGGTGAGGCGTGGCCCTACCAGGTGGACGTGCTGACCCGGGCGTCCAAGCCCGTCCAGGGGGTCGTCCCGTCCGAGGGCGTGACCGGCTGGATGAACGCCTGGATGATCGGCGCGCGCGTACAGCACCCCAACTGCATGTACCAGTGGCTCCAGTGGACGGCCTCACCGGACGTCCAGCAGCAGGTGGCCGAATGGACGGGCGTCGCGCCCGCCAACCCCCAGGCGTGCTCGGGCGACCGGCTGAAGCCCGGGTTCTGCAGCGCCTACCACGTCGGCGACCGCGCGTACCTCGACAAGGTCGTCTTCGCGCACACGCCCGCGAAGGAATGCGGCGGCGACTCCGACAGGTCGGACTGCACCGACTACGCGGAGTGGACGAAGACATGGATCGAGTCCACGAAAACACTGACGGACCCTGCCCGCCCGTCCCCGGCCAAGCCCTAGAGCATGGCCCCGCAGCGCACCCCTAGCCGGATCCCCAGAATCAGGGCCCGCTCAACAGGTGACCTCAGCCGTCAGGCGAGCGCGCTACCTGACCGGCGGGGCGATGCCGGAGGCGAGCCCCGGCGGGAAGATCGCGAAGCGATTCGCGCTCGCACAAGCCCGGTCACGAAGCGAGCCGCCAGGCGAGCGAAGTGGGCCGGGATTGCAATAAACGGGCGCGCCCGGCCGCCCCCAGCCGGGCGCGCCTCTCAGGTGGTCCCGGGCTTCCCCCCGAACGCCCAGGTCACCCTTCTCCCTGGAGAGACCTCCACGGCGGCGCCGAACGCCGCCGTCCGCGCCGGTGCCGGCTCCCCGACCGGCGGCCCGGCGTCCGTGGCCGACTCCCGTGGGCCCCGCGGTTCGCGGGGTGCCGGCGGGGCGGGTGCGCACTCGGCGCACGCGAACACCCCGGACGAGTCCGGCAGGCGGCCGACGCGGACGCGCGGCCGGGGCCATCTCTTGCGGCAGACGACGCAGGCGACGCCCCGGCGCTGAGCGTTGTCGAGAACGCCCGGGTCGATCGTCGGCTCGCCCGTCTGGCCCATGTCCCCATCCCCCTGGCGGGAGTCGACTTCACGTCACTCCTTTATAAGCGGGCCAGTTTGTTGTCCCTGTTAGCGCAGGTGAAAAGGGCGGCAAAGGCTCGCCGCCGCGCCGCCGCGCCTGCCCGTCAGGGGCCCCGCCGCCGTGCTCATCCGAGGCCGGTCCCGTGTTCGCGGGTCGTCGCTCCCTTCCGCGTCGCCGTTACCGCGCCGGTCCGCTGATCTTCGCGACCGGGCTATGCGGTCCAAGAAGGGGCACTTTGCCGTTCTTTGGATGATTGCTGCGTACAAAGGAGACATGTCGGTCCGGAACGCCATGCCGCGCGTCCGGCCGCACGTGCGGCGCCCCACGCGGGCGCGCGTGACGCTGGTGGCGACGGGCCTGGTCGGCTCCCTGCTGGTGGTCGCGGGCATCGTGACGGCCGGTGTCCTGCGCGTGCTCATCGGGCCCCACCACGACACCTCCCTGGCGGCTGCCACGGCGGCCCTGTGCGCGGTCGCGCTGCCGCTGGTCGCCTGGAGCGCCTGGCACGCGGCGGGAGGCGTCCTGCGCCCGCTGGAGGAGTTCGAGGCGGAGCTGGACGAGATCCTCACCGCCGACCTCGGCCGCCGGCTGGACGAGACGCCCGGCGACCCGTCCGCCGGGCTCGCCCACCGGATGAACGCCGTCCTTGACCGCCTGGAGGACGCGGCCGTACGGCGCCGCGCGTTCATCGCCGACGCCTCGCACGAGCTGCGCACTCCCCTCACCGGGCTGCGGGCGCGGATCGAACTGGCCCTCGTCGACCCGGCCGAGGCCGACCTCGTGGAGACCTTGCGGTACTCCCTGCGCGACACCGAAAGGCTGCATCGCATCGTCGAGGACCTCTTCGCGCTCGCCCGGATGGACTCCGGCGAGGAGCCGGCCCGTGAGCGGATCGACCTCGGCGCGCTGGTCGAGGGCGAGCTGGCGCACCGCGCGCCGCCGGTGCCGGTCACGGCCAAGGTCGAGTCCGGCGTCGGCGTCGAGGCCAACCGCCTCCAGCTCTCGCGCGTCCTGCTCAACCTGCTCGCCAACGCCGAGCGGCACGCCGTCGCGACGATCGAGGTCGAGGTGCGCGGGGAGGGCGCGGAGGCGGTCGTGGAGGTGCGCGACGACGGGCCGGGCGTTCCGCCCGCCGACCGCGACCGCATCTTCGAGCGCTTCAGCCGCCTCGACACCGCGCGCGACCGCGCCGCCGGCGGCAGCGGCCTCGGCCTGGCCATCGCGCGGGAGATCGCGGTCGGGCACGGCGGCCGGCTCTACGTCGCCGACACCGCGCACGGCGCCCGGCTCGTCCTGCGCCTCCCGCTGCGGTACGGGAACGGGGACGCGAGCGGGTGATCCCCGACCCCGCCCCCGACCCCGGCGCCGGCACTTGACCCGACGCCCGCACCTGACCTTGGGAATGCCCGACAATGGAGCGGTGACGTCTCCATCAGCCTCCGCTCCCGGCTCCGCCTCCCGTGACATCGCCGCCAGGGAGGGCGCTCCCGACGCCGGCGTCTCGCGCGCCGGCGCCTCCCGCGACATCGTCGTGCTCGGCTCCACCGGTTCGATCGGCACCCAGGCCCTCGACGTGATCCGGCGCAACCCCGGCCGGTTCCGGGTCACCGGCCTGGCCGCGGGCGGCGGGCGGGTGGGGCTGCTGGCCGAGCAGGCGCTGGAGTTCCGTCCCGAGATCGTCGCCGTCGCCAAGGCGTCCGCGGCGCAGGAGCTGCAGCTGGCGTTCTACGCCGAGGCCAAGCGGCGCGGCTACGCGGCGGGCGACTACGCGATCCCGAAGATCGTGGCGGGCCCGGAGGCCGTCGCCGAGGTCGCGGCGTGGCGGTGCGACGTCGTCCTGAACGGGGTGACGGGGGCGCTCGGGCTGGCCTCCACGCTCGCCGCCCTGGACGCCGGCCGGACCCTCGCGCTGGCCAACAAGGAGTCGCTCATCATGGGCGGCCCGCTGGTGAAGCGGCGGGCCAGGCCGGGGCAGATCGTCGCGGTCGACTCCGAGCACTCCGCCCTCGCCCAGTGCCTGCGCGGCGGCCGGGCCGCCGAGGTCCGGCGCCTCGTGCTGACCGCGAGCGGCGGCCCGTTCCGCGGCCGCACCCGCGCCGACCTGGCCGGCGTCACGCTGGAGGAGGCGCTGGACCACCCCACCTGGGACATGGGCCCCGTCGTCACGATCAACTCGGCGACGCTGGTCAACAAGGGGCTGGAGGTCATCGAGGCGCACCTGCTCTTCGACGTCCCGATGGACCGGATCGAGGTCATGGTGCACCCGCAGTCGGTGATCCACTCGATGGTCGAGTTCATCGACGGGTCCACGCTCGCCCAGGCGAGCCCCCCCGACATGCGGCTCCCGATCGCGCTCGGCATGGAATGGCCCGACCGCGTCCCGGACGCGGCGCCCGGCCTGGACTGGACCAAGTCCCACACCTGGGAGCTGTTCCCCCTCGACGACGAGGCGTTCCCCGCGGTCGCGCTGGCCCGCCACGCCGGGCGCCTCGGGGGCACGGCCCCGGCGGTGTACAACGCGGCGAACGAGGAGTGCGTCGAGGCGTTCCGCGCGGGCCGGCTGCCCTTCCTCGGAATCGTCGACACGATCACGCGGGTCATGGACGAGCACACCGTCACCGGAGGCGGCGACAGTGGCGCGGGCACGGGCGAGGCCGGTGGTGACGGGACCGGTGTGAACGGGGCCGGCGCGGGCATAGCGCTGACCCTGGACGACGTCCTCGCCGCCGACGCGTGGGCCCGGACCCGGGCCAGGGAACTGACCGGAACGAGCTGACCGAGCCCCTGGGGGCCCGATGGCCTTTCTCCTCGGTGCCGCCGCCTTCGTCGTGGCGCTGCTGGTGTCGGTCATGCTGCACGAGGGCGGGCACCTGCTCACCGCCCGCCGGTTCGGGATGAAGGCCACGCAGTACTTCGTCGGCTTCGGGCCGACGCTGTGGTCGCGGCGCGCGGGCGAGACCGAGTACGGCGTCAAGGCCGTGCCCCTGGGCGGCTTCGTCAAGATCGTGGGTTACACGCCGCTGGAGGAGATCGCGCCACGGGATCGCGCCCGCGCGTTCTACCGGCAGCCGGCCGGACGCCGGGCGGTCGTCATCATCGCGGGGGTCGCCGCCAACTTCGCGTTCGCGTTCCTGCTGCTGATGGTGATGGCGATGACCGTCGGGGTCCGCGAACCCGGCACGGTGACGAACACGGTCGACGAGGTCTCGGAGTGCGTGCCCGGCCGCGTGGGGGAGGGGTGCGCGGGGCGGCCGCGTTCGCCGGCCGCCCTCGCCGGGCTGCGCGCGGGAGACCGCGTGACGGAGTTCGGCGGGGCCCGCGTCAGCGACTGGGCCGGGCTGCGCGACGCGATCGGCGCCGCGCGGCCCGGCCAGACCGTGCCCGTGGTCGTCGCCCGGCCCGGCGCGCCGGCCCCGCTGACCCTGCGGATGCGGCTCGCGGACGTGGGCGGCCGGCCGTTCGCGGGAGTGTCCGCCCGGGTCGTCGGCCAGGGCTACGAGCGGACGGGGCCGCTCAACGCCGGGGTCTTCGCGGCGCGCGGCATGGGCACGGCCCTCGCCGGAATCGGCCGGATTGCCGTGGACCTGCCCTCGGCGGTCCCCAAGCTGTTCTCTCCCGAGCGGGAGAGCACGCGCGGCGGGCAGGTCGGCAGCGTCGTCGGGGCGACGGAGCTGTCCGGGCAGATCTTCTCCATGCGGAGTTCCGCCAGGGACAAGCTCGCCTTGTATCTGTCGCTGGTCGTTTCGGTGAACATCTTCCTAGGCGCGCTCAACGTGCTGCCCCTCCTTCCTCTGGACGGAGGGCACCTCGCCGTGGTCGCCTACGAGCGCGCCCGCGCGCGTGTCGCCCGCGCACGCGGCCGGCCTGATCCGGGCACGGTCGACATGGCGAAGCTCCTGCCCGTCACCTACTTCGTCCTCCTGCTCCTCGTCGGGCTCGGGGTGCTGCTGATCCTCGCCGATCTCGTGAATCCGCTCACGCTTCCGCGGTGAGCCCGCCCGGACGCCGTCTCCGGCTCGATCACCCGCAATGGTTCAGAAGGTTTACGCACCGTAGTGGAGGGGTCACACTATTGCGTACCGGTCGCCGTCACCTCATTCGCCCGAGGCGCCTAGGCTTGTACGAGCCGGGCGGGCCCGTCGAATGGACGGTGTGACGAGGGCGAACGGGGGCAAATCGCCCGATCCGCACGCCGGTGGGGGGACGTGGAACGCCTCCCGGGCGCCGGAGACCGTTTCTCCCGGGGTGAGCAGAGGCGAGTCAGAGGAGTGGGATGAGCGTTTCACTGGGAATTCCGACGATCCGCGGTGAGGGTGACGGGGCGGGCGCGCCGCCGCCGATCGCCGAGCGCCGCCGGTCCCGTCAGATCATGGTCGGTGCGGTGCCGGTGGGCGGGGACGCCCCGGTCTCGGTGCAGTCGATGACCACCACGCTGACCGC
>NZ_CAACVB010000131.1 GCF_900659635.1 Actinomadura roseirufa | reverse complement strand
GATCGCGGCGCTGGCGGGGGCGCGCGGCGCCGTGCTCGGGGCGGTGCACGACGCGCTGCTCGCCCGGCTGGACGGGGCGCTCGGCCGCGAGCGCGCCGCGTGGGAGGAGCCCGAGACCGGTGAGCCCGTCGCGGAGAACCTGCTCGCCGGCTGCCGGTCCTGGCTGACCGAGCTGGCCATCGCCGGATGGCGCGGCGTCGGGCACGACCTGGTGGCGGCCTCCGACCAGACGATCGAGGCGGCGCTGGCCGAGCCTCGGCTGCGGCGGCCGGCCGTGCTGCTGGACGGGCTGGCCGCCGAGCTGCGGGCGTCCTCGCCGGTGGCGACGCTGGATCGGCTGCCGGCGCGGCGCTGGTCCGACCTGTGGGCGCGGGGCGTGCTGCTGGCCCGGACGGCCGGGACGGCCCGTCCCGCGGGGGCTGCGTCGGGCCGGCTGCTGCCCCTCGGCGTCGACGTGCACGAGCACGGAACGGCCGTCCAGACACAGGTGCACGCGATCCTGGAGCCGTCGGACGGCGGCGCGCCGCGGCTCGTCCGCACGGCCGTCGCGGCGACGAAGGTCGACACGATCGTCGGACCGGCGGTGTGGCAGCTGCTGCGCGGGCACCCGGTGCTGCTGAGGGCTCTCGCGGAGCGGCGGAGCGTCGACGTGCTGGACATGCCGCTGCTGGGCGGCGACCTCGTGTGGGACGACGCGCGGGCGAGCGCCGGCGAACCCGCCGACCCGTTCGCCACCGCGCGGGTCCTGCTGGCGGGCGCGGCGGCCCCGGCCGTCCCGCCGCTGGAACGCCATCCGGTCCGCATCGCCGAGCCCGTGCTGCTCGAAGGCTACAAGGCGGTCGACGCGGCGACGTGGGAGCTGGACGGCCACCGGATCGCCGTGGACGTGGACCGGATCCCCTCGTGCGGGCCGCTCACCCCGGCGCTGCTGAAGGCGTCGTCGGCGTGCATCGGGCTCGTCCGGTGGGACGGCGGGCAGTGGTCGGTGCAGCCGCTCGGCGTCCAGGCCCTGGTGAAGAAGCAGCCCGCCGCCGCGCACAACGGGGACTGGGCGCTCGGTCCCACCGATCCGAAGGTCGTGAAGTCGATGGCGCGGTCCGGGGACGTCGTGGCCGTGCTCCAGGAGCGGGCGGGACGGTTGCTGCGCAAATGAACGATTCCGAGGACAACCGGCGGCAGGCCCTCTACTGGCGGCTGCTGGCCCGCGTGTTCGACCCCGAGGAGCAGCCGTCGCTGGAGGCGGCGAGCGTCGCGATCGTCGACGACCTGGGCCTGCCGCCCGCGCTGCTCGACCCGTCGGTGTCGGTCGACAACCTCGTCCAGCGCTTTCCCGAGCTGGACGCCGAGCTGGACGGCCTGATGGCGGCGGACGAGAACGCCGCCGCCACCGGCGAGGAGGAGGACGAGGACGACCCGGAGCGGCGCGTGCGGCGCGCCGCGCTGGTCTCCAAGCTGCTGCTCAACGTGTTCGCGACCGGGTCGGGCAACGTCACGGCGGGACGGCTCGGCGAGTGGCAGCGGGACGCGGGGCGGCTGAGGGCGGCGCTCGGCCCGGACGGCGCGACCGCCGTGGCGGGCGTGCTGGCCGGGCTGGAGGGCGACCTGATCAAGCGGATGGCGCTGCGCGAGGTGCTCGCCGACCCGGCGCTGGCGTCCCGGCTGACCCCGAGCATGTCGCTCATCGAGCAGCTGCTGCGCGACAAGGCCAACCTGTCGGGCGTCGCGCTCGCCAACGCCCGGTCGCTGATCCGCCGGTTCGTGGACGAGGTCGCGGAGGTGCTGCGCACCCAGGTGCGGCAGACGAGCGCGGGGACGATCGACCGGTCGGTGCCGCCGAAGCGGGTGTTCCGCAACCTCGACCTCGAACGGACGATCTGGAAGAACCTCACCAACTGGAGCCCGGAGGACGAGCGGCTCTACGTCGACCGGCTGTTCTACCGGCACACCGCCAGGCGGACGACCCCGGCCAAGATGATCGTGGTCGTGGACCAGTCGGGCTCGATGGTCGACTCGATGGTGAACTGCACGATCCTCGCGTCCATCTTCGCGGGGCTCCCGAAGGTGGACGTGCACCTGATCGCCTACGACACGCGGGCCATCGACCTGACGCCGTGGGTGCACGACCCGTTCGAGGTGCTGCTGCGGACGAACCTCGGCGGCGGCAACGACGGGCCGGTCGCGATGGAGATGGCCCGGCCGAAGATCACCGACCCGGCGAACACGGTGCTGGTGTGGATCTCCGACTTCTACGAGTTCGACCGGTCGCAGCCCCTGTTCGAGGGGATCCAGGCCGTGCACCGGTCCGGGGTGAAGTTCATCCCGGTCGGGTCGGTGACCAGCTCGGGCACGCAGATCGTGAACCCGTGGTTCCGGCAGCGGTTCAAGTCCCTGGGCACCCCGGTGATCTCCGGAAAGATCGACAAGCTCGTCGCCGAGCTCAAGACCTTCCTCGCCTGACGGCGCCCCCCTTTTCACGACCTTCCCAGTACACAGAGGAGACGTTCCACCGATGACCGACGACATGCTGCGCGCGCCCGCCGAGGTGAAGTACGCCGAGGAACTGGACTGGCTCGAGTCGGTCGACGACGCGCCCAAGCCCTTCTCGTGGCGGCTCAGCCCGAAGATGGTGCGGCTGTTCGTGCTCGGGTCCGAGCCGTCGGACGGCCTGGACCGCGAGATCCCGCAGAAGTGGTTCGGCGACCGCAGCTTCGTGGAGCGCAGCATCGTGACGCTCGCGTCCGACCGCGGTCTGCTGCTGATCGGCGACCCGGGCACCGGCAAGAGCTGGCTCGCCGAGCTGCTGTCGGCGGCGATCTCCCGGAACTCGACGCTGGTCGTCCAGGGGACGGCGGGCACCACCGAGGACCACATCAAGTACTCCTGGAACGTGTCCATGGTGATCGCCAAGGGCCAGTCCCGGGCGTCGATGATCCCCTCGCCGATCATGACGGCGATGGAGGGCGGGGTGATCGGCCGGTTCGAGGAGCTGACCCGCTCGACCAGCGACGTGCAGGACGCGCTGATCTCGATCCTGTCGGAGAAGTACGTGTCCATCCCGGAGCTGGACGACGACAACATCGTCTTCGCCAAGCCCGGTTTCTCGATCATCGCGACGGCCAACAGCCGCGACCGCGGCGTCAACGACCTGTCGTCGGCGCTGAAGCGCCGGTTCAACTTCGTCCGCGTCCCGGTGGTGACCAACAAGCGCAGCGAGGCGGAGATCGTCCGGTTCCGGACGGCCGAGCTGCTGCGCCGGCACCGGATCGAGCTGGAGGTGCCGCCTTCGCTGCTGGACATCCTGCTGCAGAGCTTCGCCGACCTGCGCGCCGCCGCGGCGTCGGCGACCGGCGACGACGACCGGCTGGAGTCGGCGCTGTCGACCGCCGAGCAGATCGGCGTGCTGGAGGACGCGATCCTGCACAGCCAGTTCTTCGGCGACCGGGCGCTGACCGCGCGGACGCTCGGCGGGTCCCTGGTCGGCTCGCTCGCCCGGCGCAGCCCCGAGGACCTCGCCATCCTCAACAAGTTCTGGCACGGGGTCGTCGAGCCGCGCAGCAAGAAGGACGGCGCGGACCCGTCCTGGCAGGGCTTCCTCGAGGGCGGCCGCCAGGCGATCTCGACGCTGTCATGAGCCCGTTCGGCGCGCTGCGCGAGCAGCTGCACGACGCGGCCCGGGAGTTCGGCGGCGAGGACGCCGTGGCCGCGATCCTGTCCGGGATGGTCGACGACGTCGACCGGGCGCTGCGGGAGGAACTGGAGATCTTCCCGGTGTGCCACCACTCGCCGGCCTCGGCGCTGGCGATGGCGCGGCGGCTGCGCGACAAGCGGCCGTCGGTGATCTACCTGGAGCTGTGCGAGGACCTCGCGCCGCTGCTGGCCGAGCTGCGCAACTGCCGGCTGCCGGTCGCGCTGCAGGCGTTCGCGAACGAGCCGGACGGCCACCCGGCGTCATGGGCGCCGCTCAGCGTGATCGCGCCGATCACCGAGGCGTCCGCGGAGTACCAGGCGATCGCCTACGCCCTCGACACCCCGGGCGTCGAGATCGTCCTGGTCGACCGGTCCACCGACCACGTCTTCCAGTGGGAGCGGCGCGAGCCCGCACCGGACGCGCCCGGCCCGGACGTCCCCCCGGAGGCCCCCGAGGAGGCGGCGCTGCACGGCGACGCGGTGGGCCTGGAGATCGGCGACCTGCGGCCGGGCTTCGCCGAGCTGGAGTCCTATCTCCTGCACCACGGCAAGGTGCGGCACTGGTCGGAGTGGTGGGACCAGTACGTCGAGCAGCCGCTGTCGGGCGCCGACTACGCCACCTACCGGCAGGTCATGGTCCTGATCGGCAGCCTGTTCCGGCGGCTGCGCCCCAGCCGCGGCGACCTCGGCCGCGACGAGGACCGCGAGCGCCACATGTGGACGCGGATGCGCGAGCACCTCGCCGCGACCGGCGCCGACCCGGCGAGCTGCCTGTACGTGTGCGGCGCCTTCCACGCGGCGAGCCGCGTCGAGCAGTTCGGCGTCGCGGCCGCCGCGCCGTTCGAGATCACCCCGCGGACCGCGACGCGCTGGCAGTACGGGCTCATCCCGTCCAGCCACTCGGCGATCGAGGCGCAGTTCGGGCTGGCGTCGGGGTCGGTGTCGATCGCCGCGGCGACGTTCGACAAGGCGCTCAAGCGGAGCCGGGTCACGCCGTTCCGGCTGGAGGGCCAGAAGGGCGGACGCAAGCCGTCAGCCCGCAAGAGCGCCGCCGCGCCCGTGGTGGACGAACCGGCGGCGGACCGGCTGTCGGGCTTCCTGTCCAGCCCGCCCGTCCTGGACGGCCTGGACGAGGCGGAGCTGCTCGGCTGGTGCGTCGACCTCGTCCGCCTCGCCCGCCGCAACGGCTACCTGTCCAGCACGGCCGACGCGATCGCGGTGTTCGAGACGTCGATCCTGCTCGCGGGGATGCGGGGCCGGGCGCGCCCCACGCCCTACGACTTCCAGGACGCGGCCGTCACCTGCATCGAGAAGGACCGCGTGCCGGGGCGGCGCGACGTCCGGCACCTGTGCGAGATCCTGCTGGGCGGCGACCGGATCGGCGAGGTCGGCTACGCCTCGCTGCCGCCCCTCGCCCGCGACGTCCTGGACCGGCTGGAGCCGCTGGGGCTCGACCTGAAGAAGCGCACGATCCAGCGGGCCCTGATGAACCTGGACGCCGACCCCGCGCTGGAGCCGTGCTCGCGGCTGCTGTGGGTGCTGCGGCGGCTGCTGCCCGGCGGCACCGTCCGCCCGATCATGGGGTCGCGCAAGCTCGGCGAGCGGTCGATCCAGGAGAGCTGGGACCTCGCGCTCGGCCGCGACCAGCGGGCCCTGGTCGAACTGGGGTACGAGGGCGTCACCGTCGAGCAGGTGCTGGAGCACCGGCTCCGCCGCGCGGTGCGGGACCCGAAGGCCACCGCCGCCGTCGCGCTGGAGGCCGTCGAGGACGCGCTGCTCTACCTGGGCTCCAGGCGGTTCGTGGACGAGCTCGGGGCGCGGGCGGTGGAGCTGCTGGCCGCCGAGCGCACCGTCGACGACGCCCCGGAGGTGCTGCGGCGGGCCCGGCGGCTGCTCGCCCACTACCGCGCCACGGAACCGGAGCTGCCCGAGTGGTGCAAGGCGTTCGTGGCCGAGGGCTACGCGCACTACTGCACGCTGCTCCCCACCGCGTTCACCGACGACGACACCGGCGTCCGGCAGGTCGCCGCGATGCTGGGGTTCCTGTTCGGGATGGAGAGCCTGGCGCTGTCGCTCGGCTGCGACCACGCCCAGCTGGAACTGGCCGTCCGGCAGGCGCACCCCGAGGCGCCCGCCAAGGTGGCGCTGCTGTGGGCGGCCCGGTCGCAGCTCGGCCTGATGTCCCTCGCCGAGCTGCGCGGACGCTGCGACGACCTGCTCGGCAACCCACTGGTCGTCCCGTCCGTCCCGCTGTACATGAGCGGGTTCGTGCAGGCGCTGGAACCGGCCCCGGCACTCGCGCCGGTCGTCGTCGAGGTCATGTCGAAGGCGTTCGCGCGGCTGCCGGACCGGGTGCTGCTGCCCTGGCTGCCCACCCTGATCACGACGCTGCGCGAGCACGCGCGGGAGCTGGTGCCGGTGCTCGTCCGCGAGGCCGCCCGCACGTTCCCCGCCACGCTGCCGGCACTGGACGCCTGGGTCCCGCCCTGGTCGCCGTCCGCGGCGGCCGCGTCCCCCGTCCTCGTGGCGGACGCGCCGCCCGGCCCGGCGGCGACGCTCCTGGCCGCCCACCCGTCCGCGTGCGACGCCATCGCCGCCCTCCTCGGCCACCCTCCCGGCTGGCAGGAGAGCCCCGCCGCCCCGGCGGGCCACGCCGAAGTGACCGCCCTCCTGGCCCGCCATCCGGTAGCGCTCAATGCAATCTCGGCTGTGTTCACTGCAAGCCCGGCCCAAGGAACTCGCCTAGCGGCTCGCCCTTGACCGATCTTGTGCGAGCGCGAATCGCTTCGCGATCTTCCCGGCGGGGGCTCGCCTTCGGCGTCGCCCCCGCCGGTCAGGGCGCGCGCTCGCGTGACGGCTGTGTTCACTGCAAGCCCGGCCCAAGGAACTCGCCTGGCGGCTCGTCCTTTGACCGTGCTTGTGCGGGCGCGAATCGCTTCGCGATCGGTCCCGCCGGGGCTCGCCTCCGGCGTCGCCCCGGCGGGACCGGTAACGCGCTCGTCGGCTCGCGTCGGGGCCGGGGCGGGTGTCCAAAGGCGCGTCCGGGCTTTGGGGTGGGCCTTTATTTGGGCTTGCGTCCCGCTGAAACCGCAGGTGACGGGCATTCGGTCGGCGGGGGCGGGCGGGGCGGGGGCGGGGGCGGAGGGTCGGGAATGTCGCGGATCAGGGACGCGGAGTGACTCTCCGCAGGCAGCCGTAGGGCCCTTGCACGCGCGCAAGCGTCGGTGACTCGAAGCGGCCCGGTGCGTCAGAGTTGCTGTTGTGTGAGCGGGACCTCATTTCGGGCCCGGCTCGCAGTGTTCACGCCGATGTCCGACTCCCAGCAGGCCATTGGACACATGTTCGCTTACAGCCCGACACGGAGACGTGAAGCCGTCGCTGCCATGAACGCACCAGACGCATGGTCGGGAACGCCGGTCCTGGTCCCGGCCCCGGCCCCCGCTCCATCGCTGGAACTCGCACCGCCGTCCGCCTGGAACAACGGCAAGACCTCCGGGCGCCTCCTCGGCGAGCTCGACCTCGCCGCGACCCCGGCCGCCGTCAGACTCGGCCGTTCCTATGCCCGCGAGCTGGTCGGACAGTACTTCGGCGCCGACCGCTCCGAACTCGCCGACCTGGAGCTGCTGACCAGCGAGGCGCTGACGAACTCGGTGCTGCACGCGCGACCGCGCCGGGACGGGACCGTGATGCTGTCGGTCCTGCACATCGACCGGTTCGTCCGGGTCGAGGTGACCGACGGCGGCGGCGCCCCGCTGGGGCAGCCGCGCGTGCCGGACGAGCCGCTGCAGAGCCACGGCCGCGGGCTGGTCCTCATGAAGGCCCTCGCCATCGACTACGGGACGCACCGCAACCGGAACGGGACGTCGACGTTCTGGTTCGGGGTCGGCGTCCGGGAAGGGTGGAGGCTGCCGTGACCGCGGGGTCGGTGCTGAACCTCAGCCAGTGGGCCGTCTCCTCCCCCGTCGAAGAGGAGGAGGAGAGGGCTCGCGCGGCCGTGCACGCGCCGACCCCCAGCGTCGCCCGGATGTACGACTACTTCCTCGGCGGCAAGGACAACTACGCGGCCGACCGGGAGATGGCCGAGTGGGCGCTGCTGAAGGCGCCCGTCATCCCCCGGATCGCGCGCGCCAACAGGGCGTTCGTCCGGCACGCCGCCGGCCGGCTCGCCCGGGACGCCGGCCTGCGCCAGTTCCTCGACATCGGGTGCGGGCTGCCCGCCCCGTCCGGCAACGTCGCCGACGTGGTGCGGGGCGTCGACCCGTCCTGCCGCGTCGCCTACACCGACAGCGACCCGATGGTGGTCGCGCACGCGCGGGCGCTGCTCGCGGTGGACGAGGGCACCTGCGCGTTCCAGGCCGACCTGCGCGACCCCGCCGCGCTGCTGGCCGCCCCCGGCCCGCGGCGGCTGCTCGACTTCGGCCGGCCCGTCGGGGTGCTGCTGTTCTGCGTCCTGCACTTCCTCACCGACGCCGACGACCCGCGCCGGGTCATGGGCGAGCTGATCGCGGCACTGCCGGCGGGCAGCCACGTCGCGCTCACCCACGTCGAGCGGACGGCCGACTTCGAGGCGGTGTCCGGGCTCTTCGAGTCGGCGGACGTCCCGTTCACCCCGCGCGGCCTCGACGAGATCACCGACATCTGCGCGGGCCTGGAACTGCTCGACCCGTTCCCGGTGAACCTGCCGCTCGCGCGCGCCGTGCGGCCGGAGGCGGACGAGGTCGCGGGCCGGGGCACGGACGCGGTTCCCGACGGGGTGCCCGACGTCGTGGCGGGTGCGGCCGGGCGGCTGCCGCTCATCGGCTGTATCGGCCGTAAGCCGGAATGACGCCGCATCATGCCATCCACACTGATAGATCAGACGAAATCGCCTGCTGCTTCGCTACGATCGAAAAGTCGGCGAATCGCGGCTCTGGGGCGAGTGATGACAACGGACGGCGAGCCGAAGTCCCTCTCCGAGATCACCAAGGACATGGGTCTGAACATGTCCGACGTGGCGGCCTTCTCCGGGCTGGACGAGAGCACGGTCTTCCGGCTGTGGGACAACACCGAATGGCTGGACCGCGTCAGCGGGCGGTCGCTGCAGAGCCTGATGTCGTCGGTGCCGGGCATCGCCGAGTACTCGATGGCGCACGCCATCCGCAAGCGCCGCGACGCCCTGCTCACCGACCTCGGCCGGGAGGGGCTGACGGTCGACCTGGCGGCCCTGGAGGGCTCGACGGTCGCCCAGCAGCACCTGCTGAACGCGCTCGAGGCCGCGCTGCACATCGTCCGCGGGGAGGCGACGCAGAAGGTCTCCTCCTTCATCGCCCGTTTCTGGGGACGCGAGCAGGACCGCGCGCTGGAGGCGCTCTACTCCACCCAGCGCGGGCACGGCCTGCTGGAGGACCCGCACAAACTGTTCGAGTCCTCGATCGAGCTGGCGCCGCGGCTGAACCGCAAGACCTACTCCTTCCATTCGATTCTGGCGCTCAACATTCTCACGCACCAGGTCAGCAAGGTGACGGGGTCGATCCAGGCCGAGCTCGGCTTCGAGGTGCCCGGCCGGCAGACCGCGTTCATGATGCGCGGCGTCGTGATGGGGGCGCTCATCAGCTCGGGCGACCTCGAACTCGCCGAGCGGTACCGCAGGGAACTCGACGCGACGCCCGTGTACGCCGCACTGGAGGAGTGGTCCTTCCCCACCTACACCCGCGACGGCCGTATCAGCTCCGACTTCACCTTGCCCAGCTCCCTGCTGTTGCACAACACGGCACGAGAGGTCCTGAGGGAGATCAGCAGTTACAACGACGCCTACGTCCACTACCTGGCGTCGACGTACATCCCGCTGGCTCTCAAACGGGACCCCACGTTCGGCGGCAAGATCACCGAACTCATCCGCGCGCTGGAACTGCGCGGGGGCGAGTGCCGGGACAGAACGATCCGAGACACCTGCAGCAAGCTGGTGAGGCAGCTCAAGGGCGTGGTGTGAGTCCATGCCGAGGAATGGGGCGTTGGTGGAAGACAGGGCGCGAGCCATCGCGGAACTCACGCGAGAGAGATGGGAGGCCAACGCCGGATACTGGGTGCGGATCATCAGGGAGGAGCGCGACCGGTACCGGACGGAGCTGACCGACGCGGCCGTCCTGGAGGCGATCGGCCCCTGCGACGGGCTGCGGGTCCTCGACGCCGGGTGCGGCGAGGGCTACCTCTCCCGGACGCTGGCCGCGCGCGGCGCCCACGTCGTCGGCGTGGACGCCGCCCAGGGACTGATCGACGCGGCGGCGGGCACCCCCGCGCCGGGCCCCGGCTCGGTCACCTTCACCCGCGCGAGCGTCGCGGCCCTGCCCGGCCCCGACGCCGAGTTCGACCTCGTGGTCTGCAACCATCTGTTCAGCCACCTGCACGACCCCGGGACCGCCGTCGCCGAGTTCGGGCGCGTGCTGAAGAGCGGCGGGCGGCTGGTCATCCTGACCCTGCACCCCTGCTTCTACGTGGAGAACTCCGAGCAGGGCGCGATGAACTCCGTCCCGGCGTCGCGGTACTTCGGTTCCCGGGGGATCGACCAGCGGTTCATGGTGGACGGGCTCGAGTCGCCGTCGCTGATCACGTCCTGGCTCCGGCCGCTGGAGTACTACTCTGGAACGCTCCGAGACGCGGGTTTCGTCATCGCGGACCTGCGCGAGCCGCACCCCACCGAGGACCAGCTCCAGAACGACCCCTGGTGGCGCAAGGGCTTCCCGACCGCCATGTTCATGCTGCTCGTGGCGGAGCGGCGGTAGCGGGCGCCGCGCGGCGGGGAGGCTAGGCTCGGCCGGGTGGGAGAGCTTCCAGGCCGCCTCGCGGACCACCCGGACCGGCTCCGCTGGAACGCCAGGTACGAGGACGGCGCCGGGGGGACGGCCGCGCCGCATCCGCTCGCCGGGCGGGTGCTCGCGCTGGGGCCGCCCGCCGGTCCCGTCCTCGACCTGGCGTCCGGCCCGTCCGGCGGCGCGCTGCTGTTCGCCGCGGCCGGGCGGCGCGTCACCGCCGTGGACATCTCCGACGTGGCGCTGCGCCGGCTCGCCGCCGAGGCGCGAGACCGCGGCCTGGACGGCCTGATCACGGTCGTCGAGGCCGATCTCGGCGGGTGGCGGCCCGGCCCGGCGGCGTTCGCGGCCGTCCTGTGCACGGGCTACTGGGACCGCGCGATCTTCGCACCGGCCGCGGGTGCGGTGCTGCCCGGCGGCCTGCTGGCCTGGGAGGCGTTCACGGTGGAGGCGCGGCGCGCTCGCCCGGCGCTGCCCGAGGAGTGGTGCCTGGGCCCCGGAGAGCCCGCGACGCTGCTGCCGGACGGCTTCACCGTCCTGGAGCAGGAGGATCTGCCGGACGCCGGTAAGCGGCGGCTGATCGCCCGCCGGAACGAGCGGCGCTGACCCGCAAGCCACCCACATTCCCGGCCATATCATCATGACAAGGACAGAGATCATCCTTGCCGTCAGATGGCATCATTTGGAACATGTTTGCACGTCAACCGCATTGACCGGCGAGCGAGACCGGTGCTGGACTGTCATCAGTGATCGCCTCGGGGGAGGGATGACGATGGCTTTGGGACCGCAGCTGGGCTATATGTCGGGACAGATCACCACGACACGGGTGCTGCCGCCGTCGGAGGCGGGCGAGCCGCGGATCGAGATGTCGTACGAGGCGCGGGGCCGCGTCGTCGACCAGGACACCGCCGAGCTGGGAACGTACGTGTCGGTCTTGGGCCAGGACGGCAAGCTGTACGGCGAGGGCCAAGGGCTGACGATGTCCCCTGACGGCGCGACCGCCCGCTGGACGGGCGCGGGAGTCGGCACCCTCCGGGACGACGGATCCGCCTCGTTCCGAGGCGCGCTCTACTACCGGACGACGTCGGAGAAGTTCTCGCGTCTCAACGGGATCGCCCTCGTCAACGAATCCGAATCGGACGCCGACGGCAAGTATGAAGTGAAATTTTACGAGTGGAGCTAGCGCCGAAGTAGTGCCCGGCTCAGTCCTGGACGTCCACGACGATCGGCGCGTGGTCGGACGGGCCCTTCCCCTTACGGGCCTCACGGTCCACATAAGCGGAGCCGACACGGTCCGCGAACGCCTCACTGGCGTAGAACAGGTCGATCCGCATGCCCATGTTCTTGTGGAACATCCCCGCCCGGTAGTCCCAGTACGTATACGGACGAGGTCCCTTCATCGGGCTCGGGACCACATCCCGCAGGCCAAGCTCCCGCAGCGCGGCGAGCGCCTGCCGTTCGGGCGGCGTGACGTGCGTCGACCCCACGAACACTGAGGGATCCCACACGTCCTCGTCCGTGGGAGCGACGTTGTAGTCGCCGCAGGCCACCAGCGGACGGTCTTGAGCGAGTTCCGCCTCCAGAGCCGTCCGCAGGGCCGCGAACCATTCGAGCTTGTAGGCGTAGTGGGCCGATTCCGGCGTCCGCCCGTTCGGCGCGTAGAGGGACCAGACCCGGACCCCGCCGCACGTGGCGCCGATCGCCCGTGCCTCCGGGGACGGTGAGGACGCTTCGGCGAGATCGGGCAGGACGATCTGCTCCCCCTCTTCGGGGTCCGCCGCCTCGCCCGCGTACCCGGGTTCGCCGGGGAACCCTAGCGCGATGTCGTCCACGCCTATGCGAGACAGCACCGCTACACCGTTCCATCGGCCATCGCCGTGGACGGCGGCCTCGTACCCCAGTTCCGCGACCTCCGCCGAGGGGAACTGGTCGGCCCGGCATTTGGTCTCCTGGAGGCACAGGACGTCCGGCTTCGCCGCCTCCAGCCACGCGAGGAGGCGCGGGAGCCGCGCCTTGACCGAGTTCACGTTCCACGTCGCGAGCCGCATCCCCCCACCCTGCCATCCCCCCGCTTACAGGGCGCGACCCCGGGTTCCGGAAACGGGGCGGAAAACAGGGGCGTGGGGGCCTGGCGTGGACGCCCCGCGGGGGTATCCTGACGGCTCGCGGCTCCCTGCCCGGTGCCTCCCGGCCCGATACCGGCCTCGGTTTTGACCGGTAGATTGCGGATCGGCCTTCTTTGCTCGGTTTTCACGCTGTGCTTAGACCGGCAGTGGAAGGGTGGTCACTCCCGTGATGTCGTCGAACCCGGAGCGAGTGAGGAAACATGTCCGAGGATGACAAGCCCCGGGGCGAACCGGCGGTCAAGGCGAAGGCGAAGATCCCCAACGCCAAGAGCATCCGGAGCCCGGAGTTCACCCCGCACGGCATCAGCGCCGGGCGCGGCAGCGGTCCCTCACGGCCGTCCGGGCTGACTGCGGCCCAGGCCCGCAAGCGCCGGATCGCCACGTTCGCCGGGGTGGTCGTGGCCGTGCTCGCGATCGCGGGCGGCACCACCTACTACGTCACCAGGCCCGGCCCGAAGCTGGAGGTCAGCGGCAAGTTCGCGGTGGAGCCCAAGGTCAAGATCCCCAAGGACCTCGCGCCCACCGGCAAGCTGGACGTGTCCACCCCGGTCAAGGGCGCCGGCGACAAGCTCGCCGACGGCGACACGGCGTTCGTCAAGTTCGTCCTCTACAAGTGGGCCAAGGCCAGCTCGGAGGACGACTCGAAGAAGAAGAGCACCAACGAGAAGCTGAACTCCTCCTACGAGGCGCAGCCGGGCCAGCCCGACCAGCCGCTCACCATCGGCCGGACCGGCATCAAGGACCTCGACAAGACCCTCGTCGGCCAGACCGTCGGCAGCCGCGTCGTGGTGGAGATCCCCTCCGCGCGGATCGACAAGCAGCAGGCGGCGCAGCTCAAGCTGTCCCCCAAGGACTCGGTGCTGTTCGTCCTGGACCTCCAGGCCACCGTCCACAAGAACGCCGCGCCGCAGGGCGCGCCGCAGAAGCTCGACGACAAGAAGCTCCCCAAGGTCGAGGACCAGGGCGCCGGCAAGGGCCCCAAGGTGACCATGCCGGACGAGGAAGCGCCGTCCAAGCTCCAGGTCAAGACCCTCGTCCAGGGCAACGGCCCGGCGCTGGCCAAGGGCGACGACGCGATCGTCAACTACCAGGGCCAGATCTGGAAGGGCGGCAAGCTCTTCGACTCCAGCTGGTCCTCGGGCCGGGCCGCGAAGTTCCCGATCGGCACCGGCGGCACCGTCCCCGGCTTCGACAAGGGCCTCACCGGCGCGAAGATCGGCAGCCGCGTGCTGCTCGTCCTGCCGCCGGAGGAGGGCTACGGCAAGAACGGCAACCAGCAGGCCGGGATCAAGGGCACCGACACCCTGGTCTTCGTGGTGGACGTGCTCGCCAAGATCATCAAGTGACGCGCGCCGCCGGTCCGCGGACCGGCGGCGGCGCGAGAACGCGGAGCGGCGGGACACCCGGCGGGTGTCCCGCCGCTCGGTTTTCGGACGCCGTCCCGCGAGCCGGGCGCGGTGGGACGACCGTCACGACAACCGGCCGGGCGCATTGCCCGTCTCCTTATCGGAAGGCCCGGGGAGTGTGCATTGAGCTGCCCGACCCACGGACGCCCTCAGGTATCGTCAGTAACGCAATAATCACGGGGGGCTTGTGAGCAGCAGTAAAAAGAGCCCGGAGGACGGCGGGTCCACCGGGACGGGCGAAGTGAATCGGGACGAGATCGCCGCCGGCCGGGCGGCGGACGGGGACGATGCCCTCGCGAGGGGCACGGAAGGCCAGGTCACGGCGTCCCCGGAGGCTGCGGCGGAGGACCCGGCGACCGAGGCGGCCACCGCCGCCGGGACGGCCACCGCGACCCTGACCCTGGACGGCGCCGAACGACCGGACGCCGACCTCGACGACCCCGAATTCACGAACGAAGCCGACATATCTCAAAACGGCGACAAGGAGCACGCGGTGTCCGTCCCGGACCGGGACGAGGCCGACGCCGAGACCGAACCGGCCGCCCCCGAAATGTCGCCTGACGGGGAGAAGACGCTCACCGAACCCGACACCCGTCCCACCGCGAACACCGCGTCCGACACGACCGCGTCCGACATGACCGCGTCCAGCGCGACCGAGGCCGACGAGGCGGACGCCCGCACCGAGACCGCGGCCGAGGTTCCGGACGGCACCGAACCCGCCGACGAGGCCGAGGCCGACCCGGCGGCGGGCACCGCGAACACCGGAACCGCCGCCGACGGCACGGACACCGGCACCGTCGCGGACGGCACCGACACGGACACCGTCGCGGACGGCGACGCGGACGGCGACGCGGACACCATCACCGACAGCAGCACCGGCACCGACACGTCCAAGGGCACCGCGTCCGAGGAGGACGCCGCGTCCGGGACACCGCCCGGCAAGGACACCACGGACGCGGAGCCCGCGGCCAGCGAGGCGGGGCCGCCGCCGCGCGGCCCCGGCCGAGGGTCCGGCGGAGGCGGGGGCGGCGGGGGCGGGGGCAAACGCCCGAAAGGCGGCAAGAAGGTGCGCAGCCGCAAAGCGCGGTACGCGCGGCGGATCCTGTTCACCCTGCTGGGGTTCATCTTCTTCTTCGTCGCCGCGTTCGCCGTCGCCTACCTGTTCACGCCCGTGCCGTCGCCCCAGGAGGAGGCCGTGGCGCAGGGCCCGACCTTCTACTACTCCGACGGCAAGACCCCGATCGCCAAGACGGGCGTCAACCGGGACGCGGTCAAGCTCGACGAGATCCCCCCGGGCGTCCGCAACGCGGTGATCGCCGCGGAGAACCGCAGCTTCTACCAGGACCCCGGCGTGTCCGTGCAGGGCACCGTGCGGGCGTTCTGGTCGACGGCGACGGGCGAGCAGCTCCAGGGCGGCTCGACGATCACCCAGCAGATGGTCCGCAACTACTACGGCGGCATCGGAAAGGAACGGTCCGTCACCCGCAAGCTCAAGGAGATCATGGTCTCCCTGAAGGTGGGCCGGGAGAAGTCCAAGGGCTGGATCCTCGAGCAGTACCTCAACACCATCTACTTCGGCCGCGACGCGTACGGGGTCCAGGCCGCCGCGAAGGCGTACTACGGCAAGGACGTCAAGGACCTGACGCCCGCCGAGGGCGCCTACCTCGCCGCCGCGATCCAGCAGCCGAGCAACTTCTCCGACCCGACCGGCGTGCGCCGCGCCTCCTCCGAGCAGCGCTGGCGCGCCGTCGTCGCCAACATGGTCCGGGACGGCGCGGTCACCCAGGCCGACGCCGCCGCGATGCGGTTCCCGCTCCCGCTGAAGGAGCGGATCACCGACGTCCTCAAGGGCCAGAAGGGCTACATGGTCAACGTGGCCAAGAAGGAGCTCGTCGAGCGCCGCGGCTACACCGAGGACGAGATCAACCGCAGCGGCCTGAAGATCACCACGACGTTCGACCGGCGGCTCATGGACGCCGTCCGGCAGGCCGTCACGAACAACGCGCCCGCCGGGATGAACCGGAAGATCCGCACCGCCGTGGTGTCGGTCGACCCGTCCACCGGGCAGGTCCTCGCCTTCTACGGCGGCCGCGACTACCTCGACGAGGCGCTGAGCAGCGCCTTCGGCGACTGGGCCCAGGTCGGATCCGGCTTCAAGCCGATCGCGCTCGCCGCCGCGCTGCAGGACGGCAAGACCCTCAGCGAGACCTACGACGGCAGTTCCCCGCAGTACTTCCGCAAGACGGCCATCTCCAACGACAGCAACGAGAACTTCGGCCAGGTGAACCTCGTCACCGCGACCGAGCACTCGATCAACACCGCCTACGTCAACCTCGGCCAGGACATCGGCACCGAGCGGATCGCGAAGATGGCCGAGAAGATGGGCGTCCCCGCCGGGCAGATGTCCTCCGCCCAGCGCGACGCCCCGTCCTTCCCCCTTGGCGTGGTGTCGATGCACCCCGTCCAGCAGGCGGGCGTGTACTCCACGTTCGCCTCCGAGGGCGTCCATCGGACCCCGTTCGTGGTGAAGTCCGTCACCGACAACGACGACCACACGCGCAAGTTCACCGAGAAGGGCGAGCGGGCCTTCAGCGCGCAGGTCGCCCGGGACGCCACCTACGCGATGCAGCAGGTCGTCCAGGGCGGCACCGGACGCGGCGCGCAGCTCGCCGACGGCCGCGACGTCGCCGGCAAGACCGGAACCACCAACGGGGGCCGCGCGATCTGGTTCAACGGGTTCATCCCGCAGATGGCGACGACGGTCGCGATGTTCCGCAGCGACCAGAAGCCGCTGACCATCCCCGGGTTCGGCGCGTACGGCGGCCAGCTGCCCGCGCAGATCTGGAACTCGTACATGAGCGAGGCCGTGAACATCAAGGGCTACGACCAGCAGGAGTTCGGCTCTCCCTCGGAGACGCCGGGCACCGGCCTCGACGGCCCGCCCACCGGCGGGATCCCGGGCGGCTCGGAACCGCCCCGCACGACCGAGCCGACCCGCAGGCCGCCGTCCGGCGGTCAGGGCGGGCCCGACAGCCCCAAGCCGCCCACCGGAGGCCCGACGCACGTCCCGACGACCGAGCCCGGCGGCGGAGGCGGCGGCAACGACGGCGGGGGCGGTAACGACGGAGGCGGCGGCAACGACGGGGGCGGCGGCGGAACCGGCGGAGGCGGAACCGGCGGCGGAACCGGCCCGACCCGCCCGGCCTCCCGCGACACCTGATCGCGAGCCCCGCCCAGCCCCCGCGCACCACGACCGCGCCACCACTCCGCGACCGGCTCAGGTGAGCCGCCGTACCTGGGGCGGCTCACCTGAGCCGCCCCAACGGGCTCCCACTTGTTCACACCACACAGCCGCCCGCCAGGCCACCCAAAAGGGCCGCCCACCTGACCACGCCTCCCGGCCAGGCCACCACACCGCGGTGCCCACAGGGCCCGCCTGAGCCGTCCCGACAGGCCGTTCCGCCGAGTCGCCCTGGCAGCCATCCAACGAACCACCCGGCCGGGTGGCCTCGGCCGGACGGTTCGCTGGGGGGCGGTCATGCGGTCGGGCGGTGGGTGCCCTTCGGTGAGGCGGATGTCACTTGCAGGCGTCGCCGATTCGGGCGGGGGTCTCGCTGATCACCGTGTTGAGCTGGGCGGCGTCGCCGGTGCCGACGGACGCGGCGGCGGCGCGCAGCCGGTCCGCCTCCTCCTTGAGCGCCTTGCGGACCTTCCCGTCGGACGTGCCCGCGAGCCCGTCCAGCCGGCCGGCGAGCTGCTCGGTCGCCTGCCGCCACTGGCCCGGCTCGGCCGCCGACACCGTCCGCACCTGGGTGACGTACTGCTGAAACGCCTTCTTGGTGTCGGAGCACGCCGCCGCGGACTTCCCGCCGCCCGCCGCGCATCCGCCCAGCACTCCGGCCAGCAGTACGCCCCCGGCGACCGTCCGAACCACCCCGTACCGCATCGAACCCTCCCCTTTGATCCCCGTCAGCATCCGCATATACTTCCGCACTAGGTCATGAGCGCCAGCGTCAAGCCCCGGCTTGCTGGCCGGCAACCCTTCGTCCGCGATGGGGTGCCCCGGGTGAGGACCAGGCCGGGCGCACCACCGCGTCCCGGCAAGCGCGGATCCCGTACACGCCCCCGGGGTCCCCGACCCCGGAAGGCTGCGCATGGTCGCGCTCGTCCCCGCCCCCGCACGTCCCGCCGTCACGCCCGCTGAGACGCACACCGGAGGGGTCCGGGTTCGGACCGCCCCGCGGATCGTCGGCGCCGGCGTCCCCGTCCCGCTGGACGACGGACGCCACGTCCCCTACGCCAACCTCGACTACGCGGCCAGCGCGCCCTGTCTGGAGGCGGTGCAGGACGCCGTCACCCGGGCGCTGCCGTACTACAGCAGCGTGCACCGCGGCGCGGGGTACGCCTCGCAGGTGACCACGGACGCCTACGAGGCGGCGCGCGGAACGGTCCGCGCGTTCCTCGGCGCGTGGCAGCGCGCCGCCGTCGTCTTCACCCGCAACACCACCGACGCGATGAACCTGCTGGCGCACGCCGTCCCCGGCGGGACGACCGTCGTCGCGTTCGAGACCGAGCACCACGCGTCGCTGCTGCCGTGGCGGCGCGCCGTGCGGCTGCCCGCCCCGGCCACCCCCGCCGAGGCGATCTCCGCCGCCGACCGCGCGCTCGCGGACGCCCCCGGCGGGCCCCGGCTGCTCGTCGTGACCGCCGCGTCCAACGTCACCGGCGAGCTGTGGCCGATCGGCGAGCTGGCGCGGGTCGCGCACCGGCACGGCGCCCGCATCGCCGTGGACGCGGCGCAGCTCGTCCCGCACCGGCCGCTCGACATGACCGCGCTCGGGCTGGACTACGTCGCCTTCTCCGGGCACAAGCTGTACGCGCCGTTCGGCGCGGGCGTGCTCACCGGCCGCGCCGACTGGCTGCGCGCCGCGCCGCCCTACCTCAAGGGCGGCGGGGCCAGCGCCGACGTCTCCGACCACGGCGACACCACCCGCTGGGCGGCCGACGCCGAGCAGCGGCACGAGGCGGGCACCCCGAACGTGCTCGGCGCCGTCGCCCTCGCCGCCGCCTGCGACACCCTCGCCGCGCACTGGGACGCGCTCGCCGAGCGGGAGGAACGGCTGCTGGCCCGGCTCCGCGCGGGCATCGCCGCGCTCCCCCACGTCCGTGAGCTGACCCTGTGGGGCGGCGGCGGGCCCCGCGTCGGGATCGTGTCGTTCACCGTGGACGGGTGGAACGCGCGCGACGTGGCGCTTACGCTGTCGGGGAAGCACGGCATCGGCGTCCGGGACGGCAAGTTCTGCGCGCATCCGTTCGTCCGGCACCTGCTGGACGAGGGCGGCGCGGGGTGCACCGGCCAGGGCTCGGCCGTCCGCGCCAGCTTCGGCGCCGGGACGACCGACGAGCACATCGACCGGCTCCTGACGGCGCTGGCCCGGCTGGCGGACCGCTGACCTGCGAACTCGTCGAAGCGAACTGACGATTATGCTCATTGGTCCTGTTCGCCCATGTAGCGTAGGCAGTCGCGCGACCTTCCGCCGGAACCGCCCACCCGGCTCCGGCGGTCGGGGGACCAGCAAGGCATGGCGGGATGAAACAGGGGGTGCCGACCGTGGCCGACACCTGGCGACCGACGTCGGAACTTGAGCGCCGGCTACAGGAGAGCGTGCGGACCGGTGACCAGGAGGGCTACTTCCGCCTGCTCGCGGGGAGCGAGCTCGTGGTCCCCGTTCCACCGGACCTCGTCGACGGCGTGCTCGCGAACCGGACGCGCCCGTCCTGGCCGGTGCAGGAGGAGGACGGCCGCGTCCACGTGCTGGTCTACACCTCGGCCGCGGCGATGCGCGCCTGCCTCGGCCCGGCGCACCGGCACTTCCTGAGGGTGCGGTTCGGCGACCTCGCCGAGACCTGGCCCGACGCCCGCTGGTGGCTCGCGGTCGACGCCCCCGCGCACGGCGTCGCGGGCGTCGCCCTGCCCATCGAGGCGCGGCTGCCCGCCTGGTTCGTCCGCCAGGTCGCCGAGGGCGACGGCCGCCCGCCGCGGATCGGCGGCGCGGCGGCGGCACGGCGGGCCGACCCCGTCCCCGGCCCCTCGCCGGAGCGGACACAGGACCCCACCGCCACCCAGACCGACCTGCCGCTGCCCCTGCCCGGGGACCTCCACCCCGCACCGAAGCCACAGACGGCCGCGCCCACACCCGACCCAACGCGCGCACCGGACCCATCACCCGTCGCGCACACGCCAGAACCACCCCACGCGCATAACCCGACGCGCCCGACGGGACCGCTGGCAGCGGTGCCCGCACCCGACCCAACCCGCGGGGACGAGCCCACGCCCACCCCCCACACACCGCAAACACCACACGCGACGGGGCCGCAGGCGGCGGTGCCCCCACTCGGGCCCACGCGCGCACCGGAACCGACACACGGGGCAGAGTTCTCGTCCGTCCCCCACACACCCCACGCAGTGGAGCCGCGGGGCGCCGCGCCCGCGCCGCAACCGCCCTCCGCAACCGACCCAACACGCGGGACAGAGCCGACACCCAGCGCGTCGACACCGGAGTCACCGCGCGGGGCGGAACCGGGGCGCGCGGCGCAGACGTCACCCATCGCGCCCGGACCGACGTCACCACGCGCGTTCGAGCCGCCCACCGCCGGGCCTACGCCGCAACCGCCCTCCGCAACCGACCCAACACGTGGGACGGAGCCGTCCTCCATCACGCCGACGCCGGAACCACCCCGCCTGCCCGACCCAACCCGCTCGGCGGAATCGGGACGTGCGGCGGAGACGTCACCCATCGCGCCCGGACCGACGTCACCACACGCGTTGCAGCCGCCCACCGCCGGGCCTACGCCGCAACCGCCTTCCGCGGCCGACCCAACGCGCGGGACAGAGCCGACACCCGGCGCGCCGACACCGGAACCGCCGCGACCGGCGGAACTGGGGCGTGCGGCGGAGGCGTCAGCCGTCGCGCCTGGACCGACGTCATCACATGCCTTCGAGCCGCCCAGCGCCGGGGCTGCGCCGCAACCGCCTTCCGCGGCCGAGCCGACGCGCGGGGCGGAGCCGACGCCCGGCGCGCCGACGCCGGAGTCGCCGGGCGCGGCGTCTCAGCGGGCTTCCGCGGCCGAGGCGTCCCGCGCGCCGGAGCCAGCGGCCGAGGTTCCGCCCGGTGTGGAGGTCACGCCCGCCCCGGAGGCGGGGGCCTCGCTCGGGCAGGACCCGAACGCCACGCAGACCGATCTGCCCGCGCACGTCGCGCCGCCCGAGCGGCGATGGGAGGACCCGACGGCGACGCGCACCGATCTGGCCGCGCATATCACGCCGGACGCATCTCGCGCGGCCGACGATGACGGCGGCGCCTGGGAGGAGCTTCAGGAGCAGCACCGCGAGCTGCCCCGGGAGGAGGCGCGGCCGCCGTTCCAGCCCGCCAACGACGTCGAGCGCGAGTTGCTGCGGGCCGCGGCGGGCAACGACCACGACCTCTTCCTGCAGACGATGGCCGGGGCCGAGGTGCTGCTGCCCGCGCCGGAGGAGATGGACTACACGCTCCGGCCGGGACGCCCCGGTTTCCCCTGGCAGACCCGGGAGGTCGACGGCGCGACCGTGCTGCCGGTGTTCACCTCTCCGGAGCGGCTGATCGAGGCGGCGCGCGTGTCCGGCGGCGGGACGGAGTACGTCACGCTCCCGTTCACCGTCGTGCTGCGCTACTGGCCCGACCCCGGCTGGGCGCTGGCGATCAACTCCGGTTCGCCCGCGGGCGGGACGATCCTGGCCGAGCAGCTGCCCGGCCTCGCGAAGTGGGCCGACCAGCGGGCCGCGCAGCGGATGACGGACGGCTTCGAGCCGCAGAACGACATCGAGCAGCGGCTCTTCGACGCGGCGCAGCGGCGGGACGGCGACGCCTTCTTCAAGGTGCTGCTCGGCGCGCAGGTGCTCGTCCCGGCCGAACCGGAGACGCCCTGGGGCATCGCGCCGGACGACCCGGAGTTCCCGTGGCGTCCGGTGCGCGTCCAGGGCGCGGTCTCACTGCAGCTGTTCACGTCGCTGAAGTGGATGAACGAGGCGATCGGCTCGTCCCGGTTCGTCATGCCGAGCCTGCTGGAGATGGTGTCGGCCTGGCCGGACGTCGCGTGGACGCTCGTCCTCAACCCGGGCACCCCGATCGCCGCCACCATGCCGGGCGAGCAGGTCCGGGCGCTCAGCGGCCCCACCCGCGACGCGGCGGACGAACCGCCCGCCGCGGCCACGCCCCCTCCGGACGCCTCCGCCGCGCAGCCCGACCCGGGCGGGCGGCCGGG
>NZ_CAACVB010000130.1 GCF_900659635.1 Actinomadura roseirufa | reverse complement strand
CACGCCGGCCTGCCGCGGGTCCGCGCCGTCCAGCGGGACGCCGCGGGTGCGGCCCGGCATCGCCGCCAGCAGGAGCGCGAACCCCAGCGCGGTGGCCGCGCCGGCGCCCGCCCGGATGCCCGGATGGCGCCATGGCAGCCGCTGCAGGACGTCCACCGCACGGGCCGCGCCCGGCACCGGGTGCACGCCCGACCCGAGCCCCGCCGCCAGCAGCTCGACCGCGGCGGCCCCGCCGGCGACCGTCAGCAGCAGCGCGGCGGCCAGCCCGGGGAGCACCCGGCGCGGCCGGAACTCCCGGACGGCGAGCCGGCGCGCCCGCCCCCTGCTCTGCGTCTCATGGATCAGGTCCCTGACCAGGGCCTCTGCCATGACCACCCCCGTGAGTCTCGGCGTCGGACGTCATCACTCTCGGTGAACCGTTCTCACGATGAGTGAAACACGCCTAGCCGACATCTCACACGGGACACGCCCTAGGGCCTGTTTTGTGGATCTACGTTCTGTGCGCGACGCCCGGGCACGCCCTAGTTGACCGGCGTCGCGCGGGCGTTCGGGGCGTACTTGTTGCCGGAGCCCACCTTGATGGGGTCGGGCCTGCACGCGCCCTTCTTGCCGCGGTTGTCCCAGTCGACGGGCTGGCCCTTGAAGCTCTTCGTCCGCCCGGGACGGGGATACACCTTGCCGTAGGTGTTGCCCGCGAAGTAGTTGTTCTTGCCGCACACCGGGTCGCGGTCGAACTTGAAGTAGGAGAACAGCCCGTACCAGCCCGTCGTCTGGAACCGGTTGCCCGTCACACGGTTGCCGCTCGCGCCGTCGCTGGCCCGGACAGGGTCGCCGCTGACCTTCGAGAACGCGTTCCCGGACACGGTGTTGTTGCTCGCACCGTTGGAGAAGTACACGGCGTGGATACGGCTGAGAACCGTGTCGTTCTCCAGGTTCTGGAAGTCGTTGTGCTCGATCCTCATGTTCCACGAGTAGTACATGTGGACGGCGCCGTAGCCCTCCTTGCCCTCGCCGTACTTGGTACCGATCCTGCGGAAGACCATGTTCCGCACGGACCCGCCGGAGATCTTCTGCCGGGTCTCCTTGTCGCCCCTGAACAAGATCCCGCCGGCGGTGTAGTTCTGGATCGTCATCCCGCTGAAGTGGATCTTTCCGGAGCCGGGCCGGACGGTCGCCCAGTAGCCCTCGCGGCCGCCCCCGTCGTAGACCACGCGGCCCGTCCCCGACTCGGGGCGGACGGTGATGTCGCCGCCCGCCGGGGAGTACGACCATTCGAACGACTCGTCCTGATAGGTACCGCCCTTGACCAGGACCGTGGCCTTCGTGGCGTTCCTGTCCTCCAGGACCTTCTGGGCCTCCTCCAGCGACGACACCGTCCCCGCCGCCGCCTGCTTCGCCGCCCCGCCGCCCGGGTCGACGTGGACGACGACCCCGCCCTCCGGCGCACTCACCGGCGCCGCCTGATGGGCCCGCGGATCCCGACCCGCCGATCCCAGCGCCGCCGCCCCCAGCCCGCCCGCCGTCACGACGGCGGCGGTGGAAAGCCCGATCAGGATCACGCGCCTGCCCATGGTCGCACTCCTCGCTGAACCTCGATGCCTATCCGATCAGCAGGAACGCTACGGAGCGCGCGAAGGACGCCGTAGGGCCCTAGGGCCCCCGTCTAGAAGTGATCCTCAGCCACCACGCGGGCGAAGTGGGCCGGGCTCGCAATGGACTCAGCGGAAGACGACCGTGCGGTCGCCGTTGAGCAGGACGCGGTGCTCGGCGTGCCAGCGGACGGCGCGGGCGAGCGCGAGGCACTCCACGTCGCGGCCGACGGCGACCAGTTCCTCGGGGCTGTGGGCGTGGTCGACGCGCGCGACCTCCTGCTCGATGATCGGCCCCTCGTCCAGGTCGGCCGTCACGTAGTGCGCGGTGGCCCCGATCACCTTGACGCCGCGGGCGTGCGCCTGGTGGTAGGGGCGGGCGCCCTTGAAGCTCGGCAGGAACGAATGGTGGATGTTGATGATCCTGCCGGGCAGCTTGGCGCAGAAGTCGTCGGAGAGGATCTGCATGTAGCGGGCCAGGACGACCAGGTCGGCGCGGTAGTGCTCGACCAGCGTGAGGATCTCCGCCTCCTGCGCGGCCTTGCCGCCCGGCCCGGTGGGCAGGTGGTGGTAGTCGATCCCGTACGACTGGGTGAGCGGCCGCAGGTCCGGGTGGTTGGACACGACGGCGACGACGTCGATGTCGAGCAGCCCGGACCGCTGCCGGTACAGCAGGTCGTTCAGGCAGTGCCCGCCCTTCGACACCATGATCAGCACGCGCGGGCGGGCCGCGAGGTCGTGCAGCCGCCAGTCCAGGCCGAGCTCGGACGCCAGCGCCGCGCACGCGCCGCGCAGCTCGTCGGCATCGGTCCCGGCGACGCCCGCGAACTGCACCCGCATGAAGAAGGTGTCGCGCTCGCGGTCGCCGAACTGCTGGCTCTCCAGGATGTTGCAGCCGCGCTCGGCCAGCAGGCCCGAGACGGCGGCGACGATCCCCGGCCTGTCGGGGCACGACAGTGTCAGCACATATTCGTTCACGGTCTCACTTCCGCCGTGGTCGTTCGCGGGGAGCCCGGGCGGGACGTCCGATGACGGCTCGCCCCGGGCCGGCGCCGGCGTCCCGCCGGGCGCGGAGCGTCGGCCCTCGGCCGTCCGGGACTCGTGTGCTACGAGCTTACGTCCGCGGGCCCGCGGCGCGGCCCGCCACGCCCGCGAGTCCCCTCATCAGGGCGAGTGCGGGGCGAGAAGGCGCCGGGCGAGGTGGGCCAGCGCGGCGATGATCTCCTCCGGCGTCCGGCCCTGCTCGCGCTGGCGGGCGTAGACCTCGGACGCGAGCGGCGCCAGCAGGACGTCGGCGAGCGCGTCCGGCTCCGGGGTTCCGGCCTCGGCGAGCAGGGTCCGGACGTGGGCGCGCCAGAACCCGTACGCGCCGGTGGTGAGCCGTTTCCCGCCCGTCTCCGCGCCGAGGTGCAGGTCGAGGTGCGCCTCCAGCAGGTCGATCATGGCGCCGTAGAAGGCGGCCAGGCGGTCGGACGGCGGCGCGCCGGGCCCGAGGGGCGGGTCCCCCCGCAGCATCTCCTCCTGGAGGCGGCGCTCGTGCTCGTCCAGCAGGGCCAGCGCGATGGAGGCGGTGTCCGGATAGCGCCGGTACAGCGTGCCGCGCCCGACTCCGGCCGCCTTGGCGATGTCGTCCATCGTGACGGCGCGCGGGTCCCCGGCGGCGAACAGCCCGGCGGCCGCGTCGAGCACCTTCGCCCGGTTCCGGGCGGCGTCCGCGCGCTCGCGGGGCCGGGCGCCCGCCCCGGCGGGCCGGCCGGTGAGCAGGTCGGTACGGGGATCCATGCGGGCGACTGTACCCATCGGAGGAGAAGTGGACAACATGTCCACATAGAGCTACAGTCCAAGCGGACATCACGTCCACTTATTGCTCCGGGAGGATTCATGACCACGCTGCTCCACCTCGACGCCAGCGCCCGGCGCCGCTCCGTCAGCCGGGAGGTGGGCGAGGCGTTCGCCGCCGCCTGGCGCGAGGCCCACCCCGGCGGCCACTACGTCCACCGCGACCTCGCCGCCGACCCCGTCCCGTTCATCGGCGAGGCGTGGACGGAGCTGTGCGACCACGTCCTCGAACACGGCATCACCGAGATCGACCGCTACAAGGAGGCCGTCCGTACGCCCGCCCAGGCCGAGGCGTGGGCCGTCCTGGAGCCGCTGCTGGACGAGCTGGTCGCCGCCGACGTCGTCCTCGTCGCCACGCCGATGTACAACTTCACCGTCCCGGCCTCGCTCAAGGCGTGGATCGACCAGGTGACATTCCCGCGCATGTCCCTGACCGGGCGGCGGTTCGTGATCGCCTCGGCGCGCGGCGGCGCGTACGGGCCGGGCATGCCGCGCGAGCCGTTCGACCACCAGGAGCGCTTCCTGCGCGACTTCTTCGCCGGGCACTTCGCCGTCGAGGACGTCGCGTCGGTGGCCGCCGAGCTGGTGAACGCCCGCCTGGACCCGGCCCTGGCGCACCTGCGCGAGGCCCACGAGGAGTCCTACGCGGCGGCACTGCGCCTGGCAGCCGAACTGGGCGCTTCGTACTGAGCCCCGACCTCCCATTAACATGAGGGCTTTTCATATTCAGGCGGTACCCTGGAAGAGTGACAGGGATGAACCTGCGGGACCGCTATGACGCCGTGACCGCGGGCCTGGAGGCACCGTTCGCCGTCGTCGACCTGGCGGCGCTGCGGGCCAACGCGGCGGATCTGCGCCGCCGCGCCGGAGGGAAGCCGATCCGGGTCGCGAGCAAGTCGGTGCGCTGCCGGGAGCTCCTCACCGAGGTCCTCGCCATGGACGGGTTCGCGGGAGTCATGGCCTTCACCCTCCCGGAGGCGCTCTGGCTCTACGAGCGCGGAGTCAGCGACGACATCCTCGTCGCCTACCCGACCACCGACCGGACCGCCGTCGCCGCGCTCGCCGCCGACCCGGCCGCGGCCCGCGCCGTCACCCTGATGGTCGACTCCGCCGAGCACCTCGACCTGATCGAGGCCGCCGGGGGCGGCCGCCCGCTCCGGGTCTGCGTCGACATCGACGCCTCCTACCGCCCGCTCGGCGGCCGCGTCACGATCGGCGCGCTGCGCTCCCCGCTGCGCACCCCCGCCCAGGTGGCGGCGCTCGCCGAGCGGATCCTCAAGCGGCCCGGCCTCGAACTCGCCGGGCTGATGGCCTACGAGGCGCAGATCGCCGGGGTCGGCGACCTGCCGCCCGGCCGGCCCGCCCGCGCCCGCGCGATCCGCGCCGTCCAGCGCAGGTCCCGCGTCGAGCTGGCCCGGCGGCGGGCCGCGATCGTGCGCGCCGTCCGCGAGCTGACCGACCTCCGCTTCGTCAACGGCGGCGGCACCGGCAGCGTCGAGACGACCGCGGCCGAGCGCGCCGTCACCGAGGTCGCCGCGGGCTCCGGCCTCTACCAGCCGCACCTGTTCGACCAGTACTCCGCCTTCAGCGGACGGCCCGCCGCGCTGTTCGCCCTGCCGGTCGTCCGCCGTCCCGGCCCCGGCGTCGTCACCTGCCTCGGCGGCGGCTACCTCGCCTCCGGGCCGGGCGACCGCGTCCGCCTCCCCCAGCCGTACCTGCCGACCGGGCTGTCCTACCGCGCGGACGAGGGCGCGGGCGAGGTCCAGACCCCGCTGCTCGGCCGCGCCGCCGACCTGCTCTCCGTCGGCGACCGCGTCTGGTTCCGCCACACCAAGGCCGGCGAGCTGTGCGAGCGCTTCGCCGACCTGCACCTGATCGACGGCGACCGGCTCGTCCGGACCGTCCCGACCTACCGCGGCGAGGGCCGAACCTTCCTCTGACCGCCCGTCCAGGGACTAGGTTGGCCGGTATGATCGACGCTCCCCTGATCAGTGTGCGCGGCGAGGCCGTCCTGGAGGTCGAGCCCGAGATCGCCCGGCTCTCGGTGCACGTCCAGGCGCAGGAGGAGCACAGGGGCACCGCGCTCGACCGGCTCACCGAGCGCAACAAGCAGTGCCTCAGGCTCGTCGAGTCCTTCGGCGACGCCGTCGAGAAGATCGAGACCGGTGGGCTGCTGATCACCCCGCTGCTGAAGTACCGGCGCCGCGAGGGCGACATCCGCGCCTACCAGGGCACCGCGTGGATCAAGATCACCGTCCGCGACTTCACCGACCTCGGCGGGATGATCACGCAGCTCGGCAACCTGGAGCGCACCTCCGTGCAGGGCCCCGAGTGGGCGCTGCGCCGCGACAGCGAGGTCTACGCCCGCGCCGCCCGGCAGGCCGTGCACGAGGCGGTCACCCGGGCCCGCAGCTACGCCGAGGCGCTCGGCTCGCGTCTCACCGGCCTCGTCGAGCTCTCCGACGAGGGACTCGGCGGAACGAGCGCCGAGTACCCGGTCGCCCTCGCCGCCGGGTACGGCAGGGCCCCCGGCGGCGCGCCGGACGAGCCCGAGGCGATCGACCTGGAGCCCGCCGCGCAGACCGTCCGCGCCGCGGTCGTGGCCCGCTTCACCGCCACCCCGCCGTCCCTGGACTGACCGCTCCCGGCCGTCCCGGGCCCGGCACGCGAAAAGGCGCCGGCCGCGGATCGCGGACCGGCGCCTCCAGCGGCGGACTCAGCGGCGCTTGCGCCTGCGCCGAAGCAGCACCAGGGCGGTCAGCGCCACCGCGACCCCGGCGCCCGCGATCAGCGCGCGGCGGTCGGGCCCACCGGCCTCGTCCTTCTCGCCGTCCTGCCGCACCAGCGCCCCGACGGCCTGCGCGACGTGCCCGGCCTCCTCCTTGAGCCGCTCGGCGCCGCGCTGCGCGACGTTCCGGGGGTTGACGCGGTCCGCCAGCTCGTCGATCGTGCGCGCGAGTTCCAGGCGGGTGCGCTCGATCTCCCGCTCCAGCGCCTCCGGGTCGCGGGCCGTGTCAGCCATGCCGTGTCCTTGTCCTGTCGAGCGACGCATGATCCGAACAGTGTCGCAGGTCTTCCCCTTGGACGTCCGCCATACCCCAGCCGGTACCTTTGGACCCGTCAACCGAGCGAAAGGCAGGACAGGGTGTCAGAGCGGCTGCAGCCGGGCGACCTCGCCCCCGATTTCGAGCTTCCCGACGCCGACTCCGAGCCGGTGTCACTGACCTCGCTGCGCGGGAAGCGCGTGATCCTCTACTTCTACCCCGCGGCCATGACCCCGGGCTGCACCAAGGAGTCGGTCGACTTCCAGGGCAGCCTCCCCGAACTGGAGGCCGCGGGGGTCACCGTCATCGGCGTGTCCCCCGACGCCCCCGCCAAGCTCGCGAAGTTCCGCGAGAAGGAGGGCCTCACCTTCCCGCTCCTGTCCGACCCGGAGACGGAGACGCTGCAGTCGTACGGCGCCTACGGCGAGAAGAAGCTGTACGGCAAGCTCGTCGTCGGCGTCATCCGCTCGACGTTCATCATCGACCCCGAGGGGAAGATCGAGAAGGCGTACTACAACGTGAAGGCCACCGGCCACGTGGAACGCCTGCGCCGCGACCTGGCCGTCTGACGGCGCGCCGGGTGCCCGGCCGCCTGCTCACGTCCGGCCCCGCGGGGCCGCGTCCCGTGCCCGAGCGGCGGGAATTCATCCTCCTCCAAGAGGCACGACACTCACCTTCACGGTGCCCGTAAGCCGACTCCTCTCGCCGGCACCGCCACCGAGCATCAGCCGCGGGCGGCCGGGCCCCGATCAGGGCACCGGCCGCCCGGCCGCCGCGCCGTTCACGCCCCGCAGCACCATGTCCAGGTCCGGCCGCGTCCGGGACGGGGCGTCCGCGACCAGGTCACCTCACCCGAACGCGGTCGCCCAGGGACCGAGGCCGAACCCGTCTCCGTCCCGCCGGACCTCCAGAGCACCCGCCCCGCCGAAATGCGCGGGGACGACCAGCTCGCGTTCATCGGCGGCCCGTTCGAGGATCCGGCGACGACTGGCCGCCGCCTGTCGCGGGCTCGTGCAGGCCCAGCTGTTGCAAGCGTCCTGGACGACCTGCACGGGGCTGTGCATCAGATCCCCGACGAAGACCGCCCGGTCGCTTCCGGATGCCAGCCGCAGCACCGACGAGCCGGGGGTGTGGCCGGGTGCGGACTCCAGGGTGAGGTGCTCGTCGATGCGATGGAGGCCGTCCCACAGCACCACCTGCCCGGCCCGATGGACGGGCGCGATGCTGTCTTCGTACATCAGCCGATCGTCCACCTGCCGACCGTTCCCGTACGCGTTGTCCGGGCCGAAGTGGGAATCGTCCGCGGCCGGAAGAAGGTATTGAGCGTTGGGGAACGTCGGTACCCACTCCCCGTCCGCGTCGACCGTGTTCCAGCCGACGTGATCGACGTGGAGATGCGTGTTCACGACGACGTCGACGTCCTGTGGGCGGACACCGGCCTTGGCCAGCAGGCCGAGGAAATCCCCCTGCCAGTGGTGGAACGCCGGAAACGCGGGCCGCTCGCGGCCGTTGCCCACTCCGGTGTCGACCAGGACGGTCCGTCCGCCGCTGCGCAGCACCCAGGTCTGTAGCGCGGCCACTATCAGGCCGGTGTCGGGCTCCCAGTGATCTGGGGCCAGCCAGTCCTCATTGTCCTTCCAGACCTCCTCATCAATCTGCGGAAACAGCTCGGACACGGGCGCGAACGGCCCCTGCCACTCGACGACCCGGATGACCTCGACGTCCCCCAGCACGATGCCGGGCATGCTCTCGGTAGCCATGCGTCCGACCCTAGAAAGCCTGGACGATCCTCTCAATGCTCGCCTGACTCACTCAGATACGCATTCGTCTCATCGCTGAGGCAAGGCGTACAATGCAGGCATGGACGTGGTGAGTGACGCGATCTCCACCGTCCGCCTCGGGCAGCCCTCGTCCGACCGAGTGCGGGTCAACGGAAGCTGGTGCGTACGGCTGGCCCCCTACGGCGGCGCGGGCTTCCACGTCGTCCTCAAGGGCGGTTGCTGGCTGCTGCCCGATGACGGCGCCCCGGTGTCCCTGAGCGTGGGCGACGCGGTGCTCATCCCCCACGGCACGGGCCACGTCATGGCCGACGCCCCCCTCGACCCGGCGCTCGCGCTCAAGAAGGCAGTGCCGTTCGAAAAGGCGCTCGCGCCGGCGGGACCGCTTGATCAGGTCGAGGCGGAGTTGCTCTGCGGCAAATACCGGCTCGATTGCAGCCGCCTGCACCCGCTCATGGCGGAGCTGCCCACAATCATTCACCTCCCCAATCGCCTGGGCGCCCACCCCGAACTCCGCGCCGCGATCGACCTGCTGGCCGGCGAGTTGAACGAGAGACGCCCCGGCGCCTGCATCGCACTCCCGAACCTGCTCGACCTCCTCCTCATCTACATGGTCCGCGCCTGGATGGCCGACGCCACCAGCGGAGCCTGGCCCGCCATCCTGAGCGACCCGGTGACGGCCGCCGCCCTGCGCGCACTGCACTCCGACCCGGCCGCCCCATGGACCAACGACCGCCTGGCCACAGAAGCGGGCGTCTCCCGCCCCACCCTGGCGCGCCGCTTCACCACCATGGTCGGCCGCCCGCCTATGGCCTACCTCACCTGGTGGCGCCTCACCCGCGCCGCCACCCTGCTCCGCGACACCCCGGACACCCTGGCCACCATCGCCGACCAGGTCGGCTACGGCAGCCCCTACGCACTCTCACACGCCTTCCAAAGAGAATTCGGCCTAACCCCAGGCCGCTTCCGAACCCAAATAGCAACCCGCCCCCCAGCCACCCCCTAACCCACCCTCCAAATGGGTTCGCAACGCAAGCGCCGACCGGACTCTGGCGGGACTCGGCGGGGGCGGTGGCCGGGCGGGGCTCAGGCGAGGTATCCGCCGTCGATGTCGAGGACGGCGCCGGTGACGTAGGAGGCTCCCGGGCCGGCGAGGAAGACCACGCCGGCCGCGATCTCCTCGGGCCGTCCGAAGCGGCCCACCGCGTTGGCGTCCCGCTGAGCGTCGGCGAACGGGCCGTCCGGGGGGTTCATCTCGGTGGCCACCGCGCCCGACCGGATGACGTTGACGGTGATGCCGCGCGGGCCCAGGTCTCGGGCCGCGCCCTTGCTGTATCCGATGATCGCGGCCTTGGTCGCGGCGTAGTCGGCGTTGCCCGGCCACCGCGCCAGCTCCGACAGCGTGGACCCGATCGTGATGATCCGCCCGCCCTCGCCGAGGACCGGGGCGGCGGCGCGGATCGCGGCCACCACGCCGTTCAGGTTCACCTCGTACAGCCGGTCACGCGCCGCCGGATCGCCGCCCTCTCCCGCAAGGACGTCCCGGCTGCTCACGCCGGCGTTGTTGACCAGGACGTCCAGGCGGCCGAAGTCCGCCACGACCGTGGCGACCAGGTCGGCGATCCGCGCCGGATCCGCCTGGTCGGCCTGGTAGGCGGCGCCCCTGCGCCCGGCCCGCTCGACGTCCTGGACGACCTCCTTCGCCCTGTCCGCGGACGCGGCATAGGTCAGCGCGACGTCCGCGCCCTGCTCGGCGAGTGCGCGCGCCGTTGCCGCGCCGATTCCCCTCGAACCTCCCGTGACCAGCGCGACCCTGCCTTCGAGAAGCATGACGACCTCCATTGTGTACCGAGCGGTATAGAAGAGGGAACGATACTATATCGACCGGTACATAAGGAAGGAGGGCAGCACATGGCCACCGGACGTCCCCGCGAGTTCGACCTGGACGAACGGCTCGACCGCGCCCTGGAGGTCTTCTGGCGGCAGGGCTACGAGGGAACCGCCCTGTCCGACCTCACCGAGGCGATGGGCATCAACCGCCCCAGCCTGTACGCGGCCTACGGCAACAAGGAGACCCTCTTCCGCAAGGCGCTGGACAGATACGTGCGAGGTCCGGCCTCCCACGTCCTGACGGCACAGACCGAACCCACCGCGCGCGCCGTCGTCGAAGCCCTCCTCCGCGGCGCGATCGCGGTCGCGACGCGCGGTCCCGGCGGCTGCCTCTTCGTCCAGGGCGCGCTCGTGACCGGCGAGCAGAACAAGTCCGTCCGCGACGAGATCGCCGCGCGGCGCCGTGCGTCCGAGGCCGCCCTGTCCGAGCGCTTCGAACGCGCCCGCGCCGAAGGCGACCTTCCCCCGGACGCGGATTGCTCAGCTTTGGCCCACTACGTCTGGTCGGTCTCCTACGGATTGTCGGTTCAGGCCGCAGGCGGCGCCTCCCGCGACGACCTCGAACGCGTCGCCGACCTCACCCTGGCGGCCTGGCCACCGGCGACCCCCGCACCCGGCGCGTCACACAGATCGTGACGACCCGCCCGGCCGCCGCCCTCACGTTCGGCCGTCCTCCGGAGGGCGCGCACCGGCCGCGGGTCCGCCCGAGCGGGGTCCTGCGGCCGGTGCGCTGCGGGTTCGGAGAGGCCGTCCGCGCAGCGACGCTCCTCGAACCCGCGCTCGGGGGTGCCCCTGCCCCTCAAATCCGCTCCAATTCACGCACGCGGTCGACCTGCGCAGATTCAAGACAGCCGTTGAGCGGCCGGCGATTCTGAACGCAAGGACACTCCTCCACAGGAGGCTCGCCTTCAGGTGACGCCGGTGTAGACGACCACGAAGTTGCAGACGGCGCGGTCGATGATCGGCCAGGCACGACGGCCGGTGCGCAGGTACAGCCGCACGCTCGTCCAGTGAACAAGGCGGCCAAGCCGATACGCGCGTACACCAGCCCACCCACCATGTGGGACGCGCTTCTCCCAGGTCCCGATCGCCGTCGACCGCGCGCGGAGCATCGCGGCGCCGCTGCCGGTGTAGTCGATCTCCGCCGCCACCCAGAGGCCGTTGGCCTGCGAGTTGAACGCGTAGACGTCCTCGGTCGCGTTGTATCTCCCAGTCCCCCGTGACGAGTTCGCAAGCCACGAATTCCTTGGCCGAGTTGTCCGGCGTCGTCTGCACAGGCGTAGCGGCTATCAGAAGTGCGGCGACCGCGAATAACGACGCTCGATCCTCACGTGAAGTGCTCGGCGAGCTTCTCGTCGATGTCGTCGGCGAGCCGTATCTCCAAGACGGTGTATTCACAGACTTCGCCGTCTTCCTCATGTGTCCTGAGACCGTCGCCGAAGCGGCGGCGCACCGCGTCCAGAGCCGGTCCGAGCTCACCGGAGTTCGCCAGGGCCGCGGCCGGCATGCCCGTCAGCACGTCGAGCAAGAGGCTGAAGTCCACCGCCTCGTCGCCGTCCCCCATCTGGACGGCGAGATCGGCACGCCGCCGGACCTCGGCGGCGATCGTGTCTACCGTCTCCGGCAGGCCGATCGCCCGCAGGGTCGCCTCCGCCTGGTGCCGGGTGTCCCGGTAGGTTCCCTCGTCCTCCAGGACGGCCAGCAGGGTCGACGTCGCGGGCGCCGCAGCCGCGCCGGCCCGTCCCAGGGCGTACATCAGCCGGTACTTGGTCGTCTCGTCGCCGAACCATTGGCCGGAGTCAGGCGGGGTCGGCAAGGGGAACGCGCGCAGCGCCGCGAGCAATGCCGGGACCGCCGCCGCGCCCCGTTCGCCCAGGGCGGCCGAGGTCAGCACGCCGAGGAAGTTGTCGACCCCGGGCAGGGACTCGATGAGCTCTTCCGTCGTGGGTTCGGTCTCGCCGGTGAAATGCGCCAGCAACCGCCCGGCCGAACCGTGACAGCCGTGACGATCGAACATCCGGTAGAGGGCCGTGGTGGCCTCGCCCTCGTCGATCGCGGCCAGCGCGATGACCGCCGCCTCCCGGGCCCCGGAGTGCAGATCATCTACGTCGGGCATTCTCGATGAATAGCACACTTCGAGAATGGATGCGAATCGAAATTCGCGAAAAGCCGCCCCGAACCGGACCTCCAGCCGCTTGATGGTCTGGCTGACCCGGGCGCCGCTGACACCGAGCCGGTCCGCCGGTCCGCCCGAAGTGCAGTTCCTCAGCCAGAGTCAAGAAGATCTCGAAGAGTTTCGCCGACGGCGATCAGCTGCTCATGTAGACGAGGGCGGTGCGTTCCGAGCCGACCATGAGGAGGCATGAATCCCCTTCACCGTAAAGAACCTCGTCCAGGGGGAACTTCTTGGCGAAGGCGAGAAGGGTTCCGGATTTTCCGCTGACCTCGTTGATGATCGTCTCGTACAGGTCGCGGGCCAGCCAGGAGACGAGTTCGTCGCCGGGAATCTCGGGGGTCGTGTCATCGAATTCCCAGAGCATGCTCGTGGCCCGGGCCGCTTGGACGATGTTCCGTTCCGACTCGGTCAGCGTTGCTTCCAGGGAGGACGCGTCCAGCGGCCAGAGGACGTCGTCATCCTCGTCGTCGTTCTCGTCGGCGATCAGCCAGTGCCCGTCCCCTGGCCAGCCTGCCCGAAAGGCCTCGTGGGGATCAGGGCCGTCGAGGTCGACGTCGTGGGTTCCGAAACTCACCTCGAATGTCACCGCGTCGGTGTTGTTGATCACGAGGAATTCACTCAGGAGGGCAGTGACACAGGCGATTCGATATTCGGCCTCAACGGAGGTTCTGGAGACGATCGGGGCGGGGGCCAGCGACAGCCGCCGTGTGGTCCTCCCACTGCGCACCAGTAGGTGCAGCTCATCGTCAAGAGCTGGGCCACCCGGTTCGCCTGCGGCGATGATCCACAGCAGGTCTGTGGCGTCTGCCACCAGGGCACCGGCGGCGTATCCGGCCAATGCTCGGCCTCGCCGGTCTAGGCCGCCACCGGACTCCAGGGCTCCGATGAGGAACTCATACGTCTGTTCGGAGCCCCCGGTGGGCCGCCCCCAGGACGCGTGCAAAGCGCTGTCGGACGTCTCGTCCGGGTCCTCGATGTCGAACCGCTCCACCGCGACTGGGTGGCGCTGCCCGCCGGAGCCGGCGAAGGTTCCTGGGAACGCCCCGTACCCTGTCACCTCGGTCAAGGAGGGCTTGGAGCTCCACTCCTCCTCGGGAACCGCGCCTCCGACGATCGTGAGCCGCCATCTGGGCAGCCACGACCTGAACAGGCACTCTACGGCTTCGAGTGGGCCGACTTGGCGAGGCTCTGCAACCGTCAACGCTCATCTCCGGGACGCGGGTTCGGGGCCAAGATCAAGAGTAGCCACGCCCGGACGTCTCTCATCGGATCATTCGGCGACCGCGTCCGTCCCGGCCTCGTGGGGGGCGGTCGGCGCCGGCGTCCGGCGGCGTCCCCGGGGGCCGCCGCGCGTACAGTGCGGTGGCCGCCCTGGAACGATCATGTCGGGCCGGGGAAAGGATCCGGGGCCTTCGTCGGAGTACCGGTGACAGCTCTCGCTCACCGGAAGGTTCCCACGATGCAGGCCAGAACGTGAAGGGCGCGCGGATCGCCGAACCGGCCGCACGCACGCCCGACGCCTTCGCCGCGCTCTATGACGAGCATTTCCCCGCCATCCACGGCTACGTCGCCAGCCGTCTGGGCCGGGACGTCGCCGACGATGTCGCCGCCGACACCTTTCTCATCGCGCTGCGCAAGCAAGGCCGGTACAACCCGGAGAAGGGCGCGATCCGGCCCTGGCTGTTCGGCATCGCGACGCGGCTGATCGCCCAGCACCGGCGTCAGGAGGTGCGCCGGTACCGCGCCCTGGGCAAGCTCGGCCTCGACGAGGTCGCCGACAGCCACGAGAACCGCGTCGTGAACTGGGTCCGCGCCGAGGGCCTGCAGCCGCGCCTGGCCAAGGCGCTGGCCGCGTTGCCGCGCGGGCAGCGCGACGTCCTGTTGCTCAGCGCCGTCTGCGACCTCTCCCACGAAGAGATCGCGCAGGCGCTCGGAGTCTCGTACGGAACGGTCGGGTCGCGGCTGAGCCGCGCCCGCAAGAAGGTGCGCGCCGCACTCGAGGAGGACGACCATGGATGACCAGCGCATGATCCGGAGCTTTCTGGCGGAGGCTCCGCCGTCGGCAGAGGTGATCGCCGAGGGACGGCGGCGCGTCCTCGCCCAGGCCAGGCCCCGGCCGCGGCCACGGGGCATGACCTTCCGGCTGAGCCTCGGCGTGGCGGCGACCGCCGCCGCGACCGCGGTCGCCGTCGCGCTGAGCGGCGGCTTCCCCTCCGCCAGGACCACCCAGGGGACGGAGCTCACCGCGCGGCAGATGCTGCTCGCCGCCGCGCACGGCGCCGCGTCGGCGCCGGCCGGCCGCTACCTGCACTCCCACGTGATCAACGGTCAGGCGTACCACGTGGCGGCGGGCGACTACGTGATCACCGGCGCCCAGCTGGAGATCGACCAGTGGATCGGCCGCACCGACGAGACCGACGACGTCTTCCGCAGCCGATTCGCCGGGGCGCAACCGCAGAAGGCCGCCGACCGGGCCGCCTGGCAGCGCGCCGGATCACCGCCGACCTGGAGCGTCCTGTCCAACGGCGGCCAGATCCAGCAGACCACCGCCACCGAGCCCTGGGACATCCGGCGCACGACGCCCGCGCAGAAGAAGCAGGCCACCGCCTACCTGGACGCAGAGGCCAAGAAGTGCGCGACGACGCCGCAGACCTGCGGCAAGAACAAGATGCTGACCCAGCGGCAGCGTGAGGCGCTGGCCGACGACAGGACGGCGCTGCGGCGGGAACTTCGCAGCCGGTCCGGCGAGGGCGGGCCGGGCAACGAGCTCACGCGGGCCGGCTCCCTCCTGGCCCAGTCCGGGTCGCCGAAGCTCAACGCGGCCGTCTTCCGCGTCCTGGCCGACACCCCGGGCATCCGCAACGCCGGGAAGGTAACGGACACTCGGGGGCGTACCGCCATCGCGCTGGCCGCCCGGGTATCGGACGAACGCGGCACCTTCGACACCGAGCTCCTGCTGCAGCCCCGGACGTACCGCGTCCTCGGCACCCAAACCGTTCTCGTCTCGGGCAAGGGCGCCGAGACGGCGGGCATGAAGCCCGGCACCATCTACACCCAGCAGCTGTTCCTTGAGCTGGGCTGGACGGACAGCGCTCCCCACTGATCCACCACAAGATCCCCGGCGGCCGGACACTCGGCCCCGGGGATCAGCGCGCCACGGCGTCCTCGGCGCGGCCGCGCCGGATGTACGACTCGTGATCGGCTCGGCGTGTGCGGGCGGGGGGACTCGAACCCCCACGGTGTCTCCACCAACAGGACCTAAACCTGCCGCGTATACCTACTTCGCCACGCCCGCCGGTGCTTCGCTGAGGAAGCCCGTTCAGCTTAGCGTCCCGGCCGATCAGCACGACAGCGAAATCCGGGCGTGAACGGCGACCGGTCCAGCGCGGGTGCTCATGGGCGCGAGGTCGACCCGACGGCATCGCCTCATGGCTCCGTCCGCGCCGTGCCCGGGACCGGTTGCGGGGCGGGCCGCTCGGACGGGCCCGGGGTGTTCTGGTCGCCGGTGCTCCGGAACAGGGCGCCGACGGCGACGGCCGTGACCGCGAGGGTGACGGCCGCGGCGAACAGCGCGGTGTGCAGGCCGTCCGCGAAGGCCGCCCGCGCCTGGTCGGCGACCGGCGGGCCGAGGCGGGTCGCCAGCGCGACGGACGCGCGGGCTTGCTCGGCCAGCGGCTCGGGAAGGCCGCCGGTGTCCAGGGCGCCGCGGTAGGACGACTGGAGCAGGCTGCCGAGGACGGCGATGCCGAGCGCCCCGCCGAGTTCGCGGGCCAGGTCGTTCACCGCCGAGCCGACGCCCTGCTTGGCCGCGGGGAGCGCGTCGGTGATCACGGCGGTGGCCGGGGTCATGGCCAGTCCCATCCCGGCGCCGAGCGGGATGAGTCCGGCCAGGAGCGGCCAGTAGCCGCTGGTCTCGTCCAGCAGGGACAGCAGGAACAGGCCGAGGCCGGCGAGGAGCAGCCCGGCGGGGACGACGCGGCGGGCGCCGAACCGGCTCGCCAGCCGGGGCGCGATGCCGCGCGCCGAGGGCATCATCGCGGCGGCCATCGGCAGGAGGCTCGCGGCCGCGAGGAACGGGCCGTTCCCCTTTACGAGCTGCAGGTATTGCAGGGTGATGAACACGAATCCGAAGAAGGCGAAGAACTGCGCGGTGATCGAGAGGGTTCCCGCCGAGAAGGCCCTGACGCGGAACAGCCGCGGGTCCAGCAGCGGGTTCGGGCGGGTCAGCTCCCAGCCGGCGAAGCCCGCGAGGACGACCGCCGCGACGGCGAGGCCGCCCAGCGTGCGGGCGCTCGCCCAGCCGTGCGCCGGGGCCTCGATGATCGAGTAGACCCCGGCGCCCAGGCCCGCGACGGTGATCAGGGCGCCGGTCAGGTCGAGCCGCGGCGAGTCCGGGTCGGCGGACTCGGGCACGACCGCGAGGGTGACGGTGAGCGCGACCGCCGCCAGCACCACGTTCAGCACGAAGATCGAGCGCCAGGACCAGACCTCCAGCAGGCCGCCCGAGACCAGCAGCCCGAACACCGCGCTCGCGCCCGCCACGCCCGCCCAGGTGCCGACGGCCCGGGTGCGCCGGTCCGGCGGGAACGTCGCGGTGATCGTCGACAGCGTGGCCGGCATGACCAGGGCGGCGCCGACGCCGAGCACGCCGCGCGCCGCGATCAGCCAGCCGGGACCGTCGGCGGCCAGTGCGGCGGCCGACCCGGCGCCGAAGACCACGAGCCCTGCGGCCAGGGCGCGGCGGCGGCCGTAGCGGTCGCCGATGGCGCCGCCGAGGAGCAGCAGCGCGGCGAACACGAGCGCGTAGGCGTCGATGACCCACGCCAGCTCGGTCTGGGTGGCGTGGAGGTCGCGGGCGATGGACGGCACCGCGGTGTTGAGGGACGCCACCGCCGAGACGACGGTGGCCAGGGCGAGCATCACGGCCGGCAGCACCGCGCGGTGCACCGTGCCCTGGACGGGTGGCGTGGTGGCCATGGAAGCCTCCTGGGACGGGTCCTGCCCTACCCCTCGAACCTGGCCCGCGCGGAGCTATATTTCAATCGTGATGAATAAATCGGGGGCCGCGCGCGGCCGGCGGCGCGGGAGCCCCGGCACCCGGGAGGAGATCCTCGCGGTCGCCCGCCGCCGCTTCCTGGCCGAGGGCTACGCGGCCGTGACGATGCGCTCGATCGCCGCCGAGGCCGGCGTGGACGCCGCCCTGATCAGCTACTTCTTCGGGTCGAAGAAGGGGCTGTTCGGCGCGGTGCTCGGGCTGCTGACCAGCCCGCCGGACGTGCTCGCCGCCGCCCTGCCCGGCGACCCCGCCACGCTGCCCGAACGCGTCCTGCGGGCGCTGCTCGGCACCTGGGACGACCCCGAGGGCGGCCCGCGGCTGCGGCTGCTGCTCACCGCCGCGATCCAGGACGCCGAGCTGGCCCGGCTGCTGCGCGAGGTGATCGGACGGGAGATCATCGACCGGATCGCCGAGCACGTCGGGGGCGTGGACGCCCGGCACCGCGCCGCCGCGTTCGGCGCCCAGCTCACCGGCGTCATCTTCACGCGCTACGTCATCGTGATGGATCCCATCGCGTCGATGACGCCCGATGAATTAGTCGAGAACCTGGCCCCCGGTCTCAGGGCGGCGCTGTACCGCCGGACGCGTCCGCGATGAGGGCCTGACGCGTCCGCGATGAGCGGCTGACCGCGGTAGGACACCGGCGCCACTATTTGAACAAGAGTGGCCGCACGGCAAGGGGGCGGCGGCTTACCCTGGGTGAGTCCGCCGAGCCACGGCGGACCGCGACGCCCCGATCCGGACGCAGGTGGGCCACCGTGAGTGAACCCTTCACCCATCGGTTACTGCCGTACGACGGGGTGGACGAGTTCCTCGCCGGCGCGCTGCCGTTCTTACGGGACGGCGTCGACCAGGGCGACCGCGTCCTCGCGGTCACCGGCGTCGGCCGGGAGGAACTGCTGCGCGAAGAGCTCGGCCTCGCCGCGGCGGGGGTGGAGTTCGCCGACGCCGCCACCTGGTACGGGCATCCGTCCCGCACGCTGGCCGACTGCCTCAGCGACGCCGACAACACCGCCTGGCAGGGACGTCGGCTGCGCGTCCTGGGAGACCCGGTGTGGGCGGAGCGGCGGCAGCCGCTCGAGGTCGTGGAGTGGCAGCGGATCGAGGCGATCCTGAACGTCGCGTTCCGCGGCACGGGCGCGACGATCCTGTGCCCCTACGCGGGATCACTGCCCGCGGGCGTGGTCGCCGCCGCGCGGCGCACCCATCCGGAGACGGTGCGCGACACCAGGGCCGTGCCGAACCCGGGCTACATCGACCCGTGGGCCTACAGCGCCGAGTGCGACCGCGAACCGCTGCCCGAGCCGCCCGCGGGCACCGACCGGCTGCGGATCGACCGGCCCGACCTGTACTGGCTGCGCGCCTACGTCTCCGACTACGCGCGGCGGACCCCGCTCCCCGAGGAGGACCTCCAGCGCCTGCTCGTCGCCGTCACCGAGATCGTCACGAACTCGCTGCGGCACGGTGCTCCCCCGATCGCGCTGCGGATGTGGACCGAGACCTCCGGCGAGCCCGCGCTGGTGTGCGAGGTCACCGACGAGGGCCGGTGGCCCTCCGGCAGCGCGTTCGGGCTCGTCCCGCCGCGGCCCGGCGCGACCGGTCCCGGCGGGCGGTTCGGGCTGTGGGCCGTCCGGCTGCTGTGCAGCATCGTGCAGATCCGCACCGGCGACCGGGGCACGACGGTCCGGCTGCGGCTCGGCCTCCCCGCCGTCCCCGCCGCCCGTGTCGGCGCCGGGATCAACAGAGCGTGAGGAACTCCATGCGTTGGGCTTCCAAAACCTCCGCGGCGGCGTACGCTGGGCGGACCCGTACCGACCTCGATGGGCAGGTCATGGAGACACCCTGGTTCGCCGAGCGACCCGTCAGCGCCGTGCGGCCCGGCGACCACGGCTGGCTGGCCTACTCCGGAGCCGAGGAGCGCGACCAGGTCATCGGAACCTTCGTGCGGGAGGGCCTGGCCCACAACGAGAAGGTCGTCTACGTCACCGACGCGCCGCCCGAGCGGGTACCGGGGCTCGGGCCGCGGCGGCGCGCCGACGCCGAGACCTACGCCAGGCTGGGCCAGCTGCGGCTGATCAGCCGGGAGGACGCCTGCCTCGACCGGCACGGCGCCTTCGAACCCGAGCGCATGCTGGACATCCTCGCCGCCGAGGTCGACGCGGCGTTCGGCGAGGGCTTTCGCGCCGTCCGCCTCACGACCGACTACACCTGGCTCCTGAACGGGCCGTCCCGCTCCGACCTCGGCCGGATGCTCGGCTGTGAGCACCGCGTCGGCGACGCCGTCTCGCCGAGCACCATGGCGATGGCCGTCTGCCAGGTTCACCGGCGCGCCTGCCCGCCGCACGAGCTGGCCGCCCTCCGCGACACCCACGAGGTCCTGGTGGAAGTGAACCCCGAATTCGACGACGGGATCCTCAAGATCGTGCGTACTTTCGAGCCCAACGGGCTGCGGGTCGAGGGCGAGCTCGACGCCGCCCGGCACGCCGTGTTCGCCGAGAAGCTGTCCCAGGTGAGCATGGACCGGCGCCGCGTCCACCTGGACTTCTCCCGGCTCGGCTTCATCGACCTGGGCGGCCTGCACCTGCTGGCCCAGCACGCGACCGCGCTGCCCGCCGACGAGACGCTGGTCCTCGACCACCTCCCCGCCGACGTGGAGAACGTCATCGAGATGGTCGGCTGGCACCGGCTGCCCGGCCTCACGCGCGGCGGCGGGCGCGCACTCCCGGAGACGGAGGGCATCGCCTGATGACGTTGGAGCACCGAGCGTTCATGTACAGCGGCCCCGAGGACTTCCTCGCGGTGACCGTGCCGTTCCTGGAGTCCGGGCTGGAGTCCGGGCAGGCGGTCGTCGCGGTGGCGCGCGAGCCCAACCTGACCGCGCTGCGCGACACGTTCGCCGGGCACGGCACCGCGATCGAGTACTTCGACTCGGCGGCGTTCTACCGGCACCCCGTCCGCACCCTGCGCGACTACCAGGCCATCGTGAAGCGCAGCGAGCCGCGCAGCGTCTGCGCGCTGGCCGAGCCGGTCTGGGGCCGCTGGGACGAGCGGCAGACGCTGGAGTGGATCCGCTACGAGTCGCTGATCAACGTGGTGTTCGCGGGGTCGGGCGCGCGGGCGCTGTGCCCCTACGACACCGCGACGCTCCCCGATGACGTCCTGGCCGAGGCGCGGCGGACGCACCCGCTGCTGCTCACCGACGGCCGCGACCTGATCAACGGCCGTTACGTCGACCCGGCCGTGTTCGGTGCCGGCTGCGACCGCGCGTGGCGCGCGGGCCGTCCCGAGGGCGCCGAGTACCTGCCGATCGACGGCGCCGACCTGCACGCGCTGCGCTCCTTCGTCGCCGAGCGGGCGGCCGAGCACGGCCTCGGCCGCCAGCCCGCGCAGAACCTCGTCACCGCGGTCAACGAGGTCGCGGCGAACGCGCTGCAGCACGGCGTCCCGCCGAGGGGCCTGTGGACGTGGCGCGACGGCGACGACCTCCTCTGCGAAGTCGGCGACAACGGGTTCTGGCGGCCCGGCCCGTTCACCGGGTTCATCCCGCCCGACTCGGCGCTGCAGCAGGGGTTCGGGCTGTGGACGGTCCGGCTGCTGGTCGATCTCGTGGAGCTGAAGGCGGGCTGGGACGGCACGTTCGTCCGGCTGCACACGCGCCGCTGACCTGTTTCGTTCTGGGTCTCAGATACTGGAAAAGCCCGAAGGACGGCCCGCCGCACCGCGCGGCCCCGGCGTCATAGTCTGGACCGGCCCGGTGACACGGCGGTGTGGAAGGCGCTATGGAGACGCTCTGGTCCGTCCGCAGACCGGTCCGCGACCTGCGGCCCGGCGACCACGCCTGGCTGGCCTACTCCGGCGAGGACGAGCAGCGCCACATCGCGGGCGCGTTCGTCCGGGACGGGCTGCTGGCGCACGACAAGGTCGTCTACCTGACCGGCTCGGCGCGCGACGCGGTCCCCGGCCTCACCCCGGACCTGCCCGCCCATCTGCTCACCGTCCTCGCGGCGGAGCCGCCCGGCGGCGAGCGCCTCGACCCGCGCGCCGCCGCCGCGATGCTGGCCGCCGAGCTCACCCGGGCGCGCCGGGCGGGGTTCCGCGCCGTCCGGCTGGCGGCCGACCTGACCTGGGCGCTCGGCGGCGCCGGCGGGCTCGATCCGCTGCTCGACCTCGAACGCCGGCTGGACCGGGCGGTCGCGCCGAGCACGAGCGTCACCGCCCTCTGCCAGGTCGACCGGCGGCGCGGCCGGCCCGCCGACCTCGCGGCGATGCGCGCGGCGCACGCCGTGCACGCCACGCCCGACCCGGAGTTCGAGGACTCCGTGCTGTGCGTCGTGCGGACCTTCCAGCCCGCCGGGCTCGCGCTGTCGGGCGAGCTGGACGCCTCCCGGCACGCCATCCTCGACCAGGCGCTCGCCGCGGCGTCCGCCGCCACCGCCGGCGACGTCCACCTCGACCTGGCCGGGCTCGGCTTCATCGACCTCGGCGCGATCAACATCCTCGCCGACGCCGCGGCCCGGCACGCCGGGCGGGGCCGGATCGTCCTGGACAGGATCCCGGCGCAGCTGCGCGCCGTCCTGGAGACGGTCGGCTGGCACATGCTCCCCGGCCTGTCCCTGAGCGGCCCGAACCTCACCTGACCCGCGGTCCCCGACCACCGCTCAGGTCACCGCGCCGGGCGTCAGGGCCGGGTGGTGGGCCCAGGCCGGCCGTCCGTGCTGGTGGACGGAGTCCCGGTCGGCGGCCGCGGCCCGCCCTTCGGGGTGTTGCCCGGCCCCGGAGTGCCCGTGACGCCCGGCGTTCTGGTGGGCGCCGGAGTCGCCGTGACGGTCGACTCCCCGCCGGGCCCGCCGGTGGGGCCGGAGGTGCCCGGCGGCGCGGACGGCCTCGGCACCGCCGTCGCGGTCGACGGCCCCGCGGTCGGCGTCGGGACGGGGCCGCCCCCCGGGGTCACCGGAGAGGCGGGCACGGCC